>NZ_JAPNKC010000001.1:6935714-7254642 GCF_026626705.1 Pyxidicoccus sp. MSG2
GACACCTGTCCGCGCACCCCTGCCCGCACGGAGGCAATCGACGGGGCCCTCGTGCGTGATTCCAGAAAGCCCGGGAAGGTTTTGCGCCCCCACCGGTCGTGGAGTGCCATGATTCACAGGGGGGCCCCGCTGCCCCACGGAGGACACAGCAATGGCCGAGAAGTGGGACAAGCAGCTGATGGACTTCCTCAAGCGCACCGGTGACGAGCTCAAGCGCACCACCGATGACCTGCGCGGCGAGGCCCAGCGCCTCCTCAAGGAGGTGAAGGACCCGCAGAACCAGACGAAGGTGAAGGAGGGGCTGGAGCAGCTGCGCACCTGGGCCACCACCACCAGCAAGGTGGCGACGGAGAAGATTGAAGGCGCCGTGCGCCAGGTCGAGGGCGCCGTGGAGCGCGCCTTCAAGCCCGAGGAGGGCGGGACGCAAGCCCCGGCCCCGAAGGCCCGCCCGGCCTCCAGCGCAGCCCCCGCCGCCACGCCCGCCGCTGCTCCGAAGAGCGAAGGCCGCGCCGCGAAGAAGGCCGCTCCCAAGTCCATCGGCCGCAAGAAGGCCGCCGCCAAGGGCGCGGGCAAGGGCACCACCGCCCGGAAGACTGCTTCAACCTCCAAGAAGACGCTGGGCCGGTCGAAGAAGCCCACCGCCGGAGCGTGAAGTTCCGCTGCGCGTGAAGCCGGCCCGCTTGGACCCCGGGGCTGGGTTCTGCCAGTCGTTTCCCTGAGTTGGAACGGCCCCGGGCGCGTGACATAGTGCGCGCCGTGGCCGGCTCGAACGAGAAGGGCAGCATCCAGACGGACATCGGGCAGGACGTCATCGACGCGGCGGTCCGCAGCGTCGAGCGTCACATGGACGATGATGACGAGGTGACGGTCATCGAGGTGGAGGCCTCCGGGTCTTCCTCCGAGGACGTCGCCGAGACCCCCCCTGCCGAGGAGAGCGCCCCCGTCGCGGTGGCGTCGCCCGAGGAGGTGGCGGCCCTGCGCCAGGAGGTGGAATCCCTCAAGGCGCAGCTCGAGTTCAGCCAGGCCAAGGGCCGCGAGACGATGGAGCGCCTGCGCGAGACGCACGAGCGCACCAAGGAGGCGCAGGAGCGCACCCTGCGCGCCGCCGCGGACCTGGAGAACTACCGCAAGCGCGCGCAGAAGGAGAAGGAGGAGGTCCAGCGCTTCGGCTCGGAGAAGCTGCTCAAGGACCTGCTCCCCGTCCTGGACAACCTGGACCGCGCGCTGGACGCGGCGGCGAAGTCCCCGGACATCGACAGCTTCCAGAAGGGCGTGGCCATGACGCGCAAGTCCTTCGAGGACGCGCTCGGCCGCCACGGCGTGAAGGCCTTCAGCGCGAAGGGTCAGCCGTTCGACCCGCGCATGCACGAGGCGATTCAGCAGGTGGAGACGGCGGACGTGCCCGCGGGCCATGTGGCCCACGAGGTGGTGCGCGGCTTCTTCCTGAACGAGCGGCTGGTGCGTCCGGCCATGGTCGTCGTCGCTCGCGCGCCCGTCGCCGAGCCTGCCGCCGCGCCCGCCACAGTTGAGTCCAGGGAGGCCGAGCCGGCCTCCGCGTCCGAGGGGACCACCGTGCCCCCGCAGCCCGAAGATTCTTCCGGGGGGAGTCAGTAACCGTCATGGGCAAGGTGATTGGAATCGACCTCGGGACGACCAACTCGTGCGTCTCCGTCATGGAGGGCGGCGAGCCGGTGGTCATCCCCAACAGTGAGGGCAGTCGCACCACGCCTTCCATGGTGGGCTTCACCGACTCCGGCGAGCGCCTCGTGGGGCAGATTGCCAAGCGGCAGGCCATCACCAACCCGGAGAACACCGTCTTCGCGGTGAAGCGCCTCATCGGCCGCAAGTTCGACTCGCCCGAGGCGAAGAAGGCCATCAGCGTCAGCTCCTTCCGGGTGGCTCCCAGCCCCAACGGCGACGCGTGGGTGGAGATTCGCCAGAAGGGCTACAGCCCGCCGGAAATCTCCGCCATCGTCCTGATGAAGATGAAGCAGACGGCGGAGGACTACCTCGGCGAGCCCGTCACCGAGGCCGTGATTACGGTCCCCGCGTACTTCAACGACAGTCAGCGCCAGGCCACCAAGGACGCGGGCCGCATCGCCGGCCTCAACGTCCTGCGCATCATCAACGAGCCCACAGCCGCGGCCCTGGCCTACGGCCTGGACAAGGTGAAGGACGGCGGCACCGAGCGCATCGCCGTCTACGACCTCGGCGGCGGCACGTTCGATATCTCCATCCTGGAGCTCAACGCCGGCGTGTTCGAGGTGAAGAGCACCAACGGCGACACGTTCCTCGGCGGCGAGGACTTCGACCAGCGCCTCATCGACTACCTCGCCAAGCGCTTTGCCGAGCAGAACAACGGGTTGGACCTGCGCAGAGACCGCATGGCCCTGCAGCGCCTCAAGGAGGCCGCCGAGCGCGCCAAGCACGAGCTGTCCAGCGCGCCGGAGACGGAGGTCAACCTCCCCTTCATCACCGCCGACGCCAGTGGCCCCAAGCACCTCACCGAGACGGTGGACCGCGCCACCTTCGAGGCGTTGGTGGCGGACCTCATCGACCGCACGATTGATCCGTGCCGCATCGCCCTCAAGGACGCGGGCGTGACGGCGCAGCACATCAACCAGGTGCTGCTGGTGGGCGGCATGACGCGCATGCCGCGCGTGCAGCAGAAGGTGAAGGAGTTCTTCGGCAAGGAGCCGCACAAGGGCATCAACCCGGATGAGGTCGTGGCCGTGGGCGCGGCCATCCAGGGCGGTGTGCTCAAGGGCGAAGTGAAGGACGTCCTCCTGCTGGACGTGACGCCCCTGTCGCTGGGCGTCGAGACGGCGGGTGGCGTCTTCACGAAAATCATCGACAAGAACACCACCATCCCCTGCAAGAAGAGCCAGGTGTTCTCCACCGCGGTGGACAACCAGCCGCTGGTGAGCGTGCACGTGCTCCAGGGCGAGCGCGAGATGGCGGCGGACAACAAGACGCTGGCCCGCTTCGAGCTCGTGGGCATCCCCCCGGCGCCGCGCGGCGTGCCGCAGATTGAAGTGTCCTTCGACATCGACGCGAACGGCATCGTCCACGTCGGCGCGAAGGACCTCGGCACCGGCAAGGTCCAGCAGGTGCGCGTGGTGAGCAACTCCGGCCTGTCCGAGGCGGAAATCCAGGGGATGATCACCGACGCCCAGTCGCACGCGGCGGACGACAAGAAGAAGAAGGAACTGGCCGAGCTGCGCAACAACGCGGACGGGCTCATCTACACGACGGAGAAGAGCCTGGAGGAGTACGCCAGCCTCCTGTCGGAGAAGGACCGCGACGAAATCAAGGCGGACCTGGAGCGGCTCAAGGGCCTGCTCAACACCTCCGACCCGGTTGCGCTGAAGGACGCCTTCCAGCGGCTGGAGGGCAGCGCCTACCGCATCGCCGACGCCATCTACACGGGTCAGGCGAGCTGAAGCCGGCGCCTCCACCGGGCGCGTGCAATCGTTCGCGCGCCCGGGCGTAGACTGCGACAACCCCGCGGTCCGCCCGAGGCACCTTCATGGAAATCACCGAAGCCGTCGTCACCGTCCTCATCGTGGCCATGGTGCTGGGAATTCCCTTCGCGGGGCTCACCCTGCGCTTCTCCCTCAAGCCGCTGGTGGAGGCCTTCATCCGCCTGCGCGAGGCGCAGCTCGGCGTCTCCGACACCACGCTGCTCCGTGAGCGCATTGCCTACCTGGAGCGCGTGCTGGAGGCGCATGGCCTCATGGACGAGCGCAACCTGCTGCCCCCGCGGCAGGGCGCACCCGAGCGCCTGTCTTCCGTCGTCCCCGTGAAGGACCGCGAGCGGGTGTAGTCCGGGGTTACCCGTCTTCCACGGGTGGCGCCCGCGGGTGTTGAATGCACCCGTGGAATTTCCCTCTCTGCAGACGGAAGTCGCCTTCCTGCGCGGCCTGGTGGCCGTGCACCGGATGGCGGACGACATCCTCGAGGACTGCCTGGAGCGGGGCCTGGACCTGGACGCCGGGCTGGACGTGTTCCTCACGCAGTGCGCGCGGATGGTGCACGCGCCCGCGGGCTTCGTGTCCCTGCGGGGCACGCGGGGCCCGGTGCTGACGCGCGTGCTGGGGGATTTGGGCGTGGACGTCTTCGAGGCGGCGCACTGGACGGGGCCGCGCCGGCTGAAGGACGGGCGGATGCTCTTCTGCACCCGGCTGAAGCTGGGGAAGCTGGAGCTGGGGGGCCTGGGGCTGGCGGTGGAGGGAGGCTTCGAGGACGGCGGCGGGCTGGTGATGAAGCTGGTGGAGGCCATCGGCGAGCAGCTCGACACGGCGGTGCTGGGCTTCCTGGCGCTCACCGACGGGCGCAACGCGCTGGAGCGGCTGGACGAGCTGTCCCTGGACGAGACGCCCGCGCCGCGCGGCCGCATTGGCAAGTATGAAGTGGTGACGCCGCTGGGCACCGGCGGCATGGCGCAGGTGCTGGTGGCGCGGGCGCGGGGGCCGGAGGGGCTGGGCCGGCTGGTGGCGCTCAAGCGCATCCTCCCGCACCTCACCGCGGACCCCTCCATCATCCAGCAGTTCCTGGACGAGGCGCGCATCGGCCTGCGGCTGTCGCACCCCAACCTCGTCCACGTCTACGACTTCGGCGAGGCGCAGGGCGCCTACTACATCGCCATGGAGCTGGTGCGGGGCGTGGACCTGGACCGGCTCATCCGCGCGCTCAAGGGCCCGCTGGAGCCGGCGCACGCGGTGGCGGTGGTGGTGCAGGCGCTGCAAGGCCTGCAGGCGGCGCACGGCTTGAGGGGCGAGGACGGCGCGCCGCTGCAGCTCGTGCACCGGGACTTGTCCCCGCACAACCTGATGGTGGGGTTCGACGGGCGGGTGAAGGTGCTGGACTTCGGCGTGGCGAAGGCGCGCGCCCAGCGCACGGTGACGCTGCCGGGAATCGTCAAGGGCAAGCCGCTCTACATGTCGCCGGAGCAGGCGCGGGGCCAGCGGCTGGACGCGCGCAGCGACTTGTTCGCCATGGGCCTCATCCTCTACGAGGCGCTCACCGGGCGCCGCGCGTTCGACCGCGGGGACGAGCTGGCCTCCATGCAGGCCATCTGCGACGAGCGGCTGCCCCGGCCGGACTCGCTCCCGCGCGCCCTGTGGGACGTGCTGGAGGTGGCGCTGGCCAAGCGGCCCGAGGCGCGCTTCGGCAGCGCGCAGGAGATGGCGGACCGGCTGTCGGACGTGTGCCGCCCGGCGAAGGACGTGGAGCTGTCGCGGCTCACCTCGAAGCACTTCCCGGACCGGCTGCGCGAGTTCAACCGCATGGACCGGACGGAGGCGGCCGGAAGGCCCGGCGTGCCGGTGGCCGACGGGAGCGAGGAGACACACGTGCGTCCTCCGCCCCGCAGGCCCGAGCGCTGAAAGCGCCGGCGTCTTCCGGACATGGAAGGCCCCCGCCTCCCTTCGCGGGGAGGGGCGGGGGCTGCTTCACGACTCGACGTCGGAACCCGTGGCGCTGAGCTCAGTAGCCGCGCTTCAGCGGGTCGTCGCTGGGCGACTCCAGGGTGCGCGAGCCCTCCACGTCCCCGTCGGTGCGGATGCTGACGTCCTCGCGGCGGACGCTCTCCGCGACGCGGCGCTCCTCCTCGATGTCGTCCTTGTGGATGACGACCTCCTCATCCACCACGGCGCGCTTCCGGACCTCGACCTCCTCGGCGCGCAGGGGGACGACGACTGTCTCTTCCTGGAAGGAGGCGCTCATCGCCGGGCGCTCCGGCTTCACGTCGCGGCGCTCCACGCGCACGCGCTCGCGGCGCACCGGCACGTCCATCACCTTCTCCTCCTCGATGACGTCCTTCTTCACGCGTACCTCGCCGGCCTGCGTCTCGCGCTTGATGACGTCCAGCTCCTCCTTCTGCACGGGGATGGTGACGTCCTCCGTGCGGCCCGTCACGGTGCGCTCGGCCGGCATGCCCATGGCGCCGGGGCCCACGCCCGCGCCACCGCCCAGGCCCGCAGTGGCGTAGCGGTTGTCGTCACGCGACAGGCTGTGCAGGGCCTCCTTGCCGTGGTTGAGGACGATTTCCTCGGCCCGGATGTCGCTGATTTCGGAGTACCGGACGAGATAGTCCTTCGGGAAGAAGAGGCCCTTCTCGATGTGGAACTCGCCGTCGCCCACGGCGAACACCTTGCCGAGCCTCTCGCCGTCGATGCTGCGGACGACCATTCCTTCTCTCACATCCGTACGCTGGAACATGGCTGGCTCCTTGTAACCAGGGGGGCCGGGGCGGGACATCCCCTCGGCCCTGGTGATTGCCTCCTCGTGCGCCCGCACGAGGCCTCGGGTGTCCTGGGCCCCGGGCTTCATCGGGAAGGTGGGAGCGGGTAGGCCAAACGACAGTGGACAGGCAGTGCGGCGAGAGGGCCTGGTCACGTGCCTGCCCACCCGAACGCGGGCATGCCTCCTCGCTCGCTCCCAGGGCGAGGAGCGCGACGGCAGGCAGGCCTTCGTCCGCGAGGGGTTTCCTCCCGGAGCTGGCCCACCCCACCTTCGTACGCGCGCCCTGAAGGCGCCATGAGTGCCCATGCGGGAGGCCATGATGAGCACCAGGCAGGAGAGCACGCGGCAGGGGCGTTGGAGCGGGCTGCTGTGGGGCGGCGCGGCGGCGGGCCTGGGGGCGCCCCTCGTGCTGCGCGGCCTGCGCCGCTTCCTCCACCCGGACAGGGGAGACTCCCGCGCCAGCATGGGCTGGACGGCGGGACTGCTGGGCGCGCTGGTGGCTGGAGGGCTCGCGCGCCGCCGGCTCCACTCCGGCTCCCACTCCGGCTCCGGGGAACCGGCTTCCGAGGCTGGCGCGGCGCTGGAAGGGGAGGACGCGGACGGGCTGATGGCGGACCGGCGCAGGGAGGCGCGCCGTCGGCGCCTGGCGGCGCTGGAGCTTCACGCCGCGGCCCAGTCAGAGGCGTCCGGACACGAGGTGCGCCGGGCCGTGGAGCGCGGGCCCCGTCGCGGGCCCAGCGGCAGGGAACAACCCTGGCACGAGGCCCTGGCGTCCACCTCCGGGTGAGAGTGCCTGGCGTTGCCGGACTCGAGAGGAGCGGGGATGCGCACGGACGTAAAGGAAGGCATGCGGGTCTTCACGGCGGACGGCGTGAAGCTGGGCAGCGTGGTGGGCTGCGGCGAGGACACCTTCGTCATCGAGGGCGGGTTGCTCCGCGCGCGGGACTACGTGGCCCGCTACGGCGACGTGGTGGCGGTGCGCGACGGGGAGGCGCACCTGGGCCTCACGCGGGACGAGCTGTCGCCCGGGCCCGGCAGCCGCGCCGAGCTGGAGGCTCATCGTCCGGAGTCCCGGGTCACCGACAGGCTCGGGGAGACGACGGACCTCGTCATCCCGCTGGCCCACGAGGAGGCCCTCCCTCGCGCCGTGGCGCACGAGGTGGGGCACCTGCGCGTCCACAAGGTGGTGCGCACGGAGGTGAAGCACTTCTCCATCCCCGTGCGGCGCGAGGAATTGGTGGTGGAGCGGGTACAGGCCGGGGACGTGGAGGGCGGCGCGAGCCCCGGGGCGGCGGAGCGGGGGACGGTGCCGGGGGGGCTGGCGCCCTTCGAGGAGGCCACCCTCGTCATCCCCCTGCACGAGGAGCAGGTGGAGTTCACCAGGACGGCCCGCGTCTGGCAGGAGGTCACCATCGCCAGGACGACCCGGGAGGAGCTGCGCCAGGTGCACACCACCGTACGCCGGGAGACAGCCCGGGTGGATGAGCAGGGGGAGGTGCTCCACGACGGCCCCCTGGACGGGCTGCACTCCTGACTGACGCACCGCACGCAGCGTGTGGGAGCGGGCCGGCTCGGCTGCGAGCTTGACCCATGGAGAGGGCTCCCCTAGAAAACCGGGGCTTTGCCGTCATCCCCCCTTGGAGGGAAGCCCCGCATGCGACGCCTTGCCCCGATGCTGCTCGCCGCGCTCGCCGTCCTGGCGGCCGCCTGCGAGAAGAAGACGCAGCCCGCCCCGTCCGGTGAGGGCGGCGCGCAGACCGCGCAGCAGGCACAGCCCGCCCCTGGTGGTGAGACACCCGCGGGCTCCGACGTCATCCTCCTGGGCCAGGTGGGCGCGCTCACCGGCGGCCAGGCCACCTTCGGCATCTCCACGCGCAACGGCATCGAGATGGCCATCAAGGAGGCCAACGCCGCGGGCGGCGTGAAGGGCAAGAAGCTGGCCATCCGCGTCTACGACAACCAGAGCAAGCCGGAGGAGGCCGCGCAGGCCGCCACCCGCCTGATTACGCAGGACAAGGTGGTGCTCATCCTCGGTGACGTGGCCTCGTCCAACTCGCTGGCCATGGCGGAGAAGGCGCAGGCCGCGGGCGTGCCGATGATTACGCCCTCGTCCACCAACACCACCGTCACGCAGAAGGGCGACTTCATCTTTCGCGTCTGCTTCATCGACCCGTTCCAGGGCTACGTCATGGCGAAGTTCGCCCGGGAGAACCTGAAGCTGGGCAAGGTGGCGGTGCTCCAGGACAACAAGAGCGCCTACTCCATCGACCTGTCGGACGTCTTCACGCGCAAGTTCACGGAGATGGGCGGCAAGGTCGCCACCACGGAGAGCTACAGCCAGGGCGACACGGACTACCGCGCGCAGCTCACCGCCATCCGCAAGACGCAGCCGGACGGCATCTACGTGCCGGGCTACTACAGCGAGGTGGGCATCATCGCCCGCCAGGCGCGCGAGGTGGGCCTCAAGGTTCCGCTGATGGGCGGCGACGGCTGGGACTCCGAGAAGCTCTTCGAGCTGGGCGGCAGCGCCATCCAGGGCAGCTACTTCTCCAACCACTACTCGCCGGACAACCCGGACCCGCGCGTGCAGAAGTTCATCTCCGACTACAAGGCCGCCTACGGCGGCGTGCCGGACGCGCTGGCGGCGCTGGGCTACGACGCGGCCCGCGTGGCGATTGAAGCCCTCCGGCGCGCCAAGGATTTGAGCGGCCCGGCCGTGCGCGACGCCATCGCCCAGACGAAGGACTTCCCCGGGGTGGCGGGCACCATCACCCTGGACGACAAGCGCAACGCCGTGAAGTCCGCCGTCGTCCTCAAGGTCGGGGACGGCAAGACCGAGTACGTCACCACCGTCAATCCCTAATGGCGCAGCTCCTCCAGCATCTCATCAACGGTCTGGCCGCCGGCACCATCTACGCGCTCGTCGCGCTCGGCTACACGATGGTGTACGGCGTCCTCAAGCTCATCAACTTCGCCCACGGCGACGTCATGATGGTCGGCGTCTACATGGGCTATGCCACCGCGTTCGCGCTCGGGCGCGAGGTGCGCAACTCCCTGCTGGGCGTGGCGGTCATCTTCGCCGTGGCCATGCTGGGCTGCGCGCTGCTCGGCTTCCTCATCGAGCGGTTCGCGTACCGGCCGCTGCGCGAGAAGCCCCGGCTGACGGCGCTCATCACCGCCATCGGCATCTCCTTCGCGCTCTCCTACGGCTTCCAGCTCGACATCGGCTTCCTGCCCGGCGCGTCCCCGCGCGCCTTCCCGGAGGTCATCGAGCCCAGGGAGTGGATTGTCATCGGCGACCGCGACGTCGTCGTCTGGAACTGGCAGATCATCAGCTTCCTCATCGCCGTGACGCTGATGGTGGGCTTGCAGTACCTCGTGTTCCGCACGCGCTTCGGCCGGGCGATGCGCGCGGTGTCCTGGGACCACCGCGTGGCGGCGCTGATGGGCATCCCCACCGACCGCGTGATTGCGCTGACGTTCATGCTCAGCAGCGCGCTGGCGGCGGGCGCGGGCCTGCTCTACGCAATCAAGGACACGTCGGTGAGTCCGCTGATGGGGCTGTACGTGGGCCTCAAGGCCTTCGTGGCGGCGGTGATTGGCGGCATCGGCCACGTGCCGGGCGCGGTGGTGGGCGCCCTGGTGCTGGGCCTGGTGGAGGAGTTCGTCGTGGGCTACGCGGCCAGCACCTGGCGTGACGCGGTGGCCTTCGGCTTCCTCATCCTGGTGCTGCTCGTGAAGCCGGGTGGCCTGTTCGGTCGCGTCGCGGCGGAGAAGGTCTGATGGAGACCCCCGCGCTTCCCGTTCCCGAGGCCCGCTCCGCCATTCCGCCCTCGCTGCGCGGCATCCTCCCCGTGTTGGTGGCGCTGCCCGTGCTGGCGCTGTTCCAGTGGGTGACCAACGAGTCCCCCTTCGCCGTGTACCTCCTGTCGGTGATGGGGGTGAACATCATCCTCGCGGTGAGCCTCAACATCGTGAACGGCATGACGGGCCAGTTCTCCATCGGCCATGCGGGCTTCATGGCGGTGGGGGCCTACATCTCCGGCGTGCTGTCGCTGAACCTCAAGGAGGTGGCGCTGTCCTTCCTCCCGGTGGTGGCCAGCGACCAGGTGCTCTTCACGGTGGCGCTGCTGGCGGGCGGGCTCGCCGCGGCGGCCTGCGGCTTCCTGGTGGGCCTGCCTTCGCTGCGGCTGCGCGGCGACTACCTGGCGATTGTCACGCTGGGCTTCGGCGAAATCATCCGCGTGGTGGTGCAGAACACGAACGCGTTCGGCCGCGCGCTGGGCCTGTCCGGCATCCCCCAGTACTCCAGCCCGTACATGATCTACTTCTGGGTCTTCCTCACGGTGCTGGTGGCGCGGCGCATCGCCGGCTCCAGCCATGGCCGCAGCCTGTGGGCCATCCGCGAGGACGAAGTCGCCGCCGAGGCGATGGGCGTGGACACCACGGGCTACAAGGTCCGCTCGTTCGTCATCTCCTCGTTCTTCGCGGGCATCGCTGGCGGGCTGTTCGCGCACTTCGTGCCCATCATCAACCCCGGCTCCTTCACCTTCGTGAAGTCGATGGAAATCGTCGTCATGGTGGTGCTGGGCGGCCTGGGCTCCACCACGGGCGCCATCGTCGCGGCCATCTTCCTCACGCTGCTGCCGGAGGGCCTGCGCTCGGCGTTCAACCTGCTGGGCACGGAGAGCACGCTGGCGCAGAAGGTGGACCAGATTCGCATGCCCATCTACGGCCTGCTGCTGGTGGTGCTGATGCTGTCGCGGCCGCAAGGCCTGTTCGGTACCCGGGAACTCTGGGACGTGCTGCCGCGGTGGATTCCGCGCCGGCGCAGGGGGCTGTCGTGAGCACGGCGGTGCAGGCGAATCGAGACTCCCGGCCCCCGCTGCTCCAGGCGGACGGGGTGAGCATCCAGTTCGGCGGCCTCAAGGCGCTGACGGACTTCTCCCTCACCGTCCGCCAGGGAGATTTGCTGGGCCTCATCGGTCCCAACGGCGCAGGCAAGTCCACCGCGTTCAACGTGCTCACCGGCGTGTACCAGCCCTCCCAGGGCGAGGTGCGCGTGGCCGGGCAGCGGGTGAACGGGCGCAAGCCGCATCAAATCAACCACCTGGGCCTGGCGCGCACCTTCCAGAACATCCGTCTGTTCCGCGCGCTCACCGCGCTGGACAACGTGAAGGTGGCGTGCCGGGCGCAGGGCGCGCTGCACCCGACGGGGATGGGCGCGTCCGCGAAGCTGCGCAACGCGCTCGTCAACTACCGCGACTGGTGGCGGGCGCTGATGCTCACCCCGCACTTCCAGGCGGAGGAGCGGGAATTGACGCGGCAGGCGGAGCACCTGCTGGAGGTCATGGGCCTGTCGCACCGCCGCGACGAGGAGGCGCGCAACCTGCCCTACGGCGAGCAGCGCCGGCTGGAGATTGCGCGCGCGCTGGGCACGAAGCCCCGCGTGCTGCTCCTGGACGAGCCCGCCGCGGGCATGAACACCCGCGAGAAGGCGGACCTGATGGTGCTCATCCGCAAGCTGCGCGACGACTTCAAGCTCGGCGTGCTGGTCATCGAGCACGACATGAAGCTGGTCATGGGCATCTGCGAGCACATCACCGTGCTGGACCACGGCGAGACGATTTCCCGGGGCGCTCCGGCGGAGGTTCGCGGCGACCGGAAGGTCATCGAGGCGTACCTGGGTGACAGCTACCTGGAGAGCCACGGAGGGGCGGCGTGAGCGAGGCTCAGGTGAAGACGCTGGGCGAGCGCCGGGCCTTCCCGCCGCTCCTGGCGGTGGACGGCATCAAGGTGCACTACGGCGCCATCCAGGCGCTCAAGGGCGTGTCGCTGACGGTGGGCAAGGGCGAGGTGGTGGCCCTCATCGGCGCCAACGGCGCGGGCAAGACGAGCACCCTGCGCGCGGTGAGCGGCATGCTCAAGCCCAGCGCGGGCCGGATTACGCTCGAGGGCAAGGACACCACGTCCCTCAAGGCGCACCAGCTGGTGCCGCGCGGCATGGCGCACGCGCCGGAGGGCCGGGGCGTGTTCCCCAACCTCACCGTGCTGGAGAACCTGGAGCTGGGCGCGTACCTGCGCAAGGACGCAGCCGGCATCCAGCAGGATTTGGAGAAGGGCTTCACGCTCTTCCCGGTGCTCAAGGAGCGCCGCAAGCAGCTGGCGGGCACGCTGTCCGGCGGCGAGCAGCAGATGCTCGCCATCGCCCGTGCGCTCCTGAGCCGGCCCCAGTTGCTGCTCCTGGACGAGCCCTCGCTGGGCCTGGCGCCGCAGGTGACGGAGACCATCTTCCGCACCCTGCGCGAGGTGAACGCCACCGGGGTGAGCGTGCTGCTGGTGGAGCAGAACGCCCACCTCGCGCTCAACTGCGCCCACTACGGCTACGTGCTGGAGACGGGCGAGGTGGCGATGGCGGGCCCCGGCAAGGCGCTGCTGGACAGCCCCGAGGTCCGTCGCGCCTACCTGGGCGAGTAGACCGGGAGGACGGGTCAGCCGTTACGTCCTCTCGCTGACGCTCCCTGGCCGTTGAAGTCGCATTGAAACTGGCAAGCCCCCGAATCTCGGGTAGTCAGCAGGCAAGCAGTTCGTCTAGCGTCCTAAGACGCACCGCGTTCAACCACAATTAGGAAGCGTGCCCATGCCTTCGTTGTCCCGCCTCCTCGCCGCCGTTGCCACCATCGCGCTGATTGCCGCCGCGTGCGCCGGTCAGCAGAAGACCGACAACCAGCAAGCCTCCTCCACCATCGAGGAGATTCCCAACGAGGGCGGCGACAACTCGGCCCCCCCGGTAGACACCGGCCCGCAGCTGGCCACCGTGAATGCGGAGGAGGGCTTCTCCGTGAAGATGCCCGGCCAGCCGCAGGTGCAGCGGCAGAAGGTCACCATTCCGGCGGGCGACGTGGCCACGGCCGCGTACTCGCTCCAGACTCCGGAAGGCGTCATCTTCTCCGTCAGCATCGCGGACTACCCGGAGAAGGTCGTCGCCGCGCGTCCCGCGGAGGCCTTCCTCAACGAGGGCCGTGACGGCCTCACCAACCAGCTCAAGGGCACCGTCAGCAACGAGCAGGAAGTCACCATCGACGGCTACCCCGGCAAGTCCTACACGGTGTCCTCGCCCAACGGCGAGGTGAAGGCGCGCAACTACCTGGTGGGCCCGCGCCTCTACACCATGCTCGTCCTCTACAACCCGAGCATCGGCGCGCCGGGCTCGGACGACTTCCTCGGCTCGCTGGCGCTCGTCAACCCGCCGCCGCCGGTGCAGCGCGCCGGCGCGGCTGGCGCGGATGCCGGCACGGCCGACGCTGGCCTGACGGCCGCCGACAGCGGCGCGGTCATCGAGCCGGTGGCCGACGCGGGCACCGCCGCTCCGGACGCGGGCGCCACCCGCCGCCGCCGCACGAAGTAGTCCGTTGCTCCGCGCACGCTCCCTCGCGAGGGAGCGTGCGCCAGGTCCGCTCCCACGAGGGAGCGTGAGCCGGGCGGCAGGCAGCCTGGCGGGCTCGCCGTATGGGGCCATGTGGTTGTATTGAGCCGGTTTCCTTCCCTGTACCCCAGCCCTAGCTTCCCCTCCGGGGCGTAGACGAGGAGGGGGACAGGAATGACGGGGCTGGCTGGTGCCCTGCTCGCCGCGGTGCTCGCGGCAGGCGGGACGTCGCTGGTACCGGTGAGCGGGGGCAATGCCCTCACGCTCCCGGCACAGCGCCACATTGTTCGAATCGAGACAGGCTCAGGACGTCCTCCCACGTGGCTGGTGGCCATCCAGCACGGGGGCCGGGAGGGCAAGGGGCTGGTGCTGTACCGCTCCGAGGATGGGCTTCGCTCGCTGCGGCGCGTGGCGGACGTCCAGTCGGACCCGACGCACGCGGACCGGGCGGAGTTGCTCGCGGTGGGGCGGGACGTGGCCCTCGTGTATTCGTACGAGGACCCCACGCTGGCGCCCTCGCGGTGGCATGACGTGTACTTCCAGTGGTGGCGCTACCAGTCCGGCTCGGACACGTGGACGCCGCAGCCGGCGGTGCGCGTGCTGGACACGCCGGACGACAACACGGGCTTCTCCCGGGCGCTGCTGGCGAGGGACTCGCAAGGGCGGTTCTGGGTGCAGGCCTTCCGGCTGGAGCGCGACGGCACCTCCACGGCGGTGGTGTCGGTGTCCACGGACGGCGGCGCCACCTTCACGCGGCAGCCGGACCTGGGGAAGGTGAAGCACCGGGGCGGCGGGCGGCTGTTGAGCGTGGGCTCGCGGCTCGTCTTCTTCTACGCCATGCACGACGGCTTCGAGCCCACGCGCATGCGCATCCGCGACGACTCGGACCCGCTGGACACGTGGGGCCCGGTGCGCGACGCGTTCTCCGACGGCATCTACCACGGCGCCGCGCTGAGCGCGGTGGCGGACGGGAAGGGCGGCATCGACCTCGTCTACAAGGACGAGACGGAGAAGCTCTACTACCGGCACTTCGACGGCACGTCCTTCGGGCCGCGCATCCTGGTGGAGGGCACGTCGGACTGGGCCATGCAGGCGGCCACCACGCGCATCGGTGACACGCTGTATGTCTTCTACAACCGCATGCGCGTGCTGAACGAGCACTACGAGCTGCGCGTGCGCGTGCTGAAGGACGGGAGCTTCGGCAGCGCGGTGACGCTCGACGGGGACGAGACGTTCAAGGGCTACCTCAACGCGGTGGACGTGCTGCCCGCGGACAGCACCGAGGTGCCGTGCCTCTTCGGCGAGGCGCCCGATGCCAGCAATTGGGGCACCGTGTCCCGCGTGGCGCTCTCCGTCACGCCGCAGCCGGTGCCGGATGGCGGGACGGACGGTGGCACTCCGCCGCCGGATGGTGGCACCGGGACGGATGGAGGCACTGGCACGGATGGTGGCACCGGGACGGATGGAGGCGCTCCGGGCACGGACGGCGGTACGAGCACGGACGGTGGCACGCCAGGCGACGACGGTGGCACGACCACCGACGGAGGCACGCCGGGCACCGACGGTGGCACGAGCACGGACGGCGGCACGCCGCTGCCGGACGGTGGCACGTCGGGGCCCATCACGCTGGAGCCCGTGTACACGAACACCACGCACGAGGTGCTCGCGGTGGACGGCGCGGGCACGGTGTATGCGCTGGCGCTCGACGGGAGCCGCTCGAACCTGGTGGCGAGCACGGACGGCGGGCGCACCTTCGCGGCGCGTGGGCAGAACGGCGGCAACCTCTGGGTGATGACCGCGATGAAGAACGGCACGCTGCTCGCGGTGGCGAGCCGCAGCGGCGCCTACCAGCTCCAGCGCTCGACGGATGGCGGGCGCAACTGGGGCAACGCGGTGAGCCTGGGGAACTACCGCGCCTACGGTCCGCGCAGCTTCGCGGAGCTGGGGAGCACCTGGTTCTTCCTCGAGTACCAGACCTTCACCTCGTCCAACACGCCGATACGGCTGTGGGCCAGCAGCGACGGCGGGGCCACGTGGGCGGTGCGTTCCACGCTCACCGCGCACCGGCATGGCTACTCGCTCTTCGTGGACGCGACGACGGGCGCGCTGTGGGCGACGATGGGGAGCAGCAGTGCGCAGTCGGCGGTGCTCCGCTCCACGGACGGCGGGCGGAACTGGACGGGCATCTTCAGCGGCTACGCGGCCAACGGAGTCGCGGGTGCGGTGCAGGCGGATGGCTCGCTGTTGCTGGGCCAGTCCACGCTGTACGAGCCCGAGCACCCGAAGCTGCTGCGCCTCTTCCCGAGCGGCCGCGTGGACGCGCTGCTGCAACTGCCCGGCCCCGCGTACTCCTTCATGGCCGTGCCCGGTGGCGGCCAGGCCATGGGCACGGGCTGGGCGAGCGCGGGAGACGTCCAGGCGCCAGGTGACCTCTACGCCCGTCTCTTCACGAGCGGAGACGGGGTGACCTGGCGCGAGGCGCTGCGCTACGAGCGGCTGAGCAGCAGTGCCTTCGCCCAGGCGGATGTGTGGGGCGTGCTGCCCTCGGGGGACCTGGTGGTGCGGATGGACAACGTGCGCGGCTTCGGCCCGTCCGGCCGCGGCTTCCAGGTGCTGAGAGTGAAGCGCTGAGCAGCCCCTTGGGTTACACCTCCTGGTGCGCGGTGCCCGCCGCACCGCCGGGAGGTGGTCGCCATGTGGGACCCGTCGCAGTACTCGCACTTCCGTGACGAGAGGAAGCGTCCCTTCTTCGAATTGCTGATGCGCGTGGACGTGGATGCGCCCGCGCAGGTGGCGGACCTGGGCTGCGGCACCGGAGATTTGACGCGCGTGCTCGCCGGACGGTGGAAGGACGCGCGGGTGTACGGCGTGGACTCGTCGGATGCGATGGTGGAGGAAGCACGCCGCCGTCCGCCGCCGGAGTCCCTGCGCTTCGAGGTGGCGGACCTCGCGGGCTGGGAGCCTCCCGCGCCGCTGGACGTGCTCGTCTCCAACGCGGCGCTGCACTGGGTGCCGGACCACGGTGCGCTGTTGAAGCAACTGGTGGCGAAGCTGGCACTGCACGGGGTGCTGGCCTTCCAGGTGCCGGCCAACTTCGAGGCGCCCTCGCACCGGCACATCGACGAGGTACGGGCCCTGCCGCGCTTCGCTCCGAAGCTGGAGTCGGTGCGCCGGGGGCACGCGGAGTCGCTCGCGACGTATGAGGCGTGGCTGTCCGACCTGGGAACGACGGTGGACGCTTGGGAGACGGCGTACCTGCACGTGCTGCCGGGCGAGGACGCGGTGCTCCAGTGGCTGCTGGGCACCACGCTGCGGCCCGTGCTGGCGGCGCTGGGGCCGGAGGAGGGCAGGGACTTCCTCGACACGCTGAAGCCCCTGCTGCGCCAGTCCTACCCGAAGCACGCGCGAGGCACGCCGTACCTCTTCAGCCGCCGCTTCGTGGTGGCGCGGCGGATGCGCTGAGCCGCGTCACTGAGGCCAGTGGAGGATGTTTCCTTTATTGCCAACGACCCAGAGGTCCGCGGGGCTCGTGCCGGCAATGTCGCTGAACTGGACGTTCCCGATTTCGTGGATCTTCGTCCACTCGGTGCCGTTGTACCGGTAGATGCGGCCCTTGGTGCCGCTGAGGGCGGTGGCATAGACCGAGTTCGCGCCGAAGGCGACGACGGAGGTGAGGTCGTCGCTGTTGGGGAAGGTCACCTTGCTCCATGCGGTGCCGTTCCATTTCAGGGCGGACCCCTTATCGCCCACGGCGAATGCGAGCTTGTCGCTCACCACCCAGATGCCATTGAGACGCCCCAGCCCGGAGATGCTCTGCACGTTTTGCGTCTGCCACGTCCCGTCACCAGGGACGAAGCGGTAGATGCGAGGCCCGACCGTGCCACTGGCATAGCCGCCGACCGCGAAGATCGTGTTCCGGGTCGTTCCGTGGATGTCGAGCACCGGGTCGATGTCATTGGTGGGGGTGTTGAAGTTCACCGTGGTGGTGGCACCGTCCCAGCTGAAGGCCGCACCGTCGTTCGCGCTGGAGCTCGCGCTCACCCCGTAGAGTTCGAGCACGGAGTTGTTCCGAACGCCCGTAATCCCGTAGGTCGCCAGGTCCGTGACGGTGACCTGGGTGCAGGCCGTGTTGGTGGCATCCTGGTTGGCCAGCCGACCACCGGCGGACGTGAAATAGGCGCGGCCGTTGTTGTTCGGGTCAGCCCATACGGCATACCAGGCGGTCGTCAGAGCGTCCCCACACGCGCCCGCCGTTGATGCGGTCACGGTGAAGTTGGTGTCTCCCGGTCTCAGCACGGCGCGGCGGTTGTTATCGCCCACTGCCCACACGCCACCGGGCGTCCACGTGGAGACCGAGTACCATATCTGCGTCGTCGAACCTTCGGTTCGAACACCCCACGCGGAGCCACTGGCCGGGCAGGTCGCGGTGGTGGCTTCGGGCTGGCTGTTGCAGTCGTTATCGAGGCTGTCGCACAGCTCGTCGGCATTGGGATGGGTGAAGGGGTTGCCGTCGTCGCAGTCATTGCCCTGGCTCACCGAGGCTGCGGGAGGCATGCAGGTCTGTTGCGCGCCACTGTTCCGGCCATACCCGTCGCCGTCATCATCCGGGTACCAGGTGGAGGCCTGCTGGGTAATCACGCACGTCGTAGCGGTGCCACTCGGTGTGCACTGCTGCGTACCGCCGCACTGTGTGATCGAATCGGAGCACGCTTGATTGAGCAGAGGGAAGTCCTCGTCACTCGGCCCGTCGCAATCATTGTCCTTGCCGTCGCAGAGATCCTGGGCGCCGGGGAACACATTGGCGCCGATGCCGGCGCGGTCGTCGCAGTCGTCGTTCGGGCTGGTGACGAAGCCCACCGGCACGCCATCGCAGAAGGCCGTGGCGGTCGCGTTCTTGTCGCCATGTCCATCCCGGTCCACGTCCGGGTACGCCATGGTGGCGCTCGGCGCGTTGCAGCCGACCTTGCCGTTGTCGCCACAGGCGCGCGTGCCCGCACAGCCAGCGCCCTCGGTGCACGCCTGTCCCAGCTGCAGCTCCACCGTGTCCGACTGGTCATTGCAGTTGTCGTCCACGCCGTTGCACAGCTCTTCCGTCACGCCCGGGTTGATGTCGGGCCTGCCGTCATTGCAGTCCGTGCCGCCCGAGAGCCTGGCCACATAGCCGTCCCCATCCGTGTCCTTCGCTTGCAGCGACAGCGTCGTGGCCGACGTCTGGCCCCGCGTCATCGTGACCCGCTGCGAGTTCTTCACCACCGGTTCGCCGTCGCAGGCGCGCTCGAAGGCCTGCGCCTCCACCTCCACCTCGCTGCCCCAGTTGTCGGGAGGGAGCACGCCAACGACGATGCTGCCGCCAGCGGCCTCGCCCTTGACCTTCTCGGCCGCCACTTCATCGGAGAGCGGCTCGTGGCCACCTTCCATGTCGCGCGCAATCACCCGCACGCAGCGGGGCTTGAAGCCGTCGTAGCTCACGGTGACCTTCACGCCACCCTGGGGGACCTCTTCCTTGCAGCCAGCAAGCGCGAGGAGGGGGAGGAGCAGCAGAACGCGTCGCATGTCGCGCATCCTAGCCGTGCCCTCCCGCAATCCACAGCCTGGGTCCTCTCTCGCCTGCCCACCCCGAGGCCCGGGTGTCCGGGCGGGAACAGGCGTGCCTATCGCACCGCCGGGAAGTCCGAGTGCACCACCTCCAGCTTCTCATCGACAGCCAGGCTGGCAGGCGTCACCAGCTCCAGGTCCAGAGGGACCCTCACGCCGTAGCGCTCGCGCATGGCCTTCTCCAGGCCCTGCACCTTGAGCGAGCCCAGGCGCTCCATCTTCCCGTACTCCACGCCCGCGCCCTGGGCGTACGCCTTGCGCACCAGCTCCGAGCAGTACATCGCCTCGTCACCCCAGCCGAACTGCCAGTCGTACGGCTTGCCCAGGTGCTTCTTCGCCACGTCCACCGCCTGTTGCCGCTGTGCGTCGCTCAGCTCCTTCGGCCGCAGCACCAGGATCTGCCCCTTCACCCCGCGCGCCTTCCACTTCGCGAAGGGTACGCGCTGCACGGGCTGGACGGCCTCCACCACCCAGGCGCCCTGGGGCGTCACCTCCACCATTCCGACATGGGACAGCGGGCTCTCCGTCGCCGCCCGGATGGCCTCCGACTGACGTGAGCGCGAGGTGTGCAGGACGATGTCTCCCGTCCGCAGCGACGACGCCTCCAGTCGTGGTGCCGCGACCGCACCGTGCGCTCCGAGCCACACCGCCACGAGGACACTCCACCGCATCGTTCAGTCCTTTCCGGCGCTTGCACGCGCCTGTCCTGGAACAGTGCAGCCCCGGTGCCAGCCGACCAGGACAGCGCTCGCACCTCCACCCCCGCGGAGGCGACTCCTCCTGGACTCGACTCTGCTGCGTGCGCACTTCACTCCGCGCGCGTGAGCGGCACCTCCAACCGGGAGTGGTAGTGCCCGCCCCGGCTCTCGAAGAGGACGAGCCGGTCCACGCGTCCCTCGCCGAGGTCCGACTCCGCCAACGTCTGCGAGCACCGCGCGAGGGCCGGGTCTCCGCGAGGGTCCTTCGAGCGCGCGAGGGTGAGGTGCGCGGTGTACTCGCGGTGCTCGGGCTCGAAGCCCAGCGGTTGCAGTGCCGCCGCGGTGTCCGCCTGCAGGGCCTTCAGCGCCTCCGTCGCCCCGCGCACGTCCGCCCAGAGCACGCGCGGGTGGGACGGCGAACCAAAACTCCCCCCGCCTCCCACGGACAACACGAAGGGGGAATGTCTCGGGCCCACGGGCTCCAGCGCCTCGCGCAGGGACGGCAGCCGCGCCTCGTCCACGTCGCCCAGGAACACCAGCGTGAGGTGGACACCCTCCGCCTTCACCCAGCGGGCATGCGGGGCCAGTGCGCGCAGTCGCTCCAGCGTGGCGAGGGTGCGCGACTCAATCGTGCTTCCCAGCGTGACGGCGGTGAACAGACGCATGGCTCAGGACTCCTGGCGGCGCCCACGCGGCCAGAGCGCGTAGGCCCAGAAGGGGATGAAGGCGAGCAACTCCACGCCAACGACATACATGCCGCGCGCGGACAGCATCCTCGCGCCGATGGGCGACACCGGCAGCGGATGCACCGGTGCGAAGTAGCGCCCCTCCGAGAAGGGCCACAGCAGCGCCGCGCCCAGGCCGCCATCGGTGAGCGAGTCCAGCAGCCCGTGGCTCGCCACCGCGAGGAACGTGAGCGCCCCCCACCGCACGGCCGGAGCGCGCAGCGCCCGCGCCAGCATCATCGCGACGAGCGACACACCCGCGGCGAACACCAGGGAGTGCGACGCGCCCCGGTGCCCCCACGGCGCGGCGTAGGCGATGCCGAACTTGAAGCCCACCACGTCCGCGTCGGGCAGCAGCGCGAGCAGGGAGAGCAGCGCCATGGCCCCTGCCTGCCTGCGCATGGAGGCGCTGCCCGCCTCGTACCTCCCCAGGGCCATGCCCACCGCCACGTGACCGATGCTCGCCATATGCCGGAAAGATAGCCCACCTGGACGCGGTGGCCCGCGACTGGAGGGGGCGCTGCGTGTGGGCTAGCGTCCGGGCTCCATGTGGAATCACTCCCATGTCGAGGACACACTCCAGCGGCGCCTGAGGGGCTGGCGCTCGCAGGTGGGCGAGTGGCTCAACCGGTTCCGGTTCGCGGGCGTGGCGTGCTGGCTGCTCGTGGCTCAGTCGTACGATTGGCGGGTGCCCCTGGACAGGTTGGCCCTCTATCTGGGCGTGGCCTTCCTGCTGTGGCTCGCCGCGCGGCACTTCCCCGCGCTCCTGCGCCGGTCGGCCCTGCTGCTCGCCTTCGTGGACATGCCCGCCGTCTTCATCCTCCAGCGGATGGCCGTCCTCGGCGCGGAGGCCCCGGGCCCCGTAGCGCTGATGTCGCTGGGCGTCTACATCACCCTGGTGGTCATCGTGGCGCTGGTGACGCTGTCGCGCGCGAGCGTGGTGGCGGCCACGGCGGTGGCCATCGTCCTGCAGACGCTCCTGGCGGACGCCGCCGGCCTGCCGACGGGGTCCTTCCTCTCCGGCGTGGTGCTGGTGCTGTCGCTGGCCGCGCTGGCGGCCGTCTTCATCGGCCGGCAGGTGCTGGGCCTGGTGACACAGGTGGCGCAGGAAGAAGTGCAGCGCGAGCGGCTGGGCCGCTACTTCTCCCCGGAGGTGGCCCGCCATCTCGCCGAGCGCGGCGCCGAGGCGGGTGGTGGTGAGCACCGCGAGGTGACGCTCCTCTTCTCCGACATCCGCGGCTTCACCTCCATGTCCGAGCGCTTGGACAGCCCGCAGGTGGTGGCGCTGCTCAACGAGTACCTCTCGCGCATGGTGGACGTGGTGTTCCGCCACGGAGGCACGCTCGACAAGTTCATCGGTGACGGCATCCTCGCGTACTTCGGCGCGCCGTTGGACCTACCCGGCCACCCCCAGGCCGCCGTCGCCTGTGGCCTCGCCATGCTGGAGGCGCTGGAGGGGCTCAACGCCGAGCGTGCCGCGCGGGGCGAGGAGCCGCTGCGCATCGGCATCGGCATCCACACCGGGCGCGTCGTCGTGGGCGACGTGGGCAGCGAGCAGCGGCGCGAGTACACGGTGATTGGCGACGCGGTGAACCTGGCCAGCCGGATTGAAGGGCTCACCAAGAAGGTGGGCGTCCCCATGCTCGTCTCCGCGGCGACGATGCGGCGGTGTCAGGAAGGCTTCGACTTCGAGCCGGCCGCCCCCCTGCCCGTGGCCGGCAAGGCCGAGCCCGTGGCCACCTTCGCCCCCCGGAAGCCGGGCCTGCTCGCCGCGAACTGAGCTCCCGGCGCCCGAGCGGGCGGCCCGCCTGCCGCTTCCCCGCGTCACACCGTCACGGGCCGCGCTCCACCCGGACAACACGGAGGAGTGTGACTCATGGCGCAGGGATATTCGTTGAACATCGGCTTGAACTCGGTGGACCCGGCCCACTACGCGGGCTGGGACGGGGCGCTCCAGGCCTGCGAGGCGGACGCAGACGACATGGAGGCCATCGCTCGCGGGCAGAACTACGGGAAGGTGACGAAGCTGCTCACGAAGGAGGCGACGCGCGCTCGCGTTCTGAAGGAATTCGAAGAGGCGGCCCGGGTGCTGCAACCCGGCGACCTGTTCCTGCTGACGTACTCGGGGCACGGCGGCCAGCTTCCGGACATGAACGGCGACGAGGCGGATGGGCGGGACGAGACGTGGGTGCTCTATGACGGCGAGCTCGTCGACGACGAAATCTACGCCGGGCTGTCCAAGCTCCGTCAGGGCGTGCGCGTGTTCATGCTCTCCGACAGCTGTCACAGCGGCTCGGTGAGCAGGACGGCCTACGCGGCGCTGCGCAGCAGCGGCAACCTGTCGATGCTGGCGGACTCGATGCAGGACACGCACGAGGAGGAGCGGCGCTTCCGGAACATGCCGGAGGTCATCGCCCTGCGCACCTACCGGAACAACCGCGCCATGTACGACGCCATCATGAAGGACCTGCCGAAGGAGGACCCGCGCGCGACGATGAAGGCCACGGTGCTGCTCATCTCCGGGTGCCAGGACAACCAGCTCTCCAGCGACGGCACGTTCAACGGCCTGTTCACCGCCAACCTGCTGCGCGTCTACAACGGCGGCAAGTTCCACAGGGGCTACCGCAGCTTCCATCGCGGCATCCTCCGGCGCATGCCGCCGCTCCAGTCGCCGGCCTACTCGGTGGTCGGCATCCCCAGCCGCGAGTTCGAGCGGCAGGTGCCCTTCAAGGCCTGAGCCCTCGAAGAAACGACAAGGGCCGCGGGAGTGACTCCCCGCGGCCCTGCGTCATCCACCCAGGCGTGGCTCAGTACGACTTGGAGAACACGATGCGGCCCGGCGAGGGCTCGCCGGTGACGATGCACTTGCCCGGCTCCTGCTTGAGGCTGAAGGGGCGGCAGCGCGTGGTGAGCCCCGTCTCCTCCTTGATGCGGGCCTCCACCTTCGGGTCCACGTTCCAGTGCGCCAGCAGGAAGCCGTCGTCCGCCTTCGCCTTCATCTCCTCGTAGGAGTTGACCTCGAAGGTGTGCGAGTCGCGGAAGGACTTCGCCTTGTTGAACAAGTCTTTCTGCATGGCGTCCATCATGGACACGGCCTTGGAGACGGCCTCGCCCAGCGGGATGAACTCCTTCTGCTTCAAGTCACGGCGCACCATGACGCACGAGTCCTTGGCCAGGTCCTTGGGGCCAATCTCGATGCGCATGCACGTGCCGGTGAGCTCGTGCTCGTTGTACTTGTAGCCCGGGGTCCTCGAGTCGTCGTCGTCCACCACCACGTTCAGGCCCGCCTTGCGCAGGTCCGCGCCCAGCGCGTGGCTCTTCTCCAGCACCTGCGCCTTCTCCGCGTCGGACGCCTTGCCGAAGATGGGGATGATGACCACGTGCGTGGACGCCAGCTTCGGCGGGACGATGAGGCCCGCGTCATCCGAGTGCGTCATGATGAGGCCGCCGATGAGGCGCGTGGACGAGCCCCAGGACGTCTGCCAGACGTAGTGCTGCTTGCCGTCGCGGCCCTGGAACTGGGTGTCGAAGGCCTTGGCGAAGTTCTGCCCCAGGTTGTGGCTGGTGCCCGCCTGCAGCGCCTTCTTGTCCTGCATCATCGCCTCGATGCTGTACGTGCGCAGCGCGCCGGCGAACCGCTCCGACTCCGACTTGCGCCCCGGCAGCACCGGCATCGCCATGTAGTCCTCGGCGAACGTCCGGTAGACCTCCAGCATCTGGAGCGTCTCCTTCTCCGCGTCCTCCTCCGTCTCGTGACAGGTGTGGCCTTCCTGCCAGAGGAACTCGGTGGTGC
This sequence comes from Pyxidicoccus sp. MSG2, assembly GCF_026626705.1. Taxonomy (NCBI): domain Bacteria; kingdom Pseudomonadati; phylum Myxococcota; class Myxococcia; order Myxococcales; family Myxococcaceae; genus Pyxidicoccus; species Pyxidicoccus sp. MSG2. The sequence continues at coordinate 6,960,198 of NZ_JAPNKC010000001.1, forward strand.
GCAGGAACAGGCGCGTGCGCATCTCCCAGCGCATCACGTTCGCCCACTGGTTCAGGAGCAGCGGGAGGTCCCGGTAGCTCTGAATCCACTTGGAGAACGAGCGGTTGATGATGGTCTCACTGGTGGGCCGGATGACGAGCGGCTCCTCCAGCTTGGCGCCGCCCGCGTGGGTGACGACGGCCAGCTGCGGGTTGAAGCCCTCGACGTGCTCGGCCTCCTTCTTCAGGTAGCTCTCGGGGATGAGCAGCGGGAAGTAGGCGTTCTTGTGCCCCAGGTCCTTGAACATCTTGTCCAGGACGCGCTGCATGTTCTCCCAGATGGCGTAGCCGTTGGGCCGGATGACCATGCAGCCCTTCACGTCCGAGTAGTCGGCGAGCTTCGCCTTCTGGACCAGGTCGACGTACCACTCGGAAAAGCCCTTCTCGCGGGTCGTGAGCTTCTCGGCCATGTGCGGAGCACCCTTCTTGAAGTCGTTGAAAGAGGACGGTTGCCTACGACGGGCCCCCCCGGAAATCAACGGCCCCGTCGCCCCTTGCGTTCCCTGCCCCATGGAATGGGTTGCAGGATTTTCGACCAGCGGTCAAAATACGGAACAAGGGTTGGAGTACCTTGCCTCCGGAGGCACCCGTGCTTCGTTCTGTCGCCGACGACGTCCATGTCCTGACGGTCCCCTTCCGCATGGGCGGCCTGGAGGTGGGAGGCCGCATGACTGTCGTCCGCCTGCCGGACGGTGGGCTGTGGGTCCACTCGCCCGTCCGCTTCACCCCCGAGGTGCGCGCCTGGGTGGACGCGCTCGGCCCGGTGCGCTTCCTGGTGGCGCCCAACCTGATGCACCACCTGGCCGTGCCGGACTGGGCGGCGGCGTACCCGGACGCGAAGGTGGCGGCGCCCGCGCGCCTCAAGCGCAAGCGGCCCGAGCTGCGCATCGACCTGGAGCTGGGCGACGCGGCGGACGCGGGCTGGGCGGGCGTCATCGACCAGGTCTTCGTGCGGGGCATGCCGAAGCTGGACGAGGTCCTCTTCTTCCACCGCCCCAGCCGCACGGTGCTCGTCACGGACCTGGCCTTCAACGTCCAGCGCACGGACTCGTGGCTGCTGCGCGCCTACCTGAAGCTCAGCGGCGCGTGGCAGCGGCTGGCGTCCACGCTCACCGCCCGGGTCCTCATCAAGGACAAGGCCGCGGTGCACGCGGCGCTGGAGAAGGTGCGGGCGTGGGACGCGGAGCGGGTGGTGGTGTGCCACGGCGACGTGGTGGAGCACGACGGAAGGAAGGCGCTGGCGGATGGCTTCGCCCGGCTCTAGCGGGGGCGGGCGGAAGTCTCCGGCCGTGCGCCGCCGCGCCTCGCCGAAGACCGGGGCCGCCGCCTCGGGCGCGCAGGAGCGCGAGGCCCGCAAGGCGCGGCGGCAGGAGGGCCGGCGCACGGCCATCCTCACCGCCGCGCGCGCGGTGCTGGTGCGCGAGGGCCTCTCCGGGCTGACGCTGGACGCGGTGGCGGCGGAGGCGGACCTGAGCAAGCCGTCGCTCTTCTACTACTTCCGCTCCAAGGAGGACCTCGTCGGGGAGCTGGCGGTGGAGGGCCTCGCCCGCGAGGTGGAGGTGCTGGAGGTGGCGGTGGCCTCCGCGGACAGCGGGGTGGAGGCGCTCGCCGCGCTGGTGCGCGCCCGGGTGGACCTGTACGCGGAGGATTTGGACGCCTTCCGCGTCGTGTACCTCTGGCCCCAGCTCCTGGGCCGTCAGTCCGACGCGCAGCGCGAGCGCGTGTATGCGCTGAGCGCGCGGCTCAACGACGCGCTCGAGGCGCGGCTCCAGGCGGACGCGCGCGCGGGGCGGCTGGCCCCGGGCTTCCAGCCGCGCCGGCTGGCCAACGTCGCGTGGACGGTGGCGCACGGCCTGCTGTCGCTGGTGGCGGGGCTGGAAAATGCCGGTGGAAACACGCGGTACACGTTGTCGCAACTGCGTGACGAAGCCTGTGTGCTGCTGCTGCGGGCCGGTGTCCGCTGAGTGTTGCTGTGAACGCTTGCCGCGTCGCGCTATGAAGGGCCTTCATCCCAGTCGTTCGCCTTCAGGAGGCTTCATGCGGTCATCTCGTTCGTCTCTCTGGGTTGCCGGCACCATGGCGGCGTGCCTCGTCTCTGGCTCCGCCTTCGCCTACGCCACCGGTCAGACCGGCTTCAGCGGCAAGCAGGCCGGCAACACGTGCATGAACTCGACCTGCCACAGCGGCGGCACGACGCCCACGGTGACGCTGGAGGGCCCGGACACGCTGGAGGCGGGCGCCACCGGCAACTACACGCTCGTCATCACCGGCGGCGCGGGCGTGCGCGGCGGCTTCAACGTGGCGGTGGACCGCGGCTCGGTGGAGGCCGGCTCCGACTCGCGGAAGAGCAGCGGCGAGGTGACGCACAAGCAGCCCAAGGCCTTCTCCAACGGCACGCTCCGCTTCGACTTCACGCTGGTGGCGCCGGCCAGCGGCGGCTCCGTGAAGCTCTTCGGCGCGGGCAACTCCACCAACTTCAACAACGAGCCCGAGGGCGACGCCTCCGCGCAGGCCTCGAAGACCATCACCGTGACGGGTGGCACCGGCGAGGAGGAGGGTGACGGGGGTGGCTGCTCGGCCGCCGCGGGCGCGCCGCTGCTGGGCGCGGTGTTGATGCTGCTCGGCGCCCGCTCGCGCCGCCGCAAGTAGCCCGCGCCGCCGCATTGCGTAGTCGGCCGCCTGCTCCGAGAGCGGGCGCGGCGGGGTGGGGCGACAGCCTCCGGGGGCGCGGCCTAACATCCGCGCCCTTGTCCATGCACCTCCGCCGACTCCTTCCCATCCTGTTCCTGATGGGGCCGCTCGCGTGTGTGAGTGGCCCCGGCCTCCGTCCGCCGGAGGCCCCTGCTGCCTCCGTGCAACGCAAGACGGGGGAGCTCCGGGTGATGACCTTCAACATCCAGTCCGGCCTCCACGGGCTGGAGGGCGTGGCGGGCGTCATCCGCGCCTCGGTGCCGGACGTCGTCGCGCTGCAGGAGGTGGACGTCGGCTCCACGCGCGCGGGCGGGGTGGACCAGGTGGCGGAACTGTCCCGCCTCACCGGCCTGCCGTACCGCGCCCACTTCCGCACCACGGATTTGTATGGCGGCGCCTATGGCATCGCCCTGCTGTCGCGCTTCCCGCTGGAGGCGCTGGCGCAGTACCCGCTGCCGGTGCCTCGCGGCGCGGAGCCCCGCACGCTGGCCCACGCGGTGGTGCTCATGGACGGGCGCGAGGTGAGCATCTACCTCACGCACCTCATCCGCCGTCCCTTCAACGGCGACGCGCGCGTGCGCCAGAGCGCCCTGGTGGCCCGGCTGATGGCGGCCGACTCGCGGCCCAAGCTGCTGATGGGGGACCTCAACGACGACCCGGACTCGCGCCCCGTCCGCCTGCTGCGGCGGGACATGCGCGACGTGGTCGCCGCCACCGGTGGGGCGCGCGGCACGTACCCGATGCCGTTCATCCTCCCCACGCTGCGCATCGACTACGTGCTGGCGTGTGATGCCTTCACCCCGGTGTCCAGCCGCGTGCTGCACGTGGCCGTGTCGGACCACTACCCGGTGGTGGCGGACCTGCGGCTGAAGCCGGAATCGATTCCCGCGGTGGCCGAGCGCCCCGCCGAAGCGGGCGCCGTCGGCTCCGCGCCCTGACGCCTGAGGCCGCCCCGGCAACGCGAGGGGCGGCCGGGGTGCGTCAGCTCACGTTGAAGCGGTACAGCACTTCCTTGTCGCCCTTGCTGTAGCCCTTGAGCACCTGGTGCTGGAGATTCTTGGCGCCCAGCTGCGTCAGGCCGCCGAAGGCGAAGCCCATCACCGACAGCTCGAAGTACACGTGGGGCTTGGGCACGTGGGTGATGCTCAGGTCCGTGTGGCCCTGGCCGGGGTGGACGTTCAGGTCGCCCTCGGTGAAGTAGCCCTTCCAGATGCCGGGGGTGAACAGGAGGAAGCGGCGCAAATCGCCCGGGCTGAACATCGTCTTGAGCTGGCCCTGGACCAGCGCGTACTCGGCGGACTTGATGCCGAACTGCCACCAGGCGCTCTTGTTGCCGCCGTAGAAGCGGGCCAGCAGGTCCTCATTCAGGTGGAGGAAGGCATCCACCGGCATGCGCGTCACGGGCATCACCGGGTTGGCGAAGAACGGCTCCTTCTTCGCGAACTCCGTGAGGAAGCCCTTCCAGGCCGCCTCGCCGAAGGTCTGCACCATCATCTGCTGTCGCGCCAGGAACGCGACGCCTTTGACTTCCATGCGTGTCCTCCACCACGGCCCCGAGTGCGCCCGTGCCCGTGCTCCCAGTGTGCTCCGGGCGCGGCCATTGTGCGCCGGACCCCGGAGGTGAGGAAAGGAGCAATGGTGGAAAATTGCAGTCTGCCTGCTTGCTACTCGAGCTGGAGACCGCAGTCGGCGCAGGCCCCGGCGACCAGGGGGGCGGCGGTGCCGCAGGCGGGGCAGGGCGGCTCGCCCTCCGCGTCCTGGGCAGGCAGGGGCTGCATGACGTGGCCCTCGGAACCCAGCCCTTCGGCCTGGATGCTGTCCAGCCAGCGCTGCTGGAGGAGCGCGGCCACGCGGGGGCCGTCCTCGGGGCGCACCAGCACCTGGAACTTCGGGGTGCAGCCGACCTTGGCGCACGCCTCGCGGTGGACGAGCGCCGGGACGTCCGCGCCCAGGCAGGCGTCCACCAGTCGCCGCGCATCCATCAACGCCATTTCCGCGCAGGGCACCAGCTCCGCGTCGGACAGCACCTTCGCCGCGTCTTGCTCGGTCATCATGCGGCGGATTGGAGCGCAGCCGGGGCGGGCCCGTCCACTGTGCTCGTACGTTCGTCTGCTCTCCCGGCATGTGGGCTTGGGCGTGTGCCAGTGGACTGTCAGACCTGCCCCCGGAGAGGTGGCGCTGGGACGGCTGAATCCCCACCGTGCATGCGGTGTGACGCCCGCTGCCCGTGGGCCCGGGCGCCGCGGTGGGGGAAGCAACATGCGTCGTGGATGGGGATGGAGTGCCTGCGTGGCACTGGTGCTGGCGGCGTGCGGTGGGCCGGTGGAGCAGGGGGACGAAGGTGACTGGGAGGGCCCCTCGGAGACGGCGCCGCTGACTCCCGTCGAGCCGATGCGAGCCCAGGCACAGGCGACCACGGCGGGCGGCGCATCTCGCTGGCTCCAGTCGATGAAGGGCGTGGGCAAGGAGTTCATGGCCGGCGTGGGGCTCGACTCGGAGGGCAACGCCGTGGTGGCCCTGAACGTGGCGGAGGGCGCCCCCAGCGACAGCCTCACGGACGGCGAGGGGGCGCTGGCCTCGTACCTGCCGGACACCTTCGTGGTGTCGAAGTACGGCGCGAGCGGCGAGCGGCTGTGGTCGCTCCACCTGCCGGGCTTCGCGGAGGCGCTGACGGTGGACTCGCAGAGCCGCGTGCTCATCGCGGGCCGCAACCCGGCGGGCGTGGACTACGGCGGAGGGCCGCTGCCCGCGGGGCGCTTCATCCTCAAGCTGGACAGGGACGGTGGCTTCCTGTGGGCGTCCGGCCTGGAGGCGCTGGGCGTGTCCTCCGGCTTCGTCATCCAGCGGATGGACGCGGACCGCTGGGGCAACGTGGCGGTGGCGGGCACGCTGCCGGACCTGGTGCTGCGCGACGTGCCCGCGCTGCTGAAGCTGGGCCCGGACGGGGACTTCCTGTGGCTGCACGTGGACAACCGGGAAGGCCGAGGGCGGAGCGTGGCGGCGGACAACGAGGGCAACTTCTACCTGACGGGCTTCCACTTCGTGAGGGTGCGCTCGGACCTCCACTTCCTGCCGTACCTCCTCCGGCTGGACGCGGCGGGCAACACGGTGTGGGAGCGGACGCTCGACACGGACTACGGCAATGCGAGCGGCGTCGCGGTGCACGGCAACCGCGTGCTGATGACGGGGGACTTCCTCAAGCCGCTCACCTTCAAGGGGCAGCGGTACACGGCGAAGGGCAGTTGGAGCGATGCGTACGTGGCGGCGTTCGACCGCGATGGCAACGAGCGCTGGGTGCGGGTGCTCGGCTTCTCCGGGCTGGATGTGTCCATGGACTATGACGACGGCGCCGTCGTCGTCGGCCGGTACGAGGATGGGGATGACCTGGGCACGGGCCCCATGGCGGGCGTGCCGGGCGTGCAGTCCAACCTCTTCGTCGTGAAGCTGGACCGCGTGGACGGCGCGCTGCGGTGGGTGCGTGGCTTCGCCATGAACCACCCGGCCGGCACCGACGTGTCGGGGGACCGCTACTTCGTCTCGTCACATGCCACCACCGGCATGTGCGCCGTGGCGGGCTCGCGAATCGCGGCGGCGGACCTCGGCATGGGCATGATGCCGTCTCCGATGGGCGGCCGGCGCGACGCGTTCCTCGAGGGTTTCGACCCCTGAGGCGGGAACGCGCATTCCGGCAGGGCACGTGGCGCTCGCGGGCAGGTACAAGCGGAATGAACGTTCCTTCCGGGCACGCCGCGCTCGCGACCCGGCCGGAATGAACGTTCCTTCCATGCACGCCGCGCTCGCGACCCGGCCGGAATGAACGTTCCTTCCAGGCACGCCGCGCTCGCGACCCGGCCGGCGCGGCGCTACCGTGCCGCCGGTGCCGCCTTCCTCGCTGTCACCCAGACCGGGCCTCCTCCGCCGCCGCCTCATCGTCGCGGTGGGCGCGCTGACGTGTGGCGTGTTCGGCCTGGCGTGGGTGGTGGACCGCTTCGGTCAGCGCGAGCGGGCGGAGTCCGCGGACGCGGTGGTGGTGCTGGGCGCTCGCGTACTTCCCGGCGGCGTGCCCTCCGGAGCGCTGCGCGCTCGCACCGAGAAGGCCGTGGAGCTGTACCAGCGCGGCGTCGCGCCCCGGCTCGTCTTCTCCGGAGGCGTGGGCGTGAATCCCCCGTCGGAGGCGCGGGTGATGCTGGCGCTCGCGACGCGGCTGGGCGTGCCGGCGGAGGCCTGCATCCTGGAGGAGGAGAGCCACTCCACGGAGGAGAACGCGCGCCTCGCCGCGAAGGTGCTGCGCACGCTGGGCGCGCGGCGCGTGGTGGTGGTCTCGGACCCGTACCACCTGCTGCGGGCGCGGCAGTACTTCCGCCTCAACGGCCTGGACGTGGCCACCAGCCCCGCGCTGGAGACCGAGCGCAACCTCAACGCGGTGGACCGCTTCTACTGGACGGTGCGCGAAGCCATCGCCCTGCTGCTGCACCCGCGCGTGCTCCTGGCCCGCGCGCCCGAGGACGCGGCTACTCCGCCGGCACCGTGAGCGCGCGCAGTTCGCGCACGCCACCCGGAAGCACCCCGCGCAGCAGCACGGACTGGCCGGGCTGTGCCTCTCGCAACAGTCGCATCAAGTCCGTGGCGCGGCGCACCGGCTTGCCGCCGGCCTCCACCACCACCATGCCCGGCACCAGGTCCGAAGCCCCGGCCGCCGAGGCGTCGTCCACGTCCGTCACCAACGCCCCCGTCGCCGGCAGCCCCTGGGCCCGCGCGAGCCGTGCGTCCATGTCCGCCAGGCCCAGCCCCAGGCGCTGGTGCACCGGCTGCTCCCGCTCGGAGGGACGGCTCCGTGACGTCACGCCCTCCAAGTCCGGCCGCGTGCCCAGCGTCGCCTTCACCTCCGCCTTCTTCCCGTCCCGGTAGACGGAGAAGGTGAGCGCCGTGCCGGGAGGCGTCAGCGCCACCATGCGAGTGAGCGTCCTGCCCGAGTCGATGGGCTTGCCGTCCACGGCGAGGATGACGTCATCCCGCTGGAGCCCGGCCTCGGCGGCGGGCGTTTTCTCGGAGACGTCGGTGACGATGGCGCCTTCGCGGGTCGGCAGGCCGAGCGCCTCGCCCAGGTCCGCCGTCAAATCCTGCACGGCCACACCCAGCCAGCCGCGCGTGACGGCGCCGTCCTTCTCGAGCTGTGGCACCAGCGCGCGGACGAGGTTGCTGGGCACCGCGAAGCCGATGCCAGCGCCCTCGCCGATGATGGCGGTGTTGATGCCCACCACCTCGCCGCGGAGGTTGAAGAGCGGGCCGCCGGAGTTGCCGGGGTTGATGGCGGCATCCGTCTGGAGGAAGTCGTCGAAGGGGCCCGCCTCGATGTCGCGCGCCTTGGCGGAGACGATGCCCAGGCTGACGCTGGAGCCCAGGCCGAAGGGGTTGCCGATGGCCACCACCCAGTCGCCCACGCGCAGCGCCTCCGAGTCACCCAGCCGCACCACCGGCAGCGCCTTCGCGTCGGCCGGGAGCTGGAGCCGCAGCACCGCCACATCCGTGAGCGGGTCCGTCCCCAGCACCTTCGCGCGCAGCTTGCGCCCGTCGGGCAGCTGCACGTGAATCTCCGTCGCGTCCTGCACGACGTGGTTGTTGGTGAGCACCAGCCCCCGGCCGTCGATGATGAAGCCCGAGCCGAGCCCCTCGCGCGGTGTCTCCCGGGGCGCGGGGGCCCGGCGGCCAAAAGGCGTGAAGGGCCCCCAGGGAGTGTCGCCGAAGGGAGACTCGCCCTCTTCGCCCCAGGGCGAGTCCTCCGGTCCTCGGCGCGACGACGTGGCCTCGCGGACCTCGACGTTGACGACCGCGGCCTTCACGGACTCCACCAGCGGGGCGACGGACGCGAGCGCGGAGCGCATGTCCGGAGGCATCGGCTGCCCGGCGGGAGTGCGGCCCCCGGTGGGGTCCGAGGCGCTCGCGGAGGTCTCCTCCCGGGCCGGGGGCGGCGGAGCGGAGGAGGGCTCCTCGCTGCTCCGGCGGCAGCCCGCCAGCATGAGGACCAGTCCCAGCCCCGCGGTGAGCGTGCGTGTGCTGCGCTTCATGGCTGCCTCCCTCCATTCAACGCCCGGCCCCGCGCGGGGCCCGCCTGGCCCGCTCCTCCAGCGGAGCCCCGTCCGGGGACTCGCCCCGGCGCCGAGGCACTCCTCCAGGGAGTGCCTACGCGCTGAACCCTGATTCACCCTGCATACAAAAAGGGGCGGGCGTGCCCGGAGCACTGGAAGCCGGGAGCTTCAGGCCGAGCGCTCGCGAGAGCTGGGTGCGGCCCCCGCCTGCGAGTCGATGCGGCGCAGGAGCTTCTCGAGGATGCGGAAGAGCGCCTTGCGGTCGCTGGTGTCGAGGATGCTGAGCAGCTGCCCCATGCCCTGGAGCGTGAAGCGCTCGAGCTTCTGCCAGGTCGCCTGCCCGTCAGGCGTGAGGCGGCAGCGGACGACGCGGCGGTCCGCGGCGCTGCGCTCGCGCATGAGGTGGCCCTCGCGCTCCAGGCGGTCCACGACACCGGTGACGGTCTTCTCCGTGACGCCCAGCCGCCGGGCCAGCTCGCCCATGGTGAGCGCGCCGTCCTGGCCCAGCCACAGCAGGGCATGCACCTGCGGCGGGGTGAACTGGAGCTGTTCGCACGTGGCGGCGATGGGATCACGGAGCGAGCGACGCCGGCCCAGCGCGAGCAGCAACTGCTGCAGCTTGTGCACGTCGGTCGAGACGTCTTCTTCCTCTTTATGGATATTCCGTGACACGGAGTATGCCTTAGCGGCCTGGGGGTTGCGGGTCAACCCGTTGTCGCGGCGGGGGCGCTCATGTGGACAATGAGCCCTCGCCTGCCCTGGAAAGTGAGTAACACCCCATCATGCGTCCCTTCTCACTCCTCTGCTCTCTTCTTCTCGCTCTGGCCGCCGTTCCCGCCCTCGCGGAGAAGGCGCTGGTGTTCGCCGCGGCGAGCACCACCAACGCGCTCCAGGAGCTGGCGCCGGCCTTCACGAAGGCCACCGGCCACGAGGTGGAGTTCGCCTTCGGTGCGTCCAGCGACCTGGCCCGGCAGGCGGTCGCGGGGGCTCCGGCGGATGCCTTCCTCTCGGCGGATGCGGTCCGGATGGACACCCTGGACAAGGCGGGGCTGGTGCAGCCCGGCACCCGGGTGGACCTGTTGTCCAACCGGCTGGTGGTGGTGGTGCCGTCCGACGTGAAAGGTCGGCTGGCGGGGCCGGAGGGCTTGAAGGGGGTGAAGCGGCTGGCGCTGGCGGACCCGGCGGCGGTGCCCGCGGGGGTGTACGCGAAGGCGTGGCTGGAGAAGGCGGGGCTGTGGAAGGCGCTGGAGCCGAAGGTGGTGCCGGCGCTGGACGTGCGCGCGGCGCTGGCGGCGGTGGAGTCGGGGCGGGTGGACGCGGGCGTGGTGTACGCGACGGACGCGGCGCAGTCGAAGAAGGTGAAGGTGGCCTTCGCGGTGCCGGACGCGGACGCGCCGCGCATCACCTACCCGGTGGCGGCGCTGACGAAGGGGAAGTCGCCGGAGGCCGGGCGGGCCTTCGTGCGCTTCCTCCAGACGGACGAGGCGCGGAAGGTCTTCGCGCGGCAGGGCTTCATCGTGCTCGGTGGGAAGGAGCCGCGCGCTCCGTGATGGAAGGCACGGCGGGGCTCGTCTTCTTCACGGTGGCGGTGGCGTCGGTGGCCACGCTGCTCATCCTCCCCCTCGGGGTGGCGGTGGCGTACGCGCTGGCGCGGTGGGACGGGCCGGGCAAGGGCCTGGTGGAGACGGTGCTGGCGCTGCCCATGGTGCTGCCGCCCACGGCGGTGGGCCTGGTGCTGCTGGAGTTGCTGGCGCGCAACGGGCCGGTGGGACGGGTGCTGGATGCGTGGGGTGTGGAGGTGGTCTTCACCCCGAAGGCGGTGGTGCTGGCGAGCGCGGTGATGGCCTTCCCGCTGCTCGTGCGCTCGGCACGCTCGGGGTTCGAGGAGGTGGACCCGAGGCTGGTGGCGGTGGCGCGCACGCTGGGGGACTCGCGAGTGCGCGCGTTCTTCCGCGTGACGCTGCCGCTGGCGTGGCGCGGGGTGCTGGTGGGGGCGCTGCTGGCGTTCTCCCGCGCGCTGGGCGAGTTCGGCGCGACGGTGCTGGTGGCGGGCAACATCCCCGGGCGCACGCAGACGCTGTCGCTGGCCATCTTCCACCGCACGCAATTGGGCGAGGACGCGGAGGCACTGCGGCTGGCGGGCGTGGCGGCGCTGCTCGCCTTCGTGGCGGTGTACGCGACGGAGGTGGTGACACGGCGGCGGGGACAGCGGAGCCGCGCGTGAGCCTGGTCCTGTCCCTTCGGCTTCCGCTGGCGCGCTTCACGCTGGAGGTGGAGACGCGCCTCGCGGGCGCTTCCGTGGCGGTGCTGGGGCGCTCGGGCTCGGGGAAGACCTCGCTGCTGGAGGTGCTCGCGGGGCTGCGACGCGGGGCGCGGGGACGCGTGGAAGTGGGAGGGCGGGTGCTGTTGGACAGCGATGCGGGCGTGGACGTGCCGCCGGAAGCACGGCGCATGGGCTACGTGCCGCAGGACGCGCTGCTCTTCCCGCACCTCACCGCCGGGCAGAACGTGCGCTTCGGTGAGCGCAAGGGCCGGGCTTCGCGGGCGGAGGAGGCCATCGCCCTCCTGGAGCTGACGCCGTTGCTGCATCGCTATCCCGCGACGCTCTCCGGTGGCGAGAAGCAGCGCGTGGCCCTGGCGCGGGCGCTGGCCACCGACCCGGCACTGCTGCTGCTGGACGAACCCCTGGCCGCGTTGGACGTGGCGCTGAAGGAGCGGGTGCTGCCATACCTGCTACGGGTGCGCGACGAGGCGAAGGTGCCGCTGCTGTACGTGACGCACCAGCTCGGTGAGGCGCGAGTGCTCGCCCATGAAGCCCTGTTGCTCGACGAAGGCCGGGTCCGCGCGGTGGGTCTCGCGTCCGAGGTGCTGGGCACGACGGCGCGAGGGCTGCTCGCGTCGGAGGGGGAGGGCGAGGAGAACATCCTGGAGGGCACGCTGGAGCGCCCGGAGGGCGGCGGCCTGCGGCTGCGAGTCGCGGAAGGACTGGCGCTCTGGGTGCCGGATGCGCTGGAGCTGCCAGCGGGTACGCGCGCGGCGTACGCGGTGCCGTCCGAGGACGTGCTGCTCTCCATGGGGGCGCTGTCCGGTGTCTCCGCGCGCAACGTGCTCATGGGGACGGTGGCGAAGGTGGAGCCCGCGGCGTCGGGCGAGGACGCGGCCACGGTGGACGTCGCCGGAGTGAGCTGGGTGGTGCGGCTCACCGCGACCTCCGTGCGCGAGCTGGGTGTGGTGCCGGGAGCTCGCGTGTACCTCGCGGTGAAGACCGCCGCGTGCCGACGGCTGCGCTGAGCGGTGCTCCAGACTTTCGCTACCGGGTAACAGAAACGCGGTCCTCCGGTGCTCGGGTGCATGCACCACGTCACTCACTGGAGGACATGAGATGGGCAGGTATCGTTCCGGTCGGCTCGCGCTCGGCGCATCGCTGTGGTTGTTGCTCGCGGGATGCGGCAAGGACGAGCCCGAGGGCACCCGCTGCGAGCAGCTCGCGCCCCGGCTGCAGCGCGCGCTCGAAGAGGCGGCCACGGCGGAGGACCTCCCGGGTGTCACCGTCTCGCTCCGTCTCCCCGAGTGCACCTGGCGTGGCGCCACGGGCCTGTCCCAGGTGGAGTCCGCCACCGCGCTGAAGGCCGAGGACCGGCTCCGCGCGGGAAGCATCACCAAGACCTTCGTCGCCGTGGTGGCGCTTCAGCTCCAGTCCGAGGGAAAGCTGTCCCTGGACGCGCCGCTCGCGACGTGGCTCCCGGACTTCCCCCGCGCGAACCTCATCACCGTGCGCCAGCTCCTGAACCACACGGCCGGCACGGCCAACTACACCCAGAACGCGGACTTCCTCACCGAGGCGATGGGCAACCCCGGCAAGGTGTGGGTGCCCGAGGAGCTCATCGCGTACGGCGCGGCCCACTCACCGTTCTTCGAGCCGGGAGCGCGCTGGGAGTACTCCAACACCAACTACATCCTCGTCGGCCACATCATCGAAGCCGTGTCCGGCACCTCGCTGGCACAGCAGCTCCGCACGCGCATCTTCGAGCCCCTGAACCTGACGAGCACGGGCCTGGGTGGAGGCGAGCCGCTGCCGCCCCTCGCCGTGGGCGGGTACACCCGAGAGGTGGAGGGTGGCGCCTGGACGAACCTGGAAGGACTGCTCCACCCGTCCGCGGCGGGTGCGGCCGGCGCGCTGGTGTCGAGCGCGGACGACCTCAGCCGCTTCTTCGCAGGTCTTTTCTCGGGGGAGCTGCTCACGGCGGCACAGCGCGCGGAGATGTCCCAGTGGGTACCGGCGCATGAGGGTACGGAGTCCGGTTACGGACTGGGCCTCGTGCAGTGGGAGGACCCCGTGACGCCGATGCAGGGCCACAACGGCGGCATCCCTGGCTTCTCGTCTCTCGCCGTCTGGCTGCCCCGGCAGAAGGCCTCGCTGGCGGTGATGACCAATCGCGAGGGCGCCGAGCAGCCGGGAGTCACGACGCAGAAGCTGCTGAAGGTGCTCACCACGCTGTGAGTCCGCGTCAGCCCTCCAGCGTGGCTCCCAGCTCGCGTGCTCGCTGCTCGACGGCCCTCCGATGCCCGGTGCGCAGTTGATGGGCCACGACGAGGCTCGCCGGCTCGAGTCTGGAAATCTGGTCCAGGCCCCGCAGCACATCACCCTGCACGAGCGCCTCGTGGGGCTCGTTCATCGACGTGGTGAAGACGCGGACCGAGAGCCTGCCCGAGGCGTCCCGCACGAAGTGGTAGCCGCTGCTCCAGTCCTTGCCATCGTGGCGGACCATGCGGAAGGTGAGCTCGGGGACCTTCAACTTCGGCACGAGCGCGAGGAGGGACATCGACGACTCGGCGCCGGAAGGGTCATGGCCGGAGAGACTCATCCTGACCTGGAGTCGCTCCAGGCGCGCGACGAGGGGCGACGTGAGGAACTCGCGCGCCTGGCGCGGGTAGACCTGGAGGTCCAGCTCGCGAAGCTGCACAAAGGCGCCCTTCGCCCTGGCGAGCTCGAGCCACTCGTCGGAGGCACTGCCTTCCACGAGCGCCTCCAGCTTCGGCATCCCGGCAAGCGCCTCGAGGCCGACGTCGGAATGGGCGAGTGAGCGCAGCGACCTCATGACATCATGCGTGGTGATGTCGTAATCGCCTTTTCCTTCGAGATGCTCGACGGTGGCCCAGAGCGGGTGGCCGGCGGTCTTCTCGATGGCGCTTTCGAGCGCGCGAGAGTTGCCCTGCTTCAGCGCCGCGCGCGTGAGGAAGCCGCGTGAGAAGGTGCAATCCGGCTTCAGCACACCGTCGAGCGGACCGAGCAGTTCCGCGCGGGCCGTCTTGATGAGCTGCCGCTCCCGCTTCACCTCGGCCGGCGTGAGGGGGCGGCGGGTCGCTTCGAGCTGGAGGGCGATGAGCTCACCGCGAGGATGGCCCGCTTCGAGCAACACGTCCGCGAGCACGGCGCGCGCCTCGTCGTCCTCCGGCTTCGCGAGCACCTGCGCGAGGAGCGTCGCGGAGTCCGCCGAGCGCGCGGGCTTCGCGGCCTCTGCGTCCGCGCGGAGGGCCGCATCAATCACCGCGAGCGCCTCGCGGGTGTCGGCGGAGAGCGCCCCGTCTTTGACCGCGTCCAGCCGCGGACGGATGCGGTCGAGGTGCGCCGCGAGGAACTCTTCGTGGGCAATCGAGCGGTCGTAACCGGCGCGCGCCTTCGCGAGGCTCTCCGCGGCCCGGGCGTCCAGGATGCGACGAGCGAGCGGCGCCAGCCGTGTCCAGAAGGGACGGGCGCCAGTGCTCGTGAAGGGAGGGTCGGCATACCGGTCGGCGACCCAGCGGTCGATGCGTGGGTCCGTCGGCCAGTCTTCCAGCGCTTCGAGGCGCGGACGTGCCTTGACCGACCCCTTGTCGAGGAGTGTGTCGAGCAGCGTCGAGAGCACCGCGGCGTCCGGCTTCTTCGCCACGGTGTCCCAGTCACCGGAGAGCCCCCTGCCTCCCGCCACCTTCGCGCCCACCGACACCACGCGGTCCGCCAGCTCCCGGTGCGGCGCGGCCCGCCAGGCGTCGAGGAGCCCCGCGAGCACGGTGCGCCATTCGCCGCCGGTCGCGGCCTTCGTGAGGGAGGCTTCCTTCGATTCGCTCTTCTTCGGCATCGTCCCGAAGCTTCCCTCGGAAGGGGGCTCTCCCGCTCGGAATCTCAGTGCCGTGTCGGGCGCCGCCGGGCCCGCGGGGCGCCGCGCTGCCCGCCCCCTTCCGCGCGGCACTCCCGAGGCGTCATGCCGAACGCCGCCTTGAAGGCGCGGCCGAAGTGGGAGAGGTCCTGGAACCCCCACCGGAAGGCGATGTCCGCGATGCTGCGCTCCCGCAGCTCCGGGGCGAGCAGCGCCTGTCGGCACCGGGCGAGTCGCCGTGCGAGCACCCAGCGCATGAAGGACTGGCCCCCTTCCGCGAACAGCCCGTGCAGGTAGCGCGTGGAGCAGCGGAACTGGGCGGCGACCGTCGTCGGGCTCAGCGCGGGGTCCCCGAGGTTGCGCTCGGCGAAGTCGCGGATGGCGTGCCGCCGGGCCTCGCGCACGCTCTCCGTGTCCGGCCGGGGTCCATCCTCCTTCGCGTTGAAGCCCACCGCGAGCAGCGACACCAGGATGTCCGAGAGCGAACCGGAGACCGGCGCGTCGACCTCGTTGCGCGCGAAGGCGTTCAGGTACGCTGACACCAGCGCACCGGTGCCCTCGTTGGCCCGCAGCACGCTCCCAATCGACTTGTCCGCGTCCACGAGTCGCGGCCGCAGCGCCGTGTACGGGACGAGGATGACCACCCGGCGATACTCGGCGTCGAAGGAGAGTTCGCCGGGCCGCACCCCGTCGAGCAACTCCACGTCGCCCGGCCGCGTCTGATACTCCGGCCGGCGCGGCTGCCGCACCGTACAGACGCCCTCCAGCTGCATGCAGATGAAGAAGCACTCGCGCGGCGCCCGGGCGATTTCCGTCTCCCCCCGGTACACCCGCTGCGAGGCCGAGTGCACGTGCGTCACCGACAGCGGCCCCGCTTCCCGATAATCCAACCTGCCGAAGAACGGCTCGTTCCTGCGCTTCTGCTCCGTGCGCAGGCCGAGGAAGACCCGGCTCGCCGTCTCCTGCCAGTACTCCATCCGCTCCTTCTCGGAGACCATGTCGGTCGTGAAGACAGCAGGCAACGCGCACCCCCGGGCCGAGGAGACGGACGAGACCGCTGGCACATCATCGCCAGCAGCCCCGTTCGCCTCCAGCACCCTTCAGGTACGGAGGTGTGCGGTCGCCATTGCTTCCTACCCGGGGGCTATGGACCCGTCAGGCGGCTGAGCGTGAAGGGCGAGCGGTACCACGAGCCGCCCGGGAAGCTCACCTGCGTGGAGGCCGTCACCGTCGAGGGCACGCCCGCCGAGCCGCTGACGGTGAGCGTGCCCGCGGGCTGCACCGCCGTCGAAGGCGTCCCCGTGCACCCCGGGCACAGGTTGGTACCCGTCACGTAGCTCAAGTTGAACGAGAGCGACGTCGAGCCGCTGTCCACCACGCCCTGCACCCACGTCGGACGGGTGCCGTTGTAGATGAGGACGTTGGCGACGTGCACCGTCCCCCGCGAGTCGAAGAGGATGCCCCAGCCGGGCTCCCAGGCGTTGTACCAGTTGCCGCTCAGGTTCATCGTCGTGAAGCCGCCGCCGAAGGCCAGCGGCTGGATGGGCTCGTTGCCCGACGCCGCGCCCTTCGTCCACACGTACCGCCACTGCCCGCTGGTCAGGGTGAGCTTCGCCGTCCCCACCTTCGTGGCGGACGCACTCGAGCCATTCCAGTACGACTCGTAGAGGTCACCCGCCCACACGCCCGTCTCGGCGGTGAGGGTGCTCATGTACCAGATGGGCGCGCCAGCAGAGGTATAGGTGAGCCACGTGAGCGAGAGCGAATCGGAGGCGGCGTACTGGATGTCCAGGCCGTTGCCGTTGCGCGCCGGGTTGTACCAGTTGCCCTTGGCGGGCTTCGTCGGCAGCGGCGGGTAGATGGCGGCGGCGGCGTTGATGAGGCCCGTGCCGCACGCCTTGCACGGCAGCGGCGTGGCGGTGCCCTTGATGCGCGCGGTGACCTGCGCGGGCGTCATGGACGGCCGCTGGGACAGGATGAGCGCCGCGAGCCCCGCGACGTGCGGCGACGCCATGGACGTCCCGCTGAGGTAGCGGTAGCAGTAGTCCCCCGGCAGCAGCGTGGTGCCTGCCTTGTACGCGGCCCACGTGGACACGGCGCCGTCCGTCCCGCTGTACGTCGTCCCGTCCACGGGGCAGCCGATGCCGTCGCCGTAGAAGTTGGGGTCGCCGCCCGGCGCGGTGACGTCCACCCGCTCCCCGCGGTTGCTGTAGGGCGCGAGCTGCCCGTTCCGCCCGCTTGCCGCCACGGCGATGACGCCGGTGCACGAGGCGGGCGTCACGTTGGCGGTGTCCGCCGCGTTGTTGCCCGCGGCGGCGACCACCACGACGTTCTTCTGCACGGCGTACGTCACCGCGCTCTGGATGTAGGCGTAGCCCGAGCACGGGGCCGTCCCGCTGGTCGTCCCGAAGCTCATGTTGATGACGCGCGCGCCGTTGTCCGCGGCCCAGCGGATGGCGTTGCCCACGTTGCTCATCACCGGGGCGTTGTTGTTGGACACCTTGACGGGCATGAGCTGGCAGCCCCAGCAGACGCCGGCGCCGCCGATGCCGTTGTTCGCATTCGCCGAGAGGATGCCGGCCACGTGCAGGCCGTGGTGGTACGTGTCGTCGTCCGTCGGGTCCGCGTCGTTGTCACCGAAGTCGTAGCCCGTCGTCCACTTCCCGCTGAGGTCCGGGTGCGCGAGCTTGCCGGTGTCCAGCACCGCGACCTTCACCGAGCCGGTGACGCTGTTCCACGCCGTGGGCAGGTTGATGGCGGGGTAGTGCCACTGCTGCGCGTACAGCGGGTCGCTCGGCACCGCGAAGTACTCCATGTACAGGTCCTCGTGCGCGTACTCGACGCGAGGGTCCGCGCGCAGCGCCTCGATGGCGGTCAGCAACTCCGCCTCCTCCTCGGCGATGGACGCGCCCAGGCGCCGCTGCTCCGGCTCCAGCGACCAGAGTCGCGCGCCCCCGGCGAGCGCCTTGACGTCCTGGGCATGGAAGCCGCGAAGCGTGGGCGGCGAGGCACGCAGGCTCGCCTCGTCCGACTCCCGGAACTTCACGATGACGTGACCCGGGACGAAGCGGCGCGCGGGCTCGCGCAGCGAGGCCGAGGCGTGGGTCGGCGGGGACGCAGGTGGGGTGGGGGCCTCGCCGCACGCGACGAGGGACAGGGACAGCGCCAGGGCACCGAGCCAGGGCGCTCGAGACAGGGACTTCATGACGACCTCCAGTGACGGCCGCGGAGCGTCAGCGCCCCGCACCGTGGAGGCAGAGATAGGGCGGGGCGCGCGCGGGGAATCGGCCAGGAGTGCATGCGGATTCGACTGGGCGCGCTCGGAGGGCTCCCCGCGGTCCCGGGTCTCTGACGCACGCGGCCACGCCGGACGTCCGCCCGTGAAACCAGACAAACCCGCGTTGGCCCCTATACTGCGCGGCGGGAGGGACACTTCACCGCATGGGCACGCGCATTCTCGGGATGGTCCTCGCAGGGGGGCAGGGAACGCGGCTCGCGCCGCTCACACAGCGGCGCTCGAAGCCAGCGGTGCCCTTCGGGTCGAAGTTCCGCATCATCGACTTCGCCCTCAACAACTTCATCAACTCGGGCATCTACTCCATCTACGTCCTGACGCAGTTCAAGGCGCAGTCGCTGACGGAGCACATCCAACGCGGGTGGCGCTTCGGCTCGGTGTTGCTGTCGGACTACTTCATCACGCTCGTGCCCGCGCAGATGTACCTGTACGAGGAGCTGGGGCCCGTCTGGTACCGGGGCACGGCGGACGCCATCTACCAGAACATGCACCTGGTGGAGAACCACCGGCCCGAGCACATGGCCATCTTCTCCGGCGACCACATCTACAAGATGAACGTGGCGCACATGCTGGAGATGCACGAGGACATGCGCGCCGACATCACCATCGCCGCGTACCCCACTCCGCTCGCGGACGCGCACCGCTTCGGCGTGATGCAGGTGGACGAGCGTGGCCGGGTGACGGAGTTCCAGGAGAAGCCCAAGGATCCCAAGGCCATTCCGGGCCGGCCCGACACGGCGCTGGCCAGCATGGGCAACTACATCTTCCGCAGCAAGGTGCTGGCGGAGCTGCTGGAGGTGGACGCGAAGACGGAGGGCTCGCAGCACGACTTCGGCAAGGACGTGCTGCCCCGAGCGCTGCGCGACGGCTACCACATCCAGACGTACGACTTCGCGAAGAACCCCATCCCCGGGCAGACGCGGCCCAACACGTACTGGCGCGACGTGGGGACGCTGGACGCGTACCACGAGGCGTCCATGGACCTGGTGTCCATCAACCCCGAGTTCGACATCTTCAACGCCGAGTGGCCGCTGCGCACCGCCAGCGAGTACAGCCCGCCAGCCAAGTTCGTCCACGAGTCGGGCGAGCGGGTGGGCCGCGCGCTCAACTCCATGGTGGCCGGAGGCTGCATCGTCTCCGGCGGCGTGGTGCGCGAGAGCATCCTCTTCCGCCGCGTGCGGGTGAACAGCTACGCGAAGGTGGAGCGCTCCGTCGTCTTCGACGAGGTGGACATCGGCCGTCACGCGCAGGTGAAGAACGCCATCATCGACAAGGGCGTGCGCGTACCGCCCAACGCGAAGATTGGCTTCGACCTGGAGGCCGACAAGGCCCGCGGCTTCACGGTGACGGACTCCGGCATCGTCGTGGTGCCCAAGGGCTACCGCTTCGAGTAGGCCGTGCTCGGCGTTCAACGCCTGTTCAGGCTTTGGGGTGCATTCCTTCAACGGGACTGTGCGTGCTGTCTGCCGTGTGACAGCGCCGTCCCGTCGACTTCTCGGGGCAGGGGCGCGAGTCTACCGTACGACAATGGCGCGGGGGGCGCGTCCGGCGGCGTTCATCCAGGCGCGAGGTGCCTCGCGTCGGGCCCGGCCTCCGGCTAAGCGTCAACCTGAGAGCGTCGCGAAGGACTCGAGAATTTCATGCACAGCAGCGCACCCGGCCAGGACACCCCGCCCTTCATCCGCGCGGTAGGTCGTGCCCTCCCTCCGCACTACGCCACGCAGGAACAGCTCATCGCGGCCTTCCGAGAGCTGTGGGCGAAGAAGCACTTCAACCTCGAGCGGCTCGAGGATTTGCACCGCGCGGTGCAGGTGGGGGGCCGCCACCTCGCGTTGCCGATTGAGGCGTATCCGCCGCTCACCACCTTCCAGCAGCGCAACGACGCCTGGATTCGCGAGGCCACGGCGCTGAGCGAAGCGGTGGTGCGCCAGGCGTTGGACAAGGCGGAGCTGACACCTGGGGACGTGGACCACGTCTTCTTCGTCACGGTGACGGGCATTGCCACGCCCAGCATCGAGGCGCGGGTGGCCAACCGCGTGCGCTTCCGTGGCGACTTCAAGCGCACGCCCCTCTTCGGCCTGGGGTGCGTGGCGGGCGCGTCGGGAATCGCGCGGGCGGCGGACTACCTGCGCGCCTTCCCCACGCACACCGCGCTCGTCATCGCCACGGAGCTGTGCTCGCTGACGTTGCAGCGCGAGGACCTGTCCATTCCCAACATCATCGCCTCCGGCCTCTTCGGGGACGGCGCGGCGTGCGCGGTGCTGCGGGGCGGGGCGACGCCGGGCGCGAAGGGCCCGAGGGTGGTGGCCTCGCGCTCCGTCTTCTACCCGGACACCGAGCGCGTCATGGGCTGGGACGTGGTGGACTCGGGCTTCAAGGTGGTGCTGTCGGCCAAGGTGCCGGTGCTGGTGAAGGACCACATCCGCGGCAACGTGGACGGCTTCCTCGCGGAGCATGGCCTTGCGCGCAAGGACGTGCGGCACTGGGTGGCGCACACCGGCGGGCCCAAGGTGCTCAAGGCCTTCGAGGAGGCGCTGGAGCTGGAGGCGTCCACGCTGGAGCGCTCGTGGGCGTCGCTGCGCGAGGTGGGCAACCTTTCCTCCGCATCGGTACTCTTCGTGCTGGGGGAGACACTGGAGGACGCTGGGCCGCGCCCGGGCGACTGGGGTGTGATGATGGCCATGGGGCCGGGTTTCTGCGCGGAGATGGTGCTCTTGCGATGGTGACCTCCACCCAAGCCGTCTTCCTGGGCTTCATGGCGCTGCTCGTGGTGGAGCGGCTGGTGGAGCTGGTGCTCTCCAAGCGCAACGCGGGACGGGCCTTCGCGCGGGGCGGCGTGGAGACGGGGCAGGGGCACTACCGCTTCATGGTGGTGTTCCACACGCTGTTCCTGGTGGCGTGCGTGGCGGAGGTGCTCGTCCTGGAGTCGCCCTTCCCGGGCGTCTGGGGTTGGGCGGCGCTGGGCGGGGCGGTGGCGGCGCAGGCCTTGCGTTACTGGGCCATCGCGACGCTGGGAGACAGGTGGAACTCGCGCATCATCGTGGTGCCGGGGCTGCCGCCGGTGACGGGTGGGCCCTACCGCTTCCTGCGTCACCCCAACTACGTGGCGGTGGTGCTGGAGTTGGCGTGCGTGCCGCTCATCCACGGCGCGTGGCGGACGGCGCTGTTCTTCTCGGTGGGAAACGCGGCGCTGCTCTTCGTGCGGATTCGCGCGGAGGAGGCGGCGCTCGGCGACGCGTACGCGCGGGAGTTCGCCCACCGTCCCCGCTTCATCCCGGAGGTGCCCCGTGACTGAGTCCGAACTGGAAGTGCTGGCGGAGATTCGCCGCATCGCCGCCGACGAGCTGGAATGGAAGGGCGCGGTGGAGCCGGGACATGACCTCCTGAAGGACATGCAGTTGGACAGCCTGGGGCTGACGGTGCTGGCGGTGGGGCTGGAGAACCGCTTCCGCATCCGCCTGTCCGAAGAGGACGCGCAGGAGGTGCGCACGGTAGGGGACCTGGCGAAGCTGGTGGCACAGCGGGCCGCGGCGTCCGGAGCACCGGCCCCTCGGGGCACGGAGGTGCGCTCGTGACGGGGGTGGGCCCTGAAGCCGCGCGGGTGAAGGGCGCGGGCCCTGAAGCTGCGCACGTGACGGGAGCAAACGCCGGAGGCACATCCGTGAAGGGAGCGGCCCTGCCAGCGCTGAAGCACCCGACGGTGACTGCGATGCTCGCGGCCACGGCGCGCACCACGTCGCACGGGCTGACCTTCGTGGACGCGGGCGAGCGGGAAGTGGCCGTGCCATGGGCGGAGGTGTACCGCCGCGCCCGGCGCACGGCGGCGGGGCTGGCGCGGCTGGGCGTGCGCGAGGGCGAGCGGGTGGCGCTGCTGTTGCCCACCTCGCCGGGCTTCATGGACGCGTACTTCGGCACGCTGCTGGCGGGAGCGGTGCCGGTGCCGCTCTATCCGCCGGTGCGGCTGGGGCGGCTGGAGGAGTACCACCGGACCACGGCGCGCATGCTCCAGGTGACGGGGGCGGCGGCGGTGCTGACGGACTCGCGGGTGCGGCTGCTGCTGGGGCCGAGCGTGGAGCGGGCCCGTCCGCGCCTGGGCTGTCACACCGTGGACGAGGTGTCGCGCGGGGACGAGGAATGGGAGGCGCCGGTGCGTCCGGAGGGGCTGGGGCTCATCCAGTTCTCTTCGGGCTCCACGGTGGACCCGAAGCCGGTGGCGCTGACGCACGGGGCGCTGATGTCGCAGGTGGCGGCGCTGGAGGTGGCCATGCCGCTGCGGCCGGGGACTCCGCCGGTGGGCGTGAGCTGGCTGCCGCTGTACCACGACATGGGGCTCATCGGCTGTGTGCTGTCGGCGCTGTACTACCCGGGCAACCTGGTGCTGATTCCGCCGGAGGTCTTCCTGGCACGGCCCGCGCTGTGGCTGCGCGCGCTGTCGAGGCACAAGGGCTTCATCTCGCCCGCGCCCAACTTCGCGTATGGCCTGTGCCTGAAGCGGGTGAAGGACGAGGACATGCAGGGCATGGACCTGTCCTCCTGGAAGCACGCGCTCAACGGCGCGGAGCCGGTGTCGTCGGACACGCTGCGCCGCTTCGCGCAGCGCTTCGAGCGGTGGGGCTTCTCCGCGCGGGCGCTGCGGCCGGTGTACGGGCTGTCGGAGGCGTCGCTGGCGGTGACCTTCCCGCCGGAGGGCCGGGGCCCGCGCTCGCTGGGCGTGGACGCCGGGGTGCTGGCGCGCGAGGCGCGGGTGGAGGTGGGGACGCGGGAGCTGGTGAGCGTGGGCGCGCCGGTGGCGGGCTTCGAGGTGGAGGTGCGCGACGCGGCGGGTGGGGTGCTGCCGGAGAAGCGGGTGGGGCGTGTCTTCGCGCGCGGGCCGTCGTTGATGTCGGGCTACTACGGCGACACGGAGGCGACGGGTCGGGCGCTGTCGGCGGAGGGCTGGCTGGACACGGGAGACCTGGGCTTCCTGGCGGACGGGGAGCTGTACCTCACGGGCCGGGCGAAGGACGTGGTCATCATCCGGGGGGCCAACCACGCGCCGCAGGCGTTCGAGGAGCCGCTTCAGGCGGTGGACGGCGTGCGCACGGGCTGCGCGGTGGCGCTGGGCTTCACGCCGGAGGGCGGAGAGGACGAGGCGCTGCTCATCCTCGCGGAGCGGGCGGGGCCGGGGGCGGGTGAAGAGGTGGAGGAGCGCATCCGCGCGGCGGTGGTGGAGGCCACGGGCGTGCGGCCGCACACGGTGCGGCTACTGGAGCCGGGGACGCTGCCGCGCACGTCGAGCGGCAAGCTGCGCCGGGCGGAGGCGCTGCGGCGCTATCTGGCCGGAGAGCTGGCGCCGCCGAAGAAGGTGGGCATGGTCGGCATGGCGGTGGAGATGGCGAAGAGCGCCATCGCCATGGCGAGGGCGGAGCACGATACGTGAGTCGGGGTACGGCTGATTCCGGACGCGGTAGACCCCGGCGCTCCGCCCCATCCCTCGGGGAGGAGGTCTCGCGGAATGAACGTTCCTTCCACCGCCATCGGCCGCCGGAGGGCCTCCGCGTCCGAGTGGACTCGCGGAATGAACGTTCCTTCCACCGCCATCGGCCGCCGGAGGGGCTCCGCGTCCGAGTGGACTCGCGGAATGAACGTTCCTTCCACCGCCACCGGCCGCCGGGGGGCCTCCGCGTCGGAGTGGACTCGCGGAATGAACGTTCCTTCCACCGCCACCGGCCGCCGAGGAGGCTCCGCGTCCGAGTGGACTCGCGGAATGAATGTTCCTTCCACCGCCACCGGCCGCCGAGGAGGCTCCGCGTCCGAGTGGACTCGCGGAATGAATGTTCCTTCCACCGCCATCGGCCGCCGGGGGGGCCGCGCGTCCTGGAGGGCTCACGGAATGAACGCTCCTTCCGCTGTAACTGGCCACCGGGGTGCACTTCACGCCGTGCGGTCTGCCTCCGCGTCTTGGAGGACTGGCGGAATGAACGTTCCTTCCGCTGCAACCGGCCGCCGGGGAGCCCCCGCGTCATGGATCGCTCGTGGAATGAACGTTCCTTCCGCCGCTGCCGGCCGCCGGGGTGCGCCCGCGTCCTGGCGGAGGGCTTGCGGAATGAACGTTCCTTCCGCCGCTGCCGGCCGCCGGGGTGCGCCCGCGTCCTGGCGGAGGGCTTGCGGAATGAACGTTCCTTCCGCCGCTGTCGGCCGCCGGGGTGCGCCCGCGTCCTGGCGGAGGGCTTGCGGAATGAACGTTCCTTCCGCTGCAACCGGCCGCCGGGGAGCCCCCGCGTCATGGATCGCTCGTGGAATGAACGTTCCTTCCGCCGCTGCCGGCCGCCGGGGTGCGCCCGCGTCCTGGCGGAGGGCTTGCGGAATGAACGTTCCTTCCGCCGCTGCCGGCCGCCGGGGTGCGCCCGCGTCCTGGCGGAAGGCTTGCGGAATGAACATTCCTTCCGCCGCTGCCGGCCGCCGGGGTGCGCCCGCGTCCTGGCGGAGGGCTTGCGGAATGAACGTTCCTTCCGCCGCTGTCGGCTGCCGGGGTGCGCCCGCGTCCTGGCGGAGGGCTTGCGGAATGAACGTTCCTTCCGCCGCTGCCGGCCGCCGGGGTGCGCCCGCGTCCTGGCGGAGGGCTTGCGGAATGAACATTCCTTCCGCCGCTGCCGGCCGCCGGGGTGCACCCGCGTCCTGGATTGCTCGTGGAATGAACGTTCCTTCCGCCGTTGTCGGCTGCCGGGGTGCACCCGCGTCCTGGATTGCTCGTGGAATGAACGCTCCTTCCGCCGCTGCTGGCTGCCGGGGGGCGCCCGCGTCCTGGATCGCTCGTGGCATGAACGTTCCTTCCACCGCCACCGGCCGCCAGGGTGCACCTCACGCCGTGCGGGCCGCTCCCGTGTCCTGAATGAGTCGCCGAGCCGCGCGCGATGCTTCGGTGACGGCGCGGGCGCACCGCGCGGCTCGAGGCGGCGCGAGGTGCGCATGCCCATGGGGTTCGCACCAGGCACGTCGGTCGCCGCGGAACGGGAGCGAGCCACGTGAAGCGGTACGACGTCGCAGTGGTAGGCGGAGGGCCGGCCGGACTGGCCGTGGCCATCACCACCACCGCGCGCGGGCTGAACACGGTGGTGCTGGAGCGAGCGACGGTGCCCGCCGACAAGGCCTGCGGCGAGGGACTGATGCCCCCGGCGCTCGCGGTGCTGGACCGGCTCGGCGCGCTGGCGCTGCTGGACCGCCGCGAGAGCGCGCCCTTCGTGGGCATCCGCTATGTGCAGGAGGACGGCTCCACGGTGGAAGGGCTGCTGCCCGGAGCCGGAGGGCTCGGCGTGCGGCGAGTGGCCCTGGCCTCCGCCCTGGTGGCCAGAGCCCGTGACGTCGGCGTGGAGCTCCGCGAGCGCACCCAGGTGCTGTCCCATCGCCGCACCAGCGAAGGCATGACCCTGGAGACCGGCGACGGCCCGGTGGAAGCACGGATGCTGGTGGCGGCAGACGGGCTCGGCTCACCGCTGAGGCGCGCGGAGGGCCTCGACGTGGAGTCCTCGGGCCCGAGGCGCTTCGGCCTGCGCCGACACTTCCAACTGGAGCCGTGGACGCCGTACGTGGAGGTGCACTTCGCGGACGGTGTGGAAGCGTACGTCACCCCCGCGGGAGCCCGGCGCGTGGGCCTCGCCTTCCTCTGGGAGGACGGCGTCGTTGAAGGACGCGTGGGCTTCGAAACACTGCTCGCGCGCTTCCCCCGCCTCTCCGAGCGGCTGACAGGCGTGGAGCCAGACTCCCAGGTGCGAGGCGCGGGTCCCCTGGCACGCGTGGCCCGAGCCCGAGTGGCGGACCGCTTCGCGCTGGTGGGAGACGCGGCGGGCTACGTAGACGC
This sequence comes from Pyxidicoccus sp. MSG2, assembly GCF_026626705.1. Lineage (NCBI taxonomy): Bacteria > Pseudomonadati > Myxococcota > Myxococcia > Myxococcales > Myxococcaceae > Pyxidicoccus > Pyxidicoccus sp. MSG2. The sequence continues at coordinate 6,986,282 of NZ_JAPNKC010000001.1, forward strand.
GCTGACAGGGGAGGGGCTCTCCCTGGCCTTCGCCTGCGCGGAGTCGCTGGGCACGCTGCTCCCCGACGCACTGGCGAAGGGCGCGACGGCGGACACCCTGCGCCCCTACGAGGCCTGCTTCCAGCGCGTGTTCCGCAAGTACGCGTGGACGACGCACGCACTGCTCATGCTGGCCCGCCGCCCCCGGCTGCGCCGCCCCGTGGTTCGCCTGCTCTCGAAGGCGCCCTGGCTCTTCGAGCGCATCCTCCACGCCGTCGTGGCGTGATTCCCAACCCCCGCTGACACAGTCGCCGCCGCGCGTGGACCTCCAGTCCACTGCGCTGCAGTGACGTTGCCTGCCAGGCAACACGCCGACGCACGCGCGCAAGCCTCCCTCCCTCGGGAAGCGCCGTGGGCCCGGTCCTTGCTCAAGGGTCGGCTCGTCGCATTCCCGTACCGACTCCCAAGCCCCGCTCCCGGTGACCATGGAAGCCACGCCTTCACGTCCTCGTTCTCGAACTCCCGCGCGCCGGTGGCTGTTCGCCGCCAGCCTGCTGCCCATCGCCCTGGGTGGCTTCGCGGCCCTCTCCGCGTCGAGCCGGCTGGACCAGCCCGAGCAGCAGGAGGTCGCCCTCGTCAACGACAAGCCCGTCTCGCTGGAGCGGTTCAACCGCCTCCTCGCCTTCACCGTCTCGCGCGCCACCTCCACGGATGGCCGCATCCCGGACGCGGACGCGCTCCTGCTCAAGAACGCCATCACCCAGAAGCTCGTCGATGAAGCCATCACCGACGCGGCCGCCAAGGAGCAGGGCCTGGAGGTGACGGCGAAGGAAATCGACGCGGCCTACGCGGCCTTCGAGCAGACCTTCCCCACCAGCGAGGCCTTCAAGGCGTACGTGGAGAGCACTCCGGACGGCAGCACGGCCATCCGCGGTGACATCCGCCAGCGCCTGCTGCGCGAGCGGCTCGCGAAGAAGGACACGGGCTGGACGCTCCCGCCCGACGAGGTGAAGCGCTACTACGAGGACAACGTCGCGACGTTCCACCAGCCCAAGCGGGTGCACGCGAGCGAGGTGCTCGTGCTTCCCGGCAAGGACTCCCTGACCAAGGCGAAGGGCCTCCTGGAGAAGGTGCGCAAGGGCAACGAGGCCTTCGCCGACGTCGCCCGCAACTCCTCGGACGGCTCCACCCGCGCCCTCGGGGGCGCCCGGATGGACCTGACCGAGGACAAGCTCGAGGCCCACGTCTGGAAGGCGCTCGTGGAGCGCAAGCCCGGAGAGCTCACCGACGTGCTCGAGACGAAGGACGGCTACTGCTTCCTCCTCGTGCATGAAGTCCTGCCCGCGCTGGACCGGAAGTTCGAGGACGTGCAGCCCGAAATCCAGGCCTGGCTGGAGCGGCTGTACGCGGAGGCCCGGCTCAAGGACCTGCTCGCGGAGCTGCGCTCCAAGGCCGTCATCAAGAACCTCTTCGCCGAGCGCTACGCGGACCTGCTCAAGGACCTGCTCAAGCCGGGCACTCCCGCCGCGCAGCTCTCGTTCAGCCTCCCGTCCACCTCGTCGGCGCCGGTGCCCGTCCCGTCCGGCGTGCCCGCCACTTCCGCCTCTCAGCTGAGCCGCCCGCGCCCATGAGCCCTGCCCCTATCTCGAGAGTTACTTCGATGCGCATCCATTGGCTCGCCTGTCTCCTCCTGGTCCTGGGCGCCTTCACCAGCCAGGCCGGCGACTTCGCTGGACCCCAGCAGGTCAAGACCACGCAGGGTTATTTCGAGTTCGCGGAGGGCGGCTACCTCTGGCCCTTCCAGGTCAACTGCGCCCAGACGGGCTTCTCGCCCGGGCCCTCGGTGCAGATTGCCCCGGGCTCCGGAGACCCGGGCGTGGCGACGTCCAACCCGCTCTCCTCTCCCGGCGGGTGTCCCATCTTCGACTCGACGGGGGACGGCCAGCCCGAGTTCCACTTCAACATGAGGTTCAACTCCCTGCGGGATTTGGGCCTGAAGACCATCACCTGCAACGGCACGCACGTCGACCCGGCCTACTGCGTGAGCGCGGCCTCTCCGCCGTGCAACGTCGTCTGTGATTTCGCGGGCGTGAGCAACTTCCCCGCCCCCGTCACGTTCCGCATCACCGTCACCAACTCGCCGCCCACCGCCAGCCTGAACCACACGCCCACGCCGGCCTGGAACGCCACCGTCACGCTGCGCTCCAACGCGTCGGACCCGGATGGCGGCGGACTGACGCACGCCTGGCGCATCGTCAGCAAGCCGCCCATGTCCACCGCGACGCTGGCGGCCGCCACCACCGCCAACCCCACCATCACCTTCACCAGCGACCGCGACATCGGCACCTACCAGTTCGCGGTGGACATCGCGGACAACGAGGGCGAGCTGAAGTCCTTCACCCACTCGTTCTCCGTCCCCAACGTCCCGCCCAACATCAGCGTCGCCGGGGCCACGACGATTGACGCCAACACGCCCATCGCCCTCACGGCCTCGCCCACCACGGACGTGGACGGCGGCAATCTCACCTTCGTGTGGGACCTGCTGGAGGCGCCCACCCGCTCGGGCCTCGCCCCGCAGAGCAACTACGCCACCACCGCGGGTATCAACATCCCCACCACCGGCCTGCACGTGGGCACCTGGCGCTTCCGCGTCACCGCGAAGGACAACGAGAACACCACCGACTCGGAGACGGTGACTGTCACGGTGCGCAACCTGAAGCCGCGCATCTCCTTCACCGGCCCCACGGAAATCGACGTCGGCCAGACGCTGCAGGCGGCGACCAGCATCACCACCGATGACGACGGCGGCAACCTCACCTTCAAGTGGGAGCTCATCCAGGCGCCCCAGTCCGCGGGCGTCTCGCCGCTCACCGTGCTGTCCACCGGCGCCTCCGCCACCCGCGCCACCTCGGCGAGCTCCGCGGGCACGTGGATTCTGCGCCTCACCGCCACCGACGACGAGAACGAGTCCGTGAGCCAGAACCGCGCCATCGTCGTGGATGGCCTGCCCACCGCGGACATCGCCGGGCTGGACGTGGCCCACCTGCTGGAGTTCCCCATCATGCTGGACGGGCGCGGCTCCTCGGACCCGGACTCCCCGTGCCTCACCCAGCCCAACCGCTGCCACGTGACGGACGGCAGCCCCGTCACCGGCATCTCCGCGGGCATCGTCCGCCACACCTGGTACGTGGTGGACATCCCGCCGGACGCGTGGGGCGTCTACACCACCGGCCGCGTGGACGAGGTGTTCAACATCCCCGCCAACACCTCCACGCTGTCGCTGGACTGGACGGACCTGCAGCCGGGCCAGTGGCAGTTCGAGCTGGAGGTGCAGGACGCGGAGACCAACGTCGCGCGCACCCGGCACACCGTCGTCGTCGTCCCGCCCCAGACGCCGCCCGCCGCCGTCGTCAGCGGGTCCGCCTGGTACCTCGTCAACCTCGCCGGCGTGCTGCCCGGCGCCATCGTCGTGAATGGCGCCGCCAGCTTCGACCTGGACAACGCGGTGTCGGGCCCTCCCGGCTCCGGCCTGGGGATTACGAACTACGCCTGGTCCGCGGTGCCGCCCATCGGCTGCTCCGCGCCGTCGCTGCCGAGCGGCCCCTCGGCCAGCGTCCTCACCCTCTACCCCGCGGGCGCCGCCGTCCCGCCGGGCTGCCAGGGCTTCTGGAGGATTCGCCTCACCGTCACGGATGACGACTCGCCCGCCCAGACGAACTACGCGGAGACGGGCGTCACCATCGGCAACTGCGCGGCCGGTGTCTGCGTGGACGCGCCCACCACCGGCACGCCCGCCATCGTCCAGTCCTTCGACAGCGCGGACATCGACGTCTACTACCACATCGACTCGTCGCTCTACGAAGACCCCACGTTCATGCTGGGCATGTACACGCTGCTGGAGGTCTTCCCCACGGGCGGCGGCACGCCCGTCTACTCCGCCTATGAGCTGAACGTCCCGCCCATCAGCAAGGGCCTGCCCCTGGTCTTCAACTGGAACGGGTTCACCAACGCCGGCACCCGGCCCGCCACCGGCCGCTACGACGTGCGCGTGACACTGCTCGACTTCACGCTCTCGCCCACCCTCTTCTCCGGCTTCCAGTCCCAGGCCATCCAGACGGAGACCGTCTCCCTCCAGTTGGCCAGCACCGCGCCCTACGTCGACCGCGACGCCGTGGTGGCGGGCACGGGCAACGTGACGTTCGACTACCGCGTGGATGGCGCCCTCTCCATCTCCACCCTGGAGTGGCGGGTGCTCAACCAGGCGGGCAGCGTGGTGACGCGCGGCAACACGCCGAGCACCGCCGCCCTGGGCACCTTCTCGTGGAACGGCCGGGTGGGCGCCACGCCCCAGGCCGCCGGCCGCTACCAGATGGAGTTCGAGGCCTTCCGCGGCGGCCGCTCCCTGGGCGTCTCTCCGCGCGTCCCCTTCACCCTCTACGACATGGCGCTGGAGGTCCCCGGCCACGCCATTCCCGCCAGCGGCCTGCCCGTCGCGGTCAACTCGGACGATGACGACGCGAACGGCATCATGGACTCCGGCCAGACGCCCGCGCCCGCCGCGGAGAACGACCTGGTGGCCGTCACCCTGCGCTTCCAGCCCCGCGTGGACGGCACGCTCACCCTGAGCTCGGACGCGCCCGCCCAGCTCAAGGTCTGGACCACCGCGAACAAGACCGGCCCGCTGGTGCTGCCGAAGACGTTCAACCTCCCCGCGGACGCCGTCCCCGCCCAGGTCTTCGTCGAGGCCCTCACGCCCGGCTCGCCGAAGCTGCGGGTGCAGTACACGCCCCCCAGCACCCCCGCGACGCCCAACAAGGAGCTGAAGCTCAACGTCTGGAAGCTGGAGACGATGAACGACACCAACGGCGACTTCCGCATCACCGCGGCGGACGCGCCCACGCTCTTCGTCCGGGCGGGCCTGTGGGACTTCGCCTTCCGGCTGGCGGCGGATGCCTTCGGCGCCATCAACACCCTCTACAACGAGTCGGACCAGGTGCGCCTGGGCGCCTCCGCCAACCCGGACAACTTCATCGGGCGTGACTCCCGCCGCTTCTACTACCAGCTCACCGACGCGTCGCGGAACACCAACGCCGCCACGGTGGAGGAGTACGCGCTGGAGTGGTTCACCACGGAGGCGGACGGCGTCACCAATCAGGACTCTCCAGCCACCGACCGCACCGTCACCCTCACGGAGACGGGCGCCAACACGGGCATCTTCGTGTCCCAGGCGGTGATGGTGGTGTCGGACCAGGTGGACCGGGACGTGCCCACCAACACGGGCCTCACCGCGCACCCGGGCAACGCGGCCTACAACGCGGCGAACCACCGCGTCCGCCAGACGAAGAACCCGGACGGCCGCGTGGTGGCGCGCTACCAGTCCGTCGACGCGTTGACGCCGGCCACCCTGCTCAAGACGCCGCTCTTCCAGCGCCTGCCCGAGGAGCGCCGGGTGATGACCGTGCGCGTCTTCAACTTCCAGGACCCCAACAACCTGGGCATCGCGGCCATCCCCGCGGCGACGGTGACCACCCTCACGGACATCCTCAAGGAGCGCTTCGTCCCCATGGGCGTCCGCGTGGAGGTCGTCTACAACCCGGTGACGGACAACATCACCCTGCCCATGGGCAGCGCGGTGAACCTGAACAACGTGGGCAGCTTCACGGGCAGCCACGGCACCCTGGCGCCCTCGGCGGACCAGCAGGCGCTCATCACCCTGGCACGTGGTGTGGACCCCGCCGCGCCCGCCAACGCCAATACCGTGTACCTCATGTTCGTGGGCAACTTCACGTCGGGCGACCGCGGCCAGTCCTTCCCGGACGGGTGGCTCCCCGCGGCCGCCGGCGGGAAGAACTTCGTCTTCGTCGCCGGGCGCAACGCCTCCATCGACTACTCGGGCGCTCACGAGGTGGGCCACATGGTGACCAACGCCACCCTGACGGCGGGCGAGGCCGCGGGCGCGTCCGGCGGTGGTACGGCCGGCTGGGATGGCGGTGGGCACTACGGCGGCGTCCATGACGCCTTCAACCTGATGCGCAACGGAACCATCGCCACCAGCCCGCGCACCCACCTCAACACCAAGCGGCTGTGGGACGACACCGCCGTCCACACCATTCAGCAGATTACCCGAGCGCGTGGCACGCGCTTCATGAGGCTCCCATGATTCGCCGCCTGCTTGCTGTCCTGGCACTCACCCTCTCCACCGTGGCGTCCGCCCAGTCCGCCGTGGAGCTCGGCCGCGACTTCGCCACGGATGATGGCCTCGGTCGGGTCGCCGCCTTCTCCCGCTTCGAGAAGGCGGTGGCACCCTCGGCCCGTGCCTCAGCCCTCTCCGACCTCTGGGAGTCGGTGGAGGGCAAGCCCGAGGCGGAGGCCGTGCGCTCCAGCGTGCTCGCCTACCTGATGTCGCAGCCCGTGCAGAAGATGCCGTGGGACGCGCGCCTGGGTGCCCACGTGGCCGCAGCGGGCAGGGCCAAGAGCCCCGGCCTGCGGCGGCTGTCGCTGAACACCTTCTCGCGCCGCGGTCCCGAGCTCGCCAAGCAGGAGACGCTCACCTTCCTGGACGACACGGACGACAACGTCCGCGAGCTGGCCCTCATGGAGGTGTCGCGCTGGTCGGACGGGAAGTCCGTCCTCACCGACTACGTGACGAAGCACTCCAAATCCACCCTGCACAAGGGCTCCGTGGCTCGCGCCCGGTTCCTCCTCGGCAAGTAATTCCCCAAAAAGGACTCCCATCGTGAGCCCCACAACCTCCACGCACCGCCCCCGGGCGGTGCGGCGTACCCTTGTTGCCTTCGCGGGCCTGGCCCTCTTCTGGAGCCAGACGTCCCTGGGCGGTGGCGCGGCCGATGCCGGCGCGCCCACGCCCGTCACCGGCGGCTTCTCCATCCCCTTCGGCGTGGGCGTGGATGAGCTGAATGGCCGCGTGCTGGTGGCGGACACCGCCAACCGGCGCATCAAGTACACGGCCATCTCCACCCTCTCGGGCGGCAGCCCCACCTGGTCGGAGGTCGGCTTCGTGGCGGACCCCACCCAGGAGCAGGCCCTCAACCAGCCCCAGGGCGTGGCCGCCGACGCGCAGGGCAACCTCTACGCCCTGGACAGCATTGGCGGCGAGGTGGAGCTGTACCGGTGGAACGCCGCCACCTCCAGCTACACGTACGACGCGGCCTTCGCGTCCACCACGCGCAACACGGTGGCGGGAGTGAACATCACCCAGCCCAAGGACCTCGCCGTGGGGGCGCTGGGCAAGGTGTACCTGCTCGACTCGGGCAACAGCCGCATCCTCGTGGCGGACGGCCCGGACGACACGAGCTGGTCCGTCGCGCACTCGGACCCCACGTGGTTCGGCGCCAGCGGCTTCGACGTGGGCGCGGACGGCACGTTCTACGTGGCGGACACGGGCAACAACCAGATTGTGAAGGTTCCGCCGGTGGGCGCCACGCTGCGCTTCGGCTCCATGGGCTCGGGCACCTCGCAGTTCCGCAGCCCGCGTGACGTGGCCGTGGCGCCGGACGGGATGATGTGGGTGGCCGACACGCAGAACCACCGCGTCACCGTCTTCCGTCCGGACGGGAGCTTCGACTCCACGCTGGGCATTGCCCCGCTCTTCACCTCGCCGCAGAAGCTGGAGATTGACGGGCTGGGGCGCGTGTTCGTCATCGACTCGGACGCCGCGCGGCTCGTGGCCTTCCTGGGCTCGGGCGCGCCCATGCCCTTCGACCTGTACGCACGGGACTACCTGGGCGACACCGGCACGGAGCCCTCCTCCACCGCCATCACCCTGTCCTCGCCGGACATCCTCGTGCGCCACCGGCCGGACGTGAATCTGGCCACCGCGGCGCAGTTCGGCCTGGGCTACTACGCCTTCGAGCAGCCGCGCTACGGCACCAACAACTACGTCTATGTGATGGTGCGCAACCGCAACACCGCGCCGGCCACCAACTCCGCCGTGCGGCTGTACTGGGGGGACCCGGCGTCGCCGCTCGCGTTCCCCACGAACTGGAGCCTGGACGGCTTCTTCGAGAGCTTCTCCAGCGACACCGTCAACGCGCCCGCCAACGCGCTCGCCGTCCCCACCGTGCCCGGCTCCACGATGGCGGGCCACGGTGTCACCGTGGTGGGCCCCATCGTCTTCCGGCCGCCCGCCCCCGAGTCCGCGGCCGCGGCGGATGGCCGCTTCCTGCTCTCGGCCCGGGTGTCCAACCTCTATGACCGGCTGACGCCCGCCACGGGGCTGGACGAGGTGCGCAAGAACAACAACATCGCGCTGCGCCCCGTGCAGGTGACTCGCGGGCCCTTCCCCGACGGCGTCCAGGACACCCTCGTGCTCCGGGTGAACTTCTCGAACGTCACCGGCAGCGCGGACCAGGCCACCGTCACCGAGCGCATCGACGCGCTGACGCAGTGGATTTCCGAGGTCAGCTACAACCAGGCCACGCTGGTGCCCGTGTACAAGGAGCCCCTCGCCCTGGGTCGCCCCAGCACCGACTACTACTCGGGCAGCGTGACGCCGCTGGTGGAGCTGGCCACGGACTCGCTCAACGGGCTGCTGGCCATCGACTCTGGCGCGCTGGACGGCGCCACCTCGGACCCGTCGGATGACATCGACCGCGTCATCCTGGTGGTGAACGACCCGGCCTTCACGAACGACTGGGCCACCACGGGCCTCTGGCCGTACACCGTCGGCGGCAACACCCGCTACCTCTCCGTCTCCATCCAGGGGCCGTCGAACTCGCTGGCGCAGTACGCCCACGGCTATTCGCACCAGTTCGGCCTCGTGGACCTCTTCGCCCACGAGAACGTGGAGTTCCCCATCGCCGAGCCCGCCAACAAGTGGGACAACATGGCGCTGCCCTTCGAGGGCGCCCACCCGCTCGTGTGGTCCAAGCAGTACGCCGAGTGGGTGACGAGCAGCGGCGGGCAGATTTTCTTCATCCCCCGTCCGCCTGGGACTTCGCCTCGCACGGGCCAGCCGGCCATTCCCGTCAGCTTCCAGAGCTCGCTGGTTGCGGGGCAGTACGGCGCCATCGCCATTGGCCTGACGCCCGGCGTGACGTCCTTCGAGGACGAGACGAACTTCTACTGGGTGGAGGCGCGCACGCCGACGCTGGCGAACCGGGACCAGACGGTGCCGGGCAAGGGCGTGCTCGTGTACTCCGCCAACAAGGCGATTCCGCAGGGCCAGGTGCCCGTCGTCATCCGGGACCGCACGCCGGCCACCACGGTGGGTGACGCGGCACTGGGCGTGGGCGGCACGGACGCGCCTCCGGGCACGGGCATCAGCGTGCGCGTGGCGGCCGAGCGCCCGTCCAACGGCGGCTATGACGTCACCGTCGATTACACGCCCCCCGTCGACTACAACGTCCGCATCCGCGTGGGCGACCCGGTGTGGACCAGCCCGGACATCTGGGTGGACAACCAGGAGGACGGCGGCGGCTACAACACCACGCAGGTGGACGAGCAGCCCATTGGCGACCAGGACAACCGCATCTACGCCCGCGTCTACAACGACGGCCCGGCGGCCGCGTACGACACGGAGGTCCGCTTCCTGCTCTCCGCGCCGTACCACACGGTGGATGGCGTGGGCTCGTTCGACCTCTACAAGAGCGTCTTCATCCCGGTGATTCCCTCGGGCGAGTTCCGGGACATCTACGTGGTGTGGAAGCCCGTGGGCGCGGACGACCCGCACAACTGCGTGAAGGTGCAGCTGCGCCGGATGACGTCCGACACCAACGCCAACGACAACGAGGCCCAGCAGAACCTCCACGTGAAGCAGTCCAGCCACGCCAGCCCCTACGACGTGGTGGACTTCGGCTTCCAGTTCAAGAACGCCGGCGAGAAGGAGCAGCTCGTGTACTTCCGCTACGAGGGCGTGCCTGGCCACTGGAAGCAGGACTTCGGGCCGACGAAGGCCGTGGCGAAGCCGGGCGAGCTGCTGGAAGGGCACCTGAAGTTCCAGCCCGACGAGAAGGACAAGGACTGCGTCGCGCACGATGCCCACGTCACCGCGTGGACGCCGCGTGGGGACACGCTCGTGCGGATGGGTGGCGCCACCGTGCGCGTGCCGCTGCGTCGCCGCACCACCGTGGAAATCGAGACGGTGGAAGTGGTGAAGGTGAGCTGCAAGGAGTTCCCCGCGTATCACCTGGAGCCGGACAAGAAGACCAAGGTCTACTTCTACGACCCGAAGAAGCCGCCCGAGACGTGTGGCCTCATCCGCGTGAAGGGCTACACGAAGCCCGAGCGGCCCGGCCAGAAGTTCCTCCTGCGCTACACGGACGGCGCCGGCAACCCCGTCTACCAGACGGTGACGACCACCACCGGCGGCACGTTCGAGGACTACCGGCTCACCGTGGCAGGAGGAAAGTGGTCCGCCACGGCCATCTACCCGGGTGATGGGAAGTGCAGCGGCTCCACGCGGACGAAGGTGGAGCTCGAGGTCCCGCTCGACAGCAAGGGCGACCAGGACGGGGACGGGCTGCCGGACAAGAACGAGGTCCAGGGCGACGCGGACGGGGACGGCCTGCCCAACGTGCTCGACACGGACAGCGACAACGACGGCCTCCCGGACGGCAAGGAGCCGCCGGGTGACGACGACAAGGACGGCGTGGACAACGTCGTCGACAAGGACAACAAGGGCTAGGGCCGGAGCAGGGCGCCCCGGGTTCGATGTGAACCCGGGGCCGTCCACTCTCAGCCCACGCCCCAGAGCCGGCGTGCTTCCTCGGCGATGAGGTCCGGGAACTCCTCGGGGAAGAAGAGCTTCGCTCCCGGTATCCGCCGCACGCCTCGCGAGTTGGGGAGCGTGCGGTCCAGGTAGTCGGCGCTCGCCTGGGAGAAGATGGTGTCGCCGGTTCCCCAGAGGATTCGGGTCGGCACGGTGCAGCGCTTCAGTGCCGGCTCCAGGCCCGCCAGAGGGTTGGGCGCGAGCGCGACGGTGTACGCGTGCACCTGGTCCTTCCCGCGCGGAGAGCGGACGAGGGGCGCGAAGTAGTACTCGATGGCCTCGTCGGTGGGCTGGGTGGGATGGGTGTACGTCATCCCGCCGATGCCCGCCTCCGAGCGCGCCAGGGGCTTGTCGGCGAGCCACGGCGCGAGCCACTGGTCCACGTACGTCCCGGCGCGAGCCATCTCGATGACGGGAAGGACGGCGGGGGGAGGGCACTCGTTCTCCACGTCGCAGTTCGTCAGCAGCAGCGTCCGGACGCGCTCCGGGTAGCGGGTGACGAAGAGCTGCGCGACGGCGCCGCCGCTGTCATTGGCGACGAGGTCGACGGTGGAGATGGAGAGCGAGTCCAGCAGCGCCACGAGCATGTCGGCCTGCGCACCGGCCGCGACGCTCTGTCCTTCGGCGACCTCCGTGTAGCCGAGCCCCATGAAGTCGGGAGCGACGCAGCGGCGGTAGGGTGACAGGCGCTCGAGCGCGCCGCGCCACTGGAAGCCGTTGAGCGGAAAGCCGTGCAGGAACAAAGCGGCGTCGCCGGTGCCACGCTCGACGTAGGCGATGCGTCCGAAGCGCGTCTCGACGAAGCGACGTGAGGCGCGGAAGGCCGCGGCGTCCAGCGTCTCGCGCGTGCCTGGTGGGGTCTGACGTGGACCGCCGCCCGACGCGCATCCGGCGAGCGTCCCCACCGCGAGCGCTCCGGTCGCGATGAGGAGCTCCCTGCGATGCATCCGCGTCACCGGGCCGCGCTCCCGTTCCACGGAGGCCGTCTCGACTCCCTTCACCTCTGCCGCGAATGTCTTCGAACTCATGAGGTCTGCCCGTCCTGGATGGCTGGCTGTGCGCGGCGGAGGCCGCCGTGCGATGGCGGGCTTGTAGCGAGGCCGCCTCGGCGTCCACTTGGCGAAAATTGCGGTCGCGCCCGGCTGCCAGCGTCCCCGAGCGGCGGGGCGCCGGAAGCGTCACCTTCACGCGGGCGAGGCGCCTTCACGTCGCGCCTGCCGACCCGCTTCAGCAAAGACCTGTAAGCCAGTCCTCCTCGGAGAGGTCATCCGCCTCACTCCGAGGAAGGGTTCCCGGGCTGCCTGAAGGGGTCTAGGCTGCCGGCATGGGTCGCTCGCTGGGAGCTCCACCACCGCCCTTGGCCCCCGCACCTCGCCGCGAGCTGGCGCGCGACGGGCTGGTGCGCGTCTTCGACTACCGCTGCACCGCGCAGAAGGGGGCGCCGAGCGAGCCAGAGCAGTTCACCTCCGCCTCCATCGCGGTGGTGCGCTCGGGGGTGTTCAGCTTCCGGAGCGAGCACGGGCCCCAGCTGCTCACCACCGGCTTCGCGCTGCTGGCCAACCCGGGCCAGCAGTATGAAATCTCGCACGAGCACGCCGGAGGGGACCGCTGCCTCATCTTCCGCTTCGACGAGGCCACCCTCGAACGCTTGATGGGGCGCGGCTCGCGCGGCTCACCCCGGCGGTACTTCGCGAGGTCGGTGCTCCCGCCGCTGCCGCGAGTCGACGCGCTCCGGCACCTCGCCGAGCAGTGCCTTGCCTCGGGAGGCGCGACGTTGGGCCTGGAGGAGCTGGGACTCGCGCTCGCCGCCAACGTCTTCGAGCAACTGGGACGCGGGCCCGGGGCCGAGGTGACGCGTGACAGCCGGGCCGCGCGGGACAGCGTCCACGCCGCGCTCGCGGAGATTGAGCACGCCTCGGCGGACGAGCTGCGCCTGGGCGACCTGGCGCGGGTGGCGGGCCTGAGCCCGTACCACTTCCTCCGGGTGTTCAAGCGCGAGACGGGCGTGACGCCGCACCGCTACCTGATGCAGGTGCGGTTGCGGCGTGCGCTCGGGCTGCTGCGCGACACCTCCCGGCCGGTGACGGAGATTGCCTACGACGTGGGCTTCGGAGACCTCTCGAACTTCATCAACACCTTCCGCCGCGAGGTGGGCTGCTCGCCGGCGCGCTTCCGCAAGACGACGCCGGAGGACTGGGTGCGCGGCGTGGCGGAGAGCGTTTCCCGGACGGCACGCGTCTGACGCGCGGGAGGTGGCTCATGCCTCGTTGGCTCATCGTCGTGGCCTCGCTGGGAATGGGGCCCCTGAGGAGCAGGAGGCCCCGGTGCCCCAGGAGCCCGAGTCGCGGACCGTGCAGACGGAGCGTGGCGACGTGGAGTGCCACGACGGCTGGGAGTGCAGCTGCGTGAAGCACGTGACCCGCGAGGCCTGTGTGAAGAACAAGCCTCCGTGTTTCTGGCACGAGGAGAAGTGCCAGCCTCCCTACGAGTAATCGCCATGTGACCTCCAAGATTCCCTGACTCCGTGAGGATGTCAGAGGTATGGTGCAAGCTGGACACATGAGCGACAAGACGCGAACGGAAGTCGCATACGAAGCGCTGGAACGCCTCCCGCCGAACGTGGTTGGGGAGATCATCGACGGAGAGCTGTACGTGAGGCCTCACCCCGGTACGGTCCATGTACGGGCAGCAGGCCAGGTGGCGAGGGCACTGGGACCATTTGATGAGGAACCGGAGCAGGAGGGACCCGGTGGATGGTTCCTGTTGCCCAAGACTGAATTGCACCTCGGCGGTGATGTGTTGGTGCCCGACCTCGTGGGGTGGCGGCGTGAGCGCATGCCGGAGATACCGGATGTCGTCGGTGTGGAGCTCGCCCCCGACTGGCTCTGCGAGGTGTTGTCTCCCTCCACGGAGAACCTGGACCGGACCCTGAAGATGGCGGTGTATGCGAGAGAAGGCGTGAAGCACCTCTGGCTCGTGGACCCGAGCCCCCAGACGCTGGAGGTCTACCGGCTGGAGGGCGGAAGCTGGCTCCTCCTCGGTACGCACGCCGGCAGTGGCCCGGTCCGGGCCGAACCCTTCGAGGCCATCCCCGTCGACCTGGCCGCGCTCTGGGAACGCTGACTCACACCACGCCGGGGTGCAGGAAGCCATGAATCGCCTGCACCACCACGGAGCCCTCGCCCACGCTCGAAGCCACGCGCTTCACCGAGCCCGAGCGCACGTCCCCCACCGCGTAGATGCCCGGCCGTGACGTCGCATACGGTGACGCGAGCGCCCGGCCCTGCGAATCCTGCCCCGTGCGGACGAAGCCCTTGCCGTCCAGCTCCAGGCAGCCGTTGAGCCAATCCGTGTTCGGCTCGGCGCCAATCATCACGAAGATGTTGCCGATGCGGCGCGTGGTGGCCTCTTCCGTGGGCCGGTGCACCCACGTCACCTCCTCCAGGAACCGCCTCCCCGCGAGCCGCGTGATTTCCGTGCGCGTGTGCAGCTCGATGCGTCCCGTGGACTGGATGCGCTGGACCAGGTAGTCGGACATCGTCGCCGCGAGCCCCCCACTTCGCACGAGCAGGTGGACCTTCGACACCGTGCGCGACAGGAAGACGGCGGCCTGTCCGGCGGAATTGCCGCCGCCCACGACGATGATTTCCTCGCCGTGGCACAGGTTCGACTCCATGGCCGTCGCCGCATAGTGGACGCCCTGTCCCTCGAAGCGTGCGAGGTCGGGCACGTCCAGCTTCCGGTAGCGCGCCCCGGTGGCGATGACCACCGTGCGCGCGGACACCATGCGGCCGTCTTCCAGGCACAGCCGGTAGGGCATGCTCTTGCAATCGATGCCGGTGACGGAGCGGGAGACGATGAGCCGCGCGCCGAACTTCCGAGCCTGGACCTGCGCCCTGCCCGCGAGCGCCTGGCCGGAGATGCCGGTGGGAAAGCCGAGGTAGTTCTCTATCTTCGAGCTGGTTCCCGCCTGCCCCCCGGGCGCCAGGGCCTCGACGACGACGGTCTCCAGCCCTTCCGACGCCGCGTAGACGGCGGTCGCGAGTCCCGCGGGGCCGGCGCCGACCACGACGACGTCATGGACATGCTCGGGGTCGACGGCCTCGCTGAAGCCCAGGTCATCCGCCAGCGCGGCGTTCGACGGATTGCGGAAGACGTTCCTCCCCGGGGCGATGACGACGGGGAGCTGGGCGGGAGTCAGCTCGAAGCACTTCAGGAAGCCGCTCGCGCCCGGGTCGACGTCGATGTCGAGCAGCTTGTGGGGATAGCCGTTGCGGGTCAGGAAGCTCTGCAGCCGGAGCGTGTCGGCGCCATGGCCGGAGCCGATGAGCACCACCCCGGCCTGGGCATGGCGGATGAGGCCGACGCGGCGCAGGATGAACGCGCGCATGATGATTTCGCCGATGTCGGACTCGGTGCTGACCAGCCGGCGGAAGTCGTGCGGCTTGACGCGGACCACCCGGCTGTCGCCGCGAGTGCGGCCGCTCACGAGAATCTGGTGGTCGGTGAAGAGGTCCAGCTCGCCGGTGAACTGCTGCTCGCCCTGGACGGCGAAGACGTGGGGGTTGCCCTCGGGGTCCAGGTCGAAGAGTTCGACGGCGCCTTCGACCATGAAGAAGAAGTCGACGTTCCGGTCGCCCCGGCTGAAGAGGAGCGTGCCGCCGGTCAGCCGCTCCTCGGTGCCGTAGGTGGCAACGCGCTCCGCCATCTCGGGGCTGAGGCGCGGGAAGGTCTGCGCTTCACGGGCATAGGGGTCGGAGGGGTCCAACCCGGACTCGGCGGTGACGGGCAGTGCGTCCATGCCTCGAACGTGGGAAGGCCCCAGGGGCGTCGCAATGAATCCCCGGAGGCCAGGCGTGGGGGCGTCGACACTTTGCCCGTGGAGCGGGCGGCCGGGCCGGCGCCGGCTCGCACCCTTCGGCGCCGTTTCGTGATTGAAAGCAGGGTGGGAGTCCGGGGCCGCGCCGGGCCTCCTTCTTCCCTCATGGAGCGTCGTCACCATGCCGCACCCGGATACCTCTCCAGCTCCGACGAAGCGCCTCGCGCTGCTCCTCCTGCTGTGCGCGCCGTGGCTCGGCGGCTGCCTCTTCGCGGGCTCTCGTCACGAGGGCCCGGTGACGGACCACTTCGACGGCGAGCAGTTCCACAACCTGGAGCCCGTGCGCCGGCTCGGCCCGGGTGACGTGCTGGAGGCGCTGCGCAAGGAGCCCCGGGGCGAGTGGCGCGACTACGATGACCTCTCCCCCGGCAAGCCGCCGCCCCAGCGCGTGGGGCCGGGGCAGTTGCGCGTCACGTTCATCAACCACGCCACGGTGCTGCTCCAGGCGGACGGGCTGAACGTGCTGACGGACCCCATCTACTCGGACCGTCCCAGCCCGCTGTCCTTCCTGGGCCCGCACCGGGTGCGCCCGCCGGGCATCCGCTTCGAGGACCTGCCGCCCATCGACGTGGTGCTGGTGAGCCACAACCACTACGACCACATGGACCTGCCGACGCTGCGGCGCCTGGAGCAGGCGCACAAGCCGCGCTTCATCGTGGGCCTGGGCAACAAGGCACTGCTGGACGGCGAGGGCTTCGAGCGGGTGGAGGAATTGGACTGGTGGCAGTCCACGCAGGTGGCGCCGGGGCACACGGTGACGGCGGTGCCGGCGCAGCACCGCTCCAACCGCGGGCTGACGGACACGTCGGCGACGCTGTGGGCGGGCTACGTCCTCTCCACCTCGGGAGGGCCGGTGCTCTTCGCGGGAGACACGGGCTACGGCCCGCAGTTCGCGATGATGGCCGAGCGCTTCGGGCCCATGCGGCTGTCGGTGCTGCCCATTGGCGCCTACCGGCCCACCGCCTTCCGGCCGGTGCACATGGGCCCGAGGGAAGCGCTCCAGGCGCACAAGGTGCTGCGCTCGGCCACGTCGGTGGCCATGCACTACGGCACCTTCGCGCTGGCGCTGGATGGCCAGGACGAGGCGAAGTACCTCCTGCTGCGACTGGTGGCACGCGAGCCCGTGCGCCCGCGCTTCTGGGCCCTGGGCTTCGGCGAGGGCCGCGACGTGCCCCCGCTGGAGCCGGCGCCCGCTCGCCGGGACTGACGGCTCAGCGGTTGAAGGGGAACTCCTGAATCCAGTTGAAGCCGCGGTTGACGAGCAGGTGCTTGGACTCGTCCACCTTCTTGAGGCGGACGTCGATGGGCGCGCCCTGGAAGGTGCCCTGGAAGACGAAGTGCTCCGCGTCCGGCTGTGAGTACGCGAGCACCGTCTTCTTCTGCGTGTCTCCGGTGCCTTCGGTGATGGTGACGGTCGACTTCGACGGGTCGTGCTCCATGCGGAGGCGCTGCGCGCGGTCATCCATCGTCCGGACGGTGAACCGGTTGTAGCGACCGATGGCCAGGTAGCGCCATCGGAGCGGGTCCCCCAGCAGCGGCGGCAGCACCTGCCCGTCGCGGGTGAAGGACTCGACTTCATAGAGGCCGTAGAGCGCGGGCCTGGGCGCGAAGTCGCTGGACGTCATGATGCGGCTCGTCCCCGACTCCCATTGGGACCAGCCCACGGCGGCGAGGAAGAGCACCTTCACGGCGAGGAAGCCTCGCGCCTCCCGCGGCGAGAGCTGGAAGGGCATGCCCAGCGCCCGGGGCTCCGTGGCGCGGTTGAGGAGGAGGACTCCGAGGAGCCGCTGGACGTCGGGCAGCAGCAGGAAGAGCGCCATCAACACCAGGTGGGAGGAGTAGATCTTGACCGGGACGTCATAGAAGAAGTTGAGCGCCACCACGTTGACCATGACGGCGGTGACGACCAGCGCTCCCAGCGTGGTGGTGCGGCGGAAGAACAGAAGGAGGCCGCCGAGCATCTCCGCGCCGCCGGTGAAGAGGTTGTAGCCCTTCGAGTACCCCATGAAGGTCCACAGCAGTCCCATGGGGGAGAACTCACCCAGCGGCTCCACCAGCCGCTCGGGGAACGGAAATTGGAACTGCGACTTGAGGACCTTGGCCATGCCGTAGGACAGCATGGTGGTGGCCAGTACGTAGCGGACGAAGACGCGCAGCACGTCGTGGGCCTTCAAGTACTGGGTGCGGCGCCGGTCGACGACGGACCAGACTGCGGCCACCAGCACGCCGACGGCGAGGAACACGAGCACCTGGACGTAGTTGTACGTGGTGTCGCCGCTGCCGTTGGTGAAGACGGTGATGTCCGTGCCCAGGCTCAGCACGTGTTTGCCCACCCAGGGCACGACGGCCTGCCAGACGTCGCTGAAGGCCTCGCTGAGGAACTCCATGCCCGGGAGGGAGTCCACCGGGCCCGGGAGCGAGTAGAGGAACAGGTACGTGAAGGCGAAGCGGAAGGCGATGCGCCTCGCCAGGCCCCAGGCTCGCGGAGCGGAGGCGCCCGGCTCGGGAGCAGAGGAGCCGGGAGCGAGCGGCTCGGGGACGGGAGCAAGGGGCGAGGCGGTGGTCATGGCGGGCCGAAAGCCTACCCAAGGAGGAGAGGGCGCCCAAAACCACCCTCCATTCCGCAACCATGTCAGCGGTACTCCGGGTGCTGATGGAACCCGATGGCGTCTATGCGCGCCGGTGCGCTGCGTCACTCCTGCCGGGACGTGTCGATGACAGGCCAGAGCTCGCCCAGCTTGAGCTCGAGGGCGTCGAAGGGCGCGGCGCGGATGACGTCGTCTTCGCCGTACACGCCCAACTCCACCCAGTGGCCTTCCCTCAGCTCGCTGATGGAGAGCGTCCGGGCTTCCAAGTCGATGAACCACAGGTGACGGATGCCGATGCGCGCGTAGAACGGTCGCTTGATGCGCTGGTCATAGGCGCGCGTCGAAGGAGAGAGGACCTCGCAGGCCCAGTCGGGAACCAGCGTCCACCAGCCGTCGGGAATGCCACGGGGAGCACGCTCCCTTCTCCAGCCCGCGAGGTCCGGGACGAACTCCGGGGCATCTGGCAGACGGATGCCGGGCTCTACCTGGATCCACCATCCACCCGGGCCGTTCCGGCTACTCTGGAATGGCCCCCGGAGCCCACTGCACAGGGCTCCAATGATGTCTCCATGCCCGGCCCGCGGCCGAGGGTGTACGTATAGCGTCCCATCGATGATTTCCCCCACCACGCCCTCCGGCAGGGCCTCGATGTCGGCGAGAGTTGCGGGACCATCCTGCTTTCGCGCGCCGTAGGCCATGCTCGAAGTGTGGGCATATCAGCCGCGTCTGACAAGCGGCGCCCCACCCGCCAGGTCGTCTACAGCTTCATCCGCTTGAACATCGTCTCCGGAATCGTGCGGATGATGAGCATGATGAGCGCCCAGATGCCGGGCACGTAGACCTCGTTCTTGCGCGCATCCGCGGCGCTCAAGAGCCCCCGCGCCACCTTGTCCGGCGAGGCGAACAGCTTGTTCTTCGGCAGGTGCGCCGTCATCGGTGTGTCCACGAAGCCGGGCTTCACCGTGACGACGGCCACTCCCGACTTCGCCAGCCGGTTGCGCAGGCCCTGGAGGAACACGTTGAGCGCGCCCTTGGACGCGCCGTACACGTAGTTGCTCTGCCGGCCGCGGTCTCCGGCCACCGACGAAATCACCACCAGCGTCCCGGCCTTCTGCGCCTCGAAGCGGTTGGCCAGCACCGTCAGCAGCGACACCGCGCTCAGGAAGTTGGTGCGCAGCACCGCCTCCGTGGCCGCCCAGGACTTCTGCGCCTCCGCCTGGTCTCCCAGCACGCCGTGCGCCAGCACCACCCCGTCCAACCCGCCCAGCGCCGAGTACGCCGCGTCCACCAGCGGCTCGTGCGCGTCGAAGTCATTCAAATCCACCGCGCGCGACTCCACCTTCGCCGCGCCGCGCGTGGTGGCGTCCTGCGCCACCGCCTCCAGGTTCGCCGCGTTGCGGCCGACGAGGTACAGCGAGGCACCGCGCGCGGCCAACAGCCGCACCGTCGCCTGGGCAATGGCGCTGGTGGCGCCGAGGACGAGCACTTTCTTCATGGGGTCCGCAATCTCGGAGAAGACATCAGCGAATCGCAAGCAGGGACTGGGGCCGGGTGGCCGCCGGGCCGCGCTCGGACTCCAGGGAGAAGGGCAGGGTCACGGGGTTCACCCGCCGCCAGAACGACGAGGAGAAGGCCGGGTCCAGGTAGCGGGAGAACTCGTCGCGCCGGGGGAAGTACGCCGCGAAGCTCTCGGGACTCATGCGCGCGTCCTTCGCCGGGTACACCGCGCCGCCCGCCTCGCGCGTCAGCTTGTCCAACTCCTCCACCAGCCGCCACGTCTTCTCCCCGCGGTTGGCGAAGTCCATGGCCAGCGTCACGCCCTGGCGCGGGAAGGACATCCACCCCGGAGAGGGAATGTCGCCGAACGTCTTCAGCACGGAGAGGAAGCTGGGCAGTCCGCCGCGTGAGCTGCGCTCCAGGATTTCCTTCAGCGCGTCGCGCGCGGTGGCGTACGGCACCACGCACTGGAACTGGAGGAAGCCCCGCTTCCCGTAGATGCGGTTCCATCCGTAGATGGCGTCCAGCGGGTAGAAGAACGGGTCGTAGTGCGTCAGCTGCGCCTTCGGCTTGCCGTTCTGCCGGTGGTAGTAGAGCCAGTTGAACGCCGACACCGACAGCCGGTTGAGGCAGAAGGCCGGCATGTCCATGGGCACCGCCAGCCCCACGCCGTGGGACAGGTGGCTCTTCTTCAAGGGCAGCCCGTCGAACTGCGGCGGCGCGAAGTTGCCCCGGTACAGAAGCCCCCGCCCCACCTTCTTCCCCCGGGCCAGGCAGTCCACCCAGGCCATGGTGAACTCATGGTCGGCCTCGGACGCGCGGGCCACTTCGATGAACCCGTCCAGGTTCTCGAAGGGCACGGTCTCCTGCAGGATGTACGGGTTGCTGATGGGCTTGAGCTGCACCTCCGCCCAGGTGACGAGCCCGGTGAGCCCCAGGCCGCCAATCGTCGCGCCGTACCAGTCCGGATTCTCATCCGGCGCGCACACGCGGCGGCTGCCATCCGAGCGCACCAGTTCGAAGCGCCGCACGTACCGGCCGAAGGTGCCACCCCGGTGGTGGTTCTTCCCGTGCACGTCGTTGGCGATGGCGCCGCCCACCGTCACGAACTTGGTGCCCGGCGTCACCGGCAGGAACCAGCCGCGCGGGGCCGCCAACCGCAGCAGCGTGTCCAGCGTGACGCCCGCCTCGCAGCGCACCACGCCCGTGCCCGCGTCGAAGGAGATGAGCTTGTCCAGCCCGCCGGTGAGCAGCAGCGTGCCGCCCTCGTTGAGGCACGAGTCGCCGTAGCTGCGGCCCAGGCCGTGCGGCAGCAGCGAGCCGTCGGCCCGCGGCAGCGCGTCCGTGCGCCACACCAGCGGGTGCGTCCGCTGTTCCACCCGGGGATAGCGCCCCCAGGACTCCAGAGCCTTCATCGCGTCGGTCCTCTCACCGGGCGACCCATAGCACCACGGCTGCGGCCAGCCCCACCACGTAGCTCACCCGGTCCCTCAGCGCGAAGACGAGCGGGTCCTCGTTCACCAGCCCGCGGTGCGCCAGCACCCACACCCGTCCCACCCAGTACAGCATGATGGGGCACAGCAGCCAGAGCCACTCGTGGTGCGAGTACAGCGCCGTCACCTCCTTGGAGGTGATGTAGAGCGCCAGCACCAGCACGGACACCTGGCCGGCCGCCGCGCCCAGGCTGGCGAGCTGCTCGTAGTCCTGCGCCAGGTAGCCGCGCCCGTGCGCCGACGTCTCGTTGGCCTGCCGCAGCCGGCGCACCTCGCTCAGGCGCTTCACCAGCGCCAGCGAGAGGAAGAGGAACATGCTGAACATCATCAGCCAGCTCGACGTGGGCACGCCCACCGCCAGCGCGCCGCCGAAAATCCGCACCGTGTACAGGCCCGCGAGCACCAGCACGTCCAGCATCACCACCTGCTTCAGCCGCAGCGAGTACGCCAGCGTCAGCGCGTAGTACGTGGCGAGCAGCGCGGAGAAGGCCGGAGGCAGGAGCAGGCACACCGCCGCGCCGGCCAATAGCAGCGTGGGTGCCAGGACCACGCCGGTGCTCACCGGCAGCGCGCACGCCGCGAAGGGGCGCTTGCACTTCGTCGGGTGCCGCCGGTCCGACTCCAGGTCCAGCATGTCGTTGAGCACGTACACGCTGGAGGCGCACAGGCTGAAGGCGACGAAGCCGAGCACCGCCTTGAGCAGCAGGCCGGGCTCCATCACCTTGTGGGCGGCCAGCACCGGCACGAAGACGAGCGCGTTCTTCGCCCACTGGTGCACGCGCAGCGCCTTCACCCAGACGCGCGGGCCCACGCGGGGGCGCTCGAAGACGCGGTGCACCTCGCGGCCCAGCCCGCGCGCCTGCTTCAGCACCCCGGCCGGAGCGTGCACCACCACCACCCGGTGCGACTCGCGCCACAGGGGCAGGTCCACCCCGTCATTGCCCGCGTAGTCGAAGGTGCCCAGCGTCTGCTTCAGCCGCGCCAGCTTGCGCGCGCCGGACAGGTTCACCGTCCCGTCGCTCGCGTACACGTCGGAGAAGAGGCCCAGGTGCGCGGCCACGCCGTCGGCGATGCGCTGGTCCGCCGCGGTGGCCAGCACCAGCCGGCGGCCGCGCGCCTTCTCCTCGTGCAGGAAGGCCAGCAGCTCCTCGTTGTACGGCAGGCGCGACGCGTCCAGCGCCGCCCGCCGGGCCACCTCCGCCTTGAAGAAGGCCTTGCCCTTGAGCACCCACAGCGGCATCAGCAGCAGCAGCCAGGGCGCCTGCTTGAAGAGGGCCAGCAGGTTCTCGTGCAGCGTGTCCGTGCGCACCAGCGTCCCGTCGAGGTCGACGGCGAGCGGCACGTCCGGAAGGTCGGCGGGGAGCGGTTTTTCGGGAAGCATCGGAAGAAGGCGCACGCTAGCGCAGCGGGAGGACATGCCTCCAGGAGGGCAGGGGTATGGGCCCCCCAGGCGCCGGCTGCCCGCTCAGTCCGGTCGGGCCAGCAGCAGTGTCTGCAGGGGGAGGTGGCGGATGGGGCGGCTCTGGACGATGCGGAAACCCGCGTCGTCGAGGAAGCCCTCCACCTCCGCGGGCGTATAGGCCGCCGCGCCGGACGTCAGGAAGTAGTGCAGGCCAATCAGCGGCGCGGAGCTGGCCGGGTCGTCGATGTCCTCGCGCAGGTACTCCAGGACGGCGAGCGTGCCCTTGGAGCCCAGCGCGCCACGCACCCGGCGCAGCAGGGCCACGTTCTGCGCGGGCGACAGGTGGTGCATCACCTGGAAGAGCAGCACCGCGTCGTACGGGCCGCCCAACTCCGCGGAGAGGATGTCCCCCTCGCGGTGGGTGACGAGGTGGCTCAGCCCCGCCGAGGTGATGATGTCCCGGCCCACGCGCGCGCTGCCCTCGAGGTCCAGCACCGTGGCCTTCAGCCCCCGGTGGCGCAGGCACAACTCCGCCGCGTACCAGCCGTGCGCGCCGCCCAAGTCGAGCAGGCTCTTCGCCCCACGGGGCAGGGGAATGGCCGCGGCGACTTCCGGGGCCGCCAGCCGCGCCAATTGGTGCATGGCGTGGATGTAGTCCCGCCAGCGCGGGTCCTCCGGTGCGAACTGGTGGATGTCCACCGCCTGGCCGGAGCGCACCACGCCCTCCAGCCCCGTCCACCAGTCCCACTGGGCGTAGTTGAACTCCAGGAAGGCGCCCACGTACTTCGGCGAGTGCGGGTCCAACCAGCGCTTCGCCCGGGGGGCCAGCCGGTAGCGGCCGCCGCGCTGGCGCTCCACCGCCTCGCAGGCCACCAGCGCCTCCAGCAGCGTGCGCGTGCCCTCGGGCGACATCTTCAGCCGCTCCGCCAGCGCCTCCGCCGACGCGGGTCCTTCCGCCAGCGCCGCGTACACACCCAGCCGCACGCCCGCCATCAGCGTGCGGGACGCCATCATCCCGAAGAAGGCATGCGCCAGCGGCTGGGGGGCCAGGTTGAACCAGTCCGCCACGCGCTCCAGCAGGTTGTCCGCCTTGAGCCCCAGCCGCATGCGCGTCCTCTATCGCCTCTTCCGCCGGGGCGCGGCCACCGCGGCCAGCCCCACAATCAGCAGGGCCGCCTCCGGGCCCAGCAGGCAGCCCGCGCGGTCCGCCTGCCGCACGCCCGTGTAGCGGCACCGGCCTTCCTGACAGGTGAAGCGGGCCGCGCAGTCCCCGCTCCTGCGGCACGTGAGGGGCAGTTGGCCATCCTCGCCCTCGGGGTTGTCCCGGTCCGGGCCGCCCTCGCCCACGGAGGCGTCGGGCAGGGGGATGTAGATGCCGCCGGCATCTTCGGACCCCGCGTCAGCGGCGTCCTGCGCCAGGGCCGCGATGGGCAGCATGAGGGGGAGGCAGGCCAGCAGGCCCACCATCCGGGAGCGGAGGGGATGACGGGTGGGAGACATCACGGGGCAGCCACCCTAACGCTCCGGCGGGACGGATGCATCCTCCACGGAAAACGGGGCCGGACAGCAGGCGGATTGTCTGACCCTTCCCCCCGCATCTGGTACGGTACGCCCCGCGATGGCACCCCGAATTCTCGTCGTCGACGACAACCAGGAACTCCTGTCCCTCCTCACCCAGCTCTTCGAGGACGCGGGCTATGAGGTTGTCGGAGCCAACCGCGGAAAGCAGGCCATCGAGGTGGCCAAGGCGAACCCGCCGGCGGCCGCCGTGCTCGACATCCTGCTGCCGGACATGATGGGGTACCACCTCGCGGACTCGCTGCGGAAGGACAACCCCCAGCTCCCGCTCCTCTTCATCACCGGCGTCTTCAAGGGCGGCAAGCACGCCGTGGAGTCGCGCACGAAGTACCAGGCCGCCGGCTACTTCGAGAAGCCCTTCGAGGCCCAGAAGCTCCTGGAGGCCATGACGAAGGTCCTCCCCGCGGAGAAGAAGGCCCCGGCCGCCTCGCTCCAGGACGCCTTCGAGGTGGAGCTGGACATCGACGTGGAGGACGAAGGTCCTCAGGACGTGATGGAGCTGACCGGCCGCATCAAGGTGACGGGCGGCGGCAACATCACCGCCGAAATCCGCGGCGCCAACCTCACCGCCAGCCCCATGCAGAAGGTGCCGGCCACCCAGGTGCGCCCGCCCACCCCGGGCCGGCCGCCGGACCCGGTGCCCGTGGGCGGTGGCGCTCCCGGCAGCCGCCGTGGCGAGCTGAAGGACAACCTGCCCTCGCTGCTCACCGCCTTCTACCTGTCGCGCGAGACGGGCGAGCTGGGCATCCAGAAGGGGAAGGTGAAGAAGGTCGTCTACTTCGAGAAGGGCACCCCGGTGTTCGCCCTCTCCAACCTCCTGGCGGACCGCTTCGGCCAGTTCCTCGTGCGCGTGGGTAAAATCAAGCCCGAGCAGCTCCAGGACGCGTCCGCGGTGGCCGGGCAGACGAACCGCCGCACCGGCGACGTGCTGGTGGAGCGCGGCCTGCTCAAGGACACCGAGCGGCTGTACTACGTGGGCCAGCAGGTGAAGGCCGTCATCTACTCGCTCTTCGCGTGGGATGAGGGCACGTACGTGATGAGCTTCAAGGAGAAGGCCTCCTCGGAGTCCATCAAGCTGGACGTCCACCCGGCCAACCTCATCGTCCGGGGCATCAAGAAGCTCTACAAGCCGGAGCGCCTGCGCCGCCTGTTGCAGCCGGAGGACCGGCTCATCCCCGCCGTGGCCCCGGCCTACCAGCTCAACGAGGTGGAGCTGGAGCGGTGGGAGGCGGAGCTTTTGCCGAAGATTGACGGCAACCGCACCGTGGCGGAGCTGCTGGCCTTCGCCAACCGCCCCGAGCACGTCGTCTACGGCTTCCTGGTGGCGATGATGTCGCTGGGCATCCTGGACAAGCGCTCGTAGCGCCCTCTCCAGCCCGCGGGTGGAGGACGCGGCTAGTGGCAGAGCCCGTCCCAGCGGACGTAGCCGTAGCCGCCGGTGCAGGTGTAGGGCGGGTAGCAGTACAGCTGGCCCCGGACCCAGTAGTCACCATTCGACGAGAACACCGAGCTGTCCGTATTGAAGTGGTTGCCGTACTGGAGCACGAACACCTTCAGGCTGGAGGTGGACGGGCTCTGGTAGATGCCGAGCTCCCCCCAGCAGACCGAGTAGACGGCCTGCTGGTGGACCTCGCCGGGCTGCTCCTCGGACATGGGCGGCTGCTCGGCCGCGGGCGGCTGCTCCACCTCTGCCGGGGTCTCCTGGGGCGCGCCTCCGCACCCCATTCCGAACAGGGCACCGCCAGCAAGGCACACGAGCATTCGCAGGCTCTTCTTCATCTGGTTTCTTCTCCGTGGGTGTGGGGACGCCGTCACGCAGCGTTCCTGAGGAACGGCGAGGCCGGCGTCGGAGGAGCACGCAGCGGCTCCCCGGACCGATATTGAACCTGGCCCGGAGCGCTGGATCCTCAACGCTTGGAGTTCATGGGCCCGGGCAGGCCGCACACCTGGATGAGCGCCCGCCGCCCCGGCTGGCGCGGCTCAGCCCGCGAGCCGGGAGCCAATCCAGAACAGCCCGAGCGCGCCGGAGCCCACCGCCACCGCGCGGTGCACCCACGCCACCAGCCCGTCGCCCAGGCGGGACATCCCCTCCGCGAAGAGCAGGCCCACCGCGCCCATCCCCAGGAGGATGCCGAGCGCGAAGCCGGGCAGGTACGTCCACGCGGCCAGGCTCATGCTGCCGCCCATCAGCAGCGGGGGCAGCGCCAGCAGCAGCGAGCGCACGCCGCTGATGGCCATGAAGGCGCCGGCCGCGGTGCTCACCGTGTGCACGTGCTCGTGCGGCTCGCGCGAGTGGCCGGGCAGGTGCGGGTGGCCGTGGTCCAGGCTGTGGGGGAACAGCAGCGCCGTCACCGCCAGCGCGACGAGGATGCCGCCGCCGAAGACTTCCGCCCAGCGCTCGAAGGTCTCCGACAGGCCCACGCCGGCCAGCAGGCACACGGCGGCGATGCCGCCCAGCATGGCCGCATGGCCCAGGGCGAAGCGCAGGGCCGTGGCGAGCGCGAGCCGCTTGCGGCCGCCGCCCAGGGTGCCGAGCGTGGCCATGGCGGCGCAGTGGTCCGGCCCCACCGCGTGGAGCAGGCCCTGGGAGAGACCGACCAGGAAGGCGAGGAGGATGGACGACACGACGCGGCACCCTACCCGTGCTTCAATCGGGAGGCCAGCAGGACAGGAGATTCACCCGACATGAGGAATGCCATCCGACGTCTCGCCGCGCTGCCGCTCGTGCTCTGCCTGCACCTGGCCACCGGGTGCGACAAGGGCCCGGAGCAGCTCCGGGAGGCGGAGGCCGACTACAAGGCGCTCGTCGACCGGGGAGTGCCCCCCCGCAACCCGGAGTGGGACGCCGTCATCGCCGCCTTCGAGGCGGTGCCTCGCGACTCGAAGGCGCGGCCCGAGGCGGAAGCGCGGCTCGCCGCCATCCGCACCCTGCGCGGCACGCTGCCCCCGCGCCCCCTGGCGACGCCGGGCGCGACGGGGCCGGGCACCGACGCGGCGGACGTGAAGCGCGCCGCGTGCGAGGCGCTGGCGAAGAAGCTGGGCGAGACGCGCGAGGACGCGGCCCGCGAGCCCCTGAAGCAGGCGCTGCAGCAGTGCCGCGCGGACCTCATCAAGTACGAAGCGCACGCCCACCCCGAGGGTGAAGAGGGCACGGCCCATGTCGGCGAGCCGGACGCCCCGTCCGACGCGGGCAACCCGCGGTAGCGGACGCCGGAGGGACGACGCTGGACGTTGAGGGCAGGGCCGTTTGCCGTTAATGAAGGGCATGCCCATGCCCCAAGTAGGTGACCAGGCCCCCGGCTTCCAGCTTCAGGACCAGGACGGCAACTCCGTGACGCTCTCCCAGCACGCGGGGAAGAACGTCGTCCTCTACTTCTATCCGAAGGACGACACTCCCGGCTGCACCACGGAGGCGTGCAACTTCCGCGACGAGCACTCGGCGCTGGGCGCCGCGGGCGCGGTGGTGCTCGGCGTGTCCGCGGACAGCGTGGACCGCCACCGGAAGTTCGCGTCGAAGTACAGCCTGCCCTTCCCCCTGCTCGCGGACCCCGAGCACCAGGCGCTCGAGGCCTACGGCGTCTGGGGTGAGAAGTCGCTCTACGGCCGCAAGTTCCAGGGCATCACCCGCACCACCTTCCTCATCGGTCCGGACGGCCGCGTGAAGCAGGTGTGGCCCAAGGTGAAGGTGAGCGGCCACGTGGATGAGGTGCTCGCCGCGCTCGGCGCGAAGGGTGGCTCTGGCACGGCTGCGTCCGCGCCCACGAAGAAGGCGGCTTCCGCGAAGGAGGCTGCTCCGGTGAAGCAGGCCGCGCCCGCGAAGAAGGCCACGGGTGGCAAGGCCGTGAAGAAGGAGACACCCGCGAAGAAGGCCACCGCGAAGAAGGCGCCGGCGAAGAAGTCCGCCACACGCAAGGCCTCCGTGAAGGTTGCTGCCCGCGCGCGTCGCTGAGGCTATACCTGGGTGCGGGCGGCCAGGCGGGCCGCCGTGTAGCCGCCTCGTGGTTCGGACACCCGGCGTGCCCAACTCCTCGGGGTGACGGAAAACCGATTGCAGGGACTCGGAGGAGTGGACATGCGCGAGCGGAGTTTTCGGCGGTGGAGCCAGGCGGCGGCGCTGGTCGTGGGCGTCGTGCTGGGCGCGGGCTGCCGCGGGCTGCCTGAATCAGGCGGCAAGCAGCCCGATGAGCATCGGGGCAACGTCTTCGGTCAGCGTGGCCATCAGCCCGAGGCCATGCGGAACATGGAGGGAGAGACTCCGAAGGAGCAGCTCGCGCCGTGGACGCTGCCGGCGGACCGTGGCTACAACTCCACGATTCATCAGATTGGCTCCAGCATCGACCCGCGCACGCCCCAGACGGACGGCAAGCAGAACAACTCCATCCACGACGACGCCGGGAAGATGATGCAGGACCGGTACCACGTGCTGGGCGGCGCCACCTACGCGCCCACCTCGCAGGGCCTGGGCGGCGAGGACGGCGCCGAGCAGGGCAACGTGACGTACGAGAAGTCCCGGGCGGGCTTCGCGCCGCTGGGCTGGCAGGACCGCAACGACCACAACCGTCGCTGAGTCGAGTCGGCTGGGGGGGCGCCTGTCCGCCCCCTCGCCAACTCCCGGCGCACCGGGCGGGTGTCCATCCCTCTGGAAGAGCACACGGCTCCACCAGAGGAGAGGCACATGCACCCACGAGGTTTCCGCCGCTGGCTGTTGCTGCCGGGCGCGCTGGCCGCGGCCGCGCTGCTGGGCACGGCCTGTGAGCGCGACAAGCCGCTGCCGAAGACGGGGGGCGAGTACGAGGGCGTTGCGAACGAGCAGCAGCCCACCGAGAGCGCCGGCCCTGGCAACCCGCAACCCGCGTCGCAGCTGGGCGGCCGGCCAGAGCCGGGCGCAACCCCAGCGCCCGCCACGGGTGGCTCGGGCGTTGGCAACGAGCCGCAGGGCGCTCAGAGCACGCACAGCCCTCCGAAAGTCGCCCCGGAGGAGCCGGCGCCGAAGCAGTAGGGCGCCCGCGCGTCAGCGGGACGCCAGCATGACCTCGGTGGGGTCCTTGCCAGCGAAGGAGCTGGCGAGGCCCTCGGCGAGCGCGCGGTGCTCGCTGTCGCCCAGCGTGGCGAGCCGGTCCTCCGCCGGGTGCGCGAAGCGGGCCGCGAGCGCGTCGAGCCGCCGGTGCGCCTCCGTGATTCGCGCGCGCGGGACGCGGCCGGACTCCACCGCCTTCACCAGCGCTTCAATCGCACGGCGCTGCACGTCCGCGCGGTGGCACACCAGGAACAGGTCCACCCCCGCGAGCGTGCCCTGCACCGTCGCCTCCTCCACGGAGTAGTGGTCCGCGATGGCCTTCATCTCCAGGTCATCGCTGACGAGCACGCCGTCGAAGCCCAGCTCCTCGCGCAGTACGCCCTGCAGCACGCGCCGGCTCATGGTGGCGGGCACGCCCGGGTCCAGCGCGTCGAAGAGGACATGCGCCGTCATCAGCGAGGCCAGCCTTGCCTGGGCGAAGGCGCGGAAGGGCACCAGCTCCACCTTGCGCAGCCGCTCCAAGTCATGCGGCAGCCGGGGCAGCGTCAGGTGGCTGTCCGTGGTGGTGTCGCCATGGCCGGGGAAGTGCTTGCCACAGGACGCCACGCCCCCGGCCTCCAGCCCGCGCGAGAGCGCCACGCCCAGCCGGCCGACCTCGTCCGCGTCCCGGCTGAAGCTGCGGTCTCCGATGACGGGGTTGCCGGGGTTGGTGTCCACATCCAGCACCGGCGCGAAGTCCCAGTCGAAGCCCATCGCGCGCAGCTCGTGCGCCAGCAGCCGGCCCACGCGCTCCACCTGGGCCGCGTCCCCGCGCTGTCCCAGCTCGCGCATGGGCGGCAGCGTGGTGAAGGGCGCGCCGCGCAGCCGGGCCACGCGGCCTCCCTCCTGGTCCACCGACAGGATGAAGGGCCGGCCGGCGCGCACCTTCAGCTCGCGGCACAGCGCGGCCGTCTCCTGCGCGGTGCCGACGTTGCGCTTGAAGAGGATGGCCCCGTAGATGCCGTCGTCCATCAACGCGGCGAGGTCTCCGTCGATGCGGGTGCCGGGGAAACCCACCATGAAGAGGCGGGCGCAGTCGCGGTAGAGGGCGGAGGCAGTCACGGCGCGCAGTCTGGCAGAACGCGGGCCCGGGCTGGGTGCCGGTGTGGAGGCGCCGCGCCAGGTGTCGGCTGCCTGTCAGGGCGCGGAGCGGTGGAGCACGGGCCGAGCTAGGACTCGGACGGGGGCCCGGCGAGTCGGAGGATGGTCTTCATGAGCTGGTCCAGGGTGAAGGGCTTGGGCAGGAAGGCGGTGCAGCGCAGGTGCCGCCAGTGGTCCGGGGTGCTCGCGCTCATCATCACCACGGGCACGTCCCGCAGGGAGTCATTCCCCTGCATCGCCTCCAGCAGCGCGGGGCCGTTCATCACCGGCATCATGTAGTCGAGCAGCACCAGGGCCGGACGCTCCTCCGCCATGCGCTCGAGGGCCTCCCGGCCGTTGAGCGCGATGGCCGTCCGGTAGCCTTCGTCGGAAAGCAGGTCCCGGATGGCTTCGACGATGCCGAACTCATCGTCGACGATGAGGATGAGCCCCATGGCTACTTCCCCCGGCGCCCACGGCGGCGCGGGGACGGCGGGGCCTGCGTGCTGGTGCGGGCCAGGCCCGTCATGAGCTGCTGGGCGTCCTCGAAGGTCGCTCCCACCTCCACCCCCTTCGCGCTGATGAGCAGCTCGCGAAGGGCGGGGTCATACGCGCTGCCGCGCACCTTCAGCGCGCAGACGAAGCGGCGCAGCTCGGAGCGCAGCTCGGCCAGGCGCAGGAAGAGGAGGTTCTCCGCCACCATGGAGATGCCCCGCATCGGGAACTCCACCTGCGGGCCGAAGGCGGTCGTCGTCTCCACCGAGTAGACCAGCGTCACGCCGCGCAGGCGGCACTCGTTGACCAACGCCGTCAGGAAACGGGCCGCGCGGGTGCGCCGGACGGCGGCCTTCTGGAGCGCGTCGTAGCCGTCCAGGAAGAGCCGCTTCACCCCGCGCTCCCGGATGGCCACCAGCAATTGCGCTCCCAGCTTGTCGATGATGTTCTCCATGGGCGCCCGGTAGCTCACCTCCAGGTCCCGCCGCTCGAGGAGCGGCGCCAGCTTCATCCCGACTCCGGCCGTCTGCGCCAACATCCGCTCGGGGGAGTCATAGAAGGAGAAGTAGTGGCCGCGCTCGCCCTTGCGGACCCCTTCCGCGAGGAAGTTCAGCCCGAGCAGCGTCTTCCCGCTGCCGGGAGGGCCGAGCAGCAGCGTCGACGAGCCGGCGGGAATGCCGCCGGACAGCATCTTGTCCAGGCCCTTGATTCCGAAGGCGCACCGCGCGTCACCTGGCTGGACTGGGGTCGCCCCCTCGTCCACGAGCGTCTCCAGCCGGGGATACAGGACGATGCCGTCACGCGTGATTTCGAAGCTGTGCTTGCCGAGCAGGTGGGCACTGCCGCGGAACTTGCGGACGACCAGCTCGCGGATGCTCCGGACGCCGAACATCCGCTGCTTCAGGATGAGCAGGCCGTCCACCATGGTGTGCTCGGCGCGAAGGCCGCGACCGCCGCCCGTGGTGAGCACCAGCGTGGTGCAGTTCACCAGGTTCGTCACCACCTGGAGGCCATGGATGAACTTCTTGAGGGCCTGCGGCGAGGGCGCCGCCTCCTCCGCCGCCACCAGGCCGTCGAGCACGATGAGCGTGGCCTTCTGGGCGCGAATCTCCTTGCGGATGAGCTCGGCCAGGGCCTCCAGCCCCCCCTGCTCCAGCACGGTGAAGGCGCTCAGGTAGGTGACGGACTCGGGGAGCCGCGAGCCGTCGAAGAAGGTGAGCGAGCGGAGGTTGGCGACCAGCTCCGTGTGGGACTCGGCCAGCAGCGTGACGTAGAGCACGCGCCCGCCGTTGGCCGCATGGTGGAAGCAGACCTGGTTGGCGAGGATGGTCTTCCCCGCTCCCGGCAGGCCCATCACCATGTACGTGCGGCCCGGCCGGAAGCCACCGCGGAGGACCGTGTCGAGGCCGGGGATTCCCGTCTGTATCCGTTCCTCACCGCGCGGACTGCTCTCGGTCATCTCGCGTTCCCTTCGTGGGGCCGGCACGCCGCGCCCCTGCTGGAGGCGGCGAGCCTAGCGCCCGGGCCCCAGGGGGGGACACGGATTCCGACGGGCCGCCGGCCGTCAGCGTCCACCGGCGGCCACTCACGCCGGGGACTAGAAGGCGCGCTGCACGGTGCGCGTGGCACCGCCCGCGGGGCCGGCGCCGAGCGCGATGCGGTACCAGCTCACACCGTCCGTGGAGTAGCGGAAGGCGTACGCGTACTGCGCCCACGTCGTGTACGCGAGCGGCTCCGAGGCCAGGTCCCAGCGCCAGCGGTGGTTGTTGCCCACGCGGCCCTGGTAGCTCAGCCACTTGTACTGGAGCGGACCGCCGTCCACGCTGAACTCCACCTGCGCCTGGACGAGCTCCGGCCGCGCGGTGGCGACGTCCGTCACGCCGGGCACGTACACGTCCGCGTCCACCCACTTGCAGGCGCGCTGCATGACGTAGCTGTCGATGACGATGGGGTCCTCCATCCCGTCGCGGTGCGCGCAGTCGCGCGAGAGGCTGCCGCCCCAGTCACCGGCCCACACCACCGCCGCGGGGGACTGCGCCTCCACGGGGAAGGGGTAGTTCGCACCGTAGTTGCTGTCGTAGCGGCTCGTGCAGGTGCGGCCGGAGGTGAAGAACCACGTCTCCACGCTCGTGGCGTCCGTGGGCACCGTCACCACGAAGGGCTTGTTCACGAAGGTGGTGCTGCCGGTGGCCTGCTTCACGCTGCCGGAGAAGAGCTGGCCGCCCGGCAGGAAGCGCACGGAGGCCAGCGTGTCCCACGCCTGCTGGCCGGCGTAGGTGCTGTTGTGGCAGTCGGTCATCCGGTAGAGGTCGTACTCCACCACCAGCTGGCCGCCGCGGACGATGGCGCCGCGCTGCTCCTGCGTCCAGCCGGTGAAGAAGCGCACCGTGGCGGTGGGCGTGGTGAGCGGGGAGGCCTGCGTCTCGGCGGCCGGGTCGGCCGGTGCGTTCTCCGGCTGCGGCGCGCTGCCACACGCCGCGAGCAGCGGCAGCACCAGGGTCAGGGTCTTCCATGCGGACTTCATTCGGTCATCCTCCGAAGTAGGGGGGAGCCCGGATGTACCAGGAGTTCCTGACGTGTGCCGAGGACCGGGTCACCCCCGCCCCGACCTTCCTGCTGTTCTGTGATGATCTGGGATTACTCGATACACCTTTTATTCGAGCCCACTTCGTGAGGTGCTTCAGGGTCCCCCCTCACGGAGGTTTCATGCACCTGTCATCCAGAAAAGGCTGGGCGCTCGCGGCGGTCTGCGCGGTGTTGCTCGGCGCGAGCGGTGACGCGCTCGCCAACGCGGGCGTCGTCTTCGTCCATGGCACCGGCGACCAGTCCACGAGCTCGGCTGTGGGCTACTGGACGCAGTCGTCCATGGACACCATGCGCAACGGCCGGCCCTATCTCGCCGTGGGCTATCCCGGCGCGAGCTGCGCGGGCTACAGCCAGTGTAGCTGGGGCTCCATCGTCGACCAGATTGTCCCCTGGATGAATGCCAACGGCATCACCAGCATCACCGTCATCACCCACTCCAACGGCTCCAGCCCGCTGCGGTACATGCTGGGCCACACCGGCGCGGTGAGCGCGCAGGGCCGTGCGGTCAGCCTGGTGACGAGCAAGATTTCGCAGGTCATCTTCTCCGCGCCGGACCTGACGGGCACGCCGCTGGCGGACCAGGTGACGACGAGCGGCTCGTTCCTCAACATCGCCAACAGCATCGTCGAGTTCTTCGGCGGCGGCAGCTACAACAACCCCGCGGTGGTGCAGCAGCGCACGGACAACATGCGCGTGTACAACTCCAACGGGACGTTCGCCGGCACCCAGGGCGCGACGACGGTGGGCGGCAAGCCCATCTCCGTGGTGCGCGGCAACAAGGTGTACGCGAACCTGTTCTCCAGTGATGCGCACTGCGGCGGCTACCTGACCACGATTGGTCTCAAGGCGGCGGCGCTGCTCGGCTGGGGCAGCTTCAACGCGGGCACGGACGGCTTCATCGGCAACGACAGCTCGGGCTACTTCGGCAACATCATCATCGACGACAGCCGGCTCAACCACAATCAGTCGCGCCGCAGCTGCCACAACAGCGGCTACCTCATCGGCCAGAAGGTGGCCGCCGCGCCCATCCCTCCGCCGGCGAACCAGACGTACCAGCCGGAGACGAACGTGGCCGCCGCGGGCCAGGCCTGCAACAACTACTACTCGGGCTACGCGACGGACTTCATGACGGACCACACCGTGTGGAAGTACGGGTGCTCGGCCAGCCAGCTCAACAACGGCTACCCGGAGCCGGACTGCCTCATCGCCTACGGCTACGCGAGCAGCTACAAAATCCCCAGCACCGCGAGCTGGAATCCCTATCTCAATTCCTATTACTACCCGACGTGGAGCCAGGTGTGCCCCGACTCGTGGGCGGGCGACGGCATCTGCGACGCGTGCCTCGTGGCGAAGTACGGCTTCGACGCCACCACCGGCTCCAGCGGCGCGAATGACTGCGTGCAGGCGCCGCCGGGTGGCTCGAACTGGTGCGGTGCGCTGGCGTACGACTACTACTGGGGCCTCGACAACTACGTCGTCGTCCAGGCGCTTCACTGATGCGGACCCGGAGACCGAACATGAACTTCCAACACTTCTTCGTCAGGTCCGCCGGCTTCGCGCTGGCCTTCGTCATCCTCGGCTTCTCGCAGGGGCCCGCCATGGCCGCGGACATGCAACGCACCGCGGGTGCCTCGCTCGCGGCAGGGGACGTGTCCCCGGGACGGCTGTTCGGCCGCGATGCGCGCGAGGGCATCGGCCCCGGGCTCGTCTCGGTGTCCAACCCATCGTCGCCGAAGCAGCCGCTGGCGGCGCCGCTCGCGCCGGAGACGCGGCGCTCCAGGTCCACGATGCTGCACGTGCCGCCGGGCTCGTCGGCCACGCAGCTCGTGCTGCCCATCGACACGCCGGATGACGCGTGGGTGATGCTGATTCCCAAGGGCAACAACCCGAAGGCCGGCGAGGAGGCGCTGCGCGAGGTGACGATGCTGGACGCGAAGGGCCTCCGCGCGGACCTGAAGGCGGCACGCCAGGGCAACGCGCAGATGGGCGTGGACCCGGAGAAGCTGAAGGCCGAGGGCGTCACCCGGCCCATCTCCATGCTCCGCCTGGACAAGGAGATGGGGAAGGGCGCGTACCAGGTGCAGGTGGGCCGCAAGGCGGCGGAGCTGGGCCTGGCCGTGGAGGTGCGCCAGCCGTCGTCCAGCATCGAGCTGTCGCTCACGTCCTCCGCGATGCAGCTGTTCCCCGGGGACGACGGCTACGTGACGGTGGGCCTCCAGTCGGGCGAGAAGGTGGACCACGTGCGCTACGAGGCCGTGCTCTACACGCCGCGCTTCGAGAGGGACCGCGTGGTGCCGGTGGTGAAGGTGGGCAAGGAGCACCGGGCCATGGTGTCGCGGGCGATGAGCGAGAGGGACGAGCCGGGCGCGTGGGTGCTGGAGGTGCGCGCGGTGGGCTCCGCGGGTAGGCAGTCCTTCGACCGCCTGGCGCAGACGTCCTTCGGCTTCGCGGTGCCGACGGCGCGCATCGACTCGGTGGGGCGCGCGCGGCTGGTGCGTGACGCGGCCGGGAAGGTGGCGGCGCTGGAGGTGGACGTGGCGCTGGAGAGCGCGGCGGTGGACCGCTACGAGGTGACGGGCACGCTGGTGGCGACGGACGCGCGCGGTGTGGAGCGTCCGGTGGCCGAGGCGCAGGTGACGGACCAGCTCGGCGCGGGCACGCACACGCTGACGCTGCGCTTCGAGGCGGGGCATGCCGGCCTGTCGAAGCTGGACGGCGTCTACTCGCTGCGCGGGCTGCAGCTGTACTCGCTGGGGACGAACACGCTGTACCACCGGCTGAACCAGGGGCTCGGCGTGCGGTTCCCGGCGGTGCGGGCCTCCGAGCTCGCGGCGGCGGAGCGGACGCCCGCCGTGGAGAACCTGCTGCGCGAGGGTGAGTTCAACTTCGTGCCGTAGTCGTGGGACGCCGGGGGCCCGTTGTCACGGGCCCCCGCGCGCGCATCAGGTCTCGTAGCCCGTCTGCTCGAAGACGATGACCTTCTTCGACACGGGGAAGAGGATGACGAAGAGGCGGAACCAGCCGGAGGCGCCGGGCGCCACCAGGTAGGAGTGGTAGCGCGTCGCCACCTGCACGTTCTCCGTGCCATTGCTGTAGGCCGCGAGCACCTGCGGGTGCAGGGGCACGAACTCCGGGTAGAAGTAGGCCTGGGCCTGCGTGTAGCTGAGCGCGATGGCGTCATCGGCGGCGTACGCGCCGTACTCCTGCTGCAGCATCACCGACCGGTCCACCTGGCTGAGCGTGGGCTGGCCCGCGTACGGCCACGTGATGTCGAAGCGGCGCAGCGAGCCCTCCGTCCAGTCACGCGTGTCGTTGCCCGTCTCGAGCGTGGCCTCGAGCTGCGCCGTCAGGGCCACTTCCGTCAGGGCCGGCACGTAGCCGGACGTGTCCTGCGTCGCGGGCGGCGGCGTGGGGCACGCACCGCTCAAGCACGTGGTCTGCAACCGGAACTGCTTGTCCGCTCCGCTGCCCGCGCTCACCACGACGAGGTACTCACCGGCCGGCAGCGACGTGTCGAGCCGGCTCAATTCGCCGTAGCCGTAGTTGTCGTCCTGCGCCCACGGATAGACGCCGTAGCTGCCACTGGCGTTCTTCGGCCCGTACACCATCAGGCCCGTGTCCAGGTACATGGAGCTGCCCTCGTGCGTCACCTCGAAGCGGGCGGCGAGCGAGCCCGGCACCGTCACCTTGAAGGAGTAGTACTGGGGGGCGTGGGTGAAGTACGTGCGCACCGAGCCGCCCAGGCTCACCGGTCCCAGGTACGTGGTGGTGTCATAGATGTTGCCGCTGGCCGGCGTGGGCGGCGTGTACAGCACCGCCTGCGACGTCTGGCCCGGTGCCTCCGCCGGCTTGTCGGCCGGAGACATGTTTCCACAGGCGGCCAGCACGGCCATCGGCAGGACACTGCACACCTTCATCAGCTCGCGACGCATGGATTCCTCGCTCTCGGATGGAAGACGAGGCGCCGCGTGTCACGGTCACCCCGTGAATTCAAGCAAACATGAGGTGAACGCGCCGTCCTCAGCGGTCGGCGATGTCGGCGTCCTGCAGGTACTCGGACGCCGCGACAATCCCTTGAGAGGTCCAGCCCCAGTTGTGTCCGCGGCCGTTCTCTTCGCAGTTGCCGTCGGTGTGCACGCCCAGCAGGTAGCCGTGGCGGTTGAGCACGCCAGAGCCGGAGCTCCCGACCAGGGTGTCCAGGTCCGCGTAGTAGAGGAGCTGGTTGCACGAGTCCAGGTACCGGCCCTCGGCGATGGACTTGGGATGGCCCCGGGGGTGCTGGATGATGGCCAGCCGCTCGCTGGACTGGGACGTCAGGAGCACTGGCGTGGCGGAGGGCAGCGTGTCGAGCCTGATGAGCGCATAGTCGGGTTCGAGCGACTGCTCGATGACGGTGCCCTCGGTCATCAACGGGTCGCCGTCGGGCGAGTCCTCGAAGTTGAAGACCAGCAGCGACCGGTCCCCGATTCCGACACAGTGCCCCGCGGTGATGACCACCGGGCCCGCGCTCGCCTGAATCAGTGTTCCGGTACACCGTCCATCAATCAGGGCGACGGCGTCTTCCCTCTCCTGCACGACGTCCGCGAACTCACCCTGGTAGCTGTTGATGGGGGTGAAGTCGAGCGTCGGACCGCACTGGAATTGGCCGCGAACCTCCGGCTTCGTCGGAGCTTCGCAGACCGGGGGATCCGCGGGCACCGGATCTTCTCCACAGGCCAGAATGCCCAGGAGTACGGTGCCCGCGAGAACCTGGCCCCACGGACTCATCAATGGACCATGGGGCCGCCGAGCCATCTCTTAGTAGAGGTAGTTCAGCGCGGTGATGTCAGAGCTGGTCCACTCGCCAGTCTCCGTCGAGCGGAAGCAGGCGTTCATGATGGAGCCGCCCACGGTCGCCGTGCTCGGCGTGCCGGGGATGAGGTTGGCGCCCACGCCGGCGGTGCCCTCGTTGGAGGCGGCGCCGCCGCAGCTGATGGCGCGGTTGTAGTAGTCCGAGTGACGGAAGCCGATGCAGTGGCCGAGCTCGTGGGTGATGACGTGCTCGTTCACGTCAACGCTGTAGCTGTTCAGGCCGGTGCCGATGTTGATGGTCCCGTAGGGACGGCCGCCCGAGGGGAAGCCCGCGGAGCCGCCGGTGCCGGACGAGGCATTCGCGGTGATGTTCGCGGTGCAGCCCGTGCCGCCGCGCTGGAAGGTGATGCGCAGCCCGCGCTGGTTGTAGTTCTGGATGGCCAGGTCGAGACCCTGGCTCAGGCGGGTGTAGCTGTTGAAGGCGGCGGTGGGGTTGACGCAGATCTTCGTCACGGCCGTGCCGACCAGGTTGGTGGTGCTATACTGCTCGTGGCTGCCCGTGCCCGAGATCATCTCGCGGGACGCCTCGAGCGTCACGTGCGCGTCGTTGCCCGCGTACACGTTGCCGTCGACAACGCGGATGTCGTCGGCCTGGTAACCGGCCTCGATCAGGTTGGCGGTGATCTCCTCGTTCTCGCTCATGGCGTCACCGCAGCCGGCCAGAACGCCACAGCTCACCGCGAGGACAGCAGCTCCCTTGAACATGTTCTTGAGCATTTGGATTTCCTCGTACACCTGACTGCGGGGGACGCGACGTCCGCCTGGCTTCCACCAGCCGCGGTACGGCGCTTCCCAGAACTTGAGCAAGTGACGGGCCAAGCACGCTCATAGAGCGAAAAAGCCGAAATCGATGCTTTACCTGGACTATCTGTGCTCCAGGTTCAGACCCCGTGATTGTATATGAAATTGACGTTCTTGGGCGCAAGTTGGCGCCAGCGCTACGGATTTCTCGTGGAAGCCCGGGCGTTTCGGAACCACACAGTGATGTCTGGTTATCGGTCACCGGCCCCGGGGTCTCAGACACCCCGACCCAGGTTCTGCGCGACTCACCGACAGCACCGCACCCAGGCAGGGTGCGTCAACTCCCACGACGCACCGCAGCCGGATGAATTCATTCTCGGCGCAACGCGCCAGGAGTTTCGTGGGACGGGTGCTGGGCGTGAATACACTCCCGGTGTAACCAGTCTTCCATGCATATGCGCCACTCCCACTTCCGCATCGCCGCGCTGTTGGGCGCGGCCCTGTCGTTCCTCCCGGGCTGCGAGAGCACGAAGTCGAGCAGCCCGTCTCCTTCCGACACGCAGACGCAGGAGGCCGCTCCCATGCAGGCCGCTGACGCCTGGAAGCGCGCCCGCGTGGGCGACCGGGTCACCTACACCTTCTCCGCGACCCAGGGCCCCGAGCCCCGTGGCGGCGGCACCGCGCGCACGCTCGCCGGCGAGCTGACGCTGGAAGTGGTGGCCGTGCAGCAGCCCTGGGTCTGGGTGCGCGTGGCCTTCGCGGACGAGGCCGGGCGGCCCCTGGCGCAGCCGCGGCTGGCGAAGGACCTGCTCCTTCCCGTGCGCGCGGACACGACGCGCCCGCTCGACGTGCCCCATGGGGGCCAGGCCACCGCGGAGAATGCCTCCAGCGCGGGCCGCACCTGGGAGGCCCTGCGCTACGTCAGCGATCAGCGCCCCGTGGACGGCCCCCTGCGCACGCGCGTGTATGCCAACGCGCCGGGCCCGCTCTACCTCACCCACGGCCTGCTCGAGGCGAGCACCGAGGCGGCCGGCTTCCACACCCCGGGCGGCTTCAAGGTGGCGCTGCGCGAGTTCCGCGAGGGCACGGCCGACGCCGACGCTCCCGTGCCCGCGCTGGAGCGGCCCCTGGGCCCGGGCGCGTACTACGACCGGCACGTGGACGTGGGCCCCGCTCCCAGCGTGCAGCGCGTGTGCTTCACGGCCGAGCGCGGCTACCTCCTGCGCACCGAGGCCCCCGTCGACGACGCCACCGCCGCCCCCTGCTCGGACTTCTCCCAGGCCGAGCCGGAGCCCCTGGAGGAGGTGCTGGTGAACCTGCCCTGGGAGGCGCTGTCCTCGGGGGACTGGCCTCCGGCCGCCGCCGCGTCCGGCACCCGTGGCACCTTCACCGCGGAGGCCGGCAACGTGCCCGCCCTCATCGTGCAGAGCAATGAGGAGGCGGATGGTACCCGGCTCGTCCTCTCGGAGACCTACGCGGCCGAGCCGTGGGCCCCGGGGCTCGCGGGCCTGCCCCATGAGGCGCGCTTCCAGCCGCTCTCCAGCAGCAGCGAGCGCGTGCTCGCGGGTGGCAAGCGCGAGCCCGCGGGTGGCACGCGAATCGTGCGGTGGGGCTCCTGGCTCGGGGGCCAGAAGTAACGCCAGCGCGCCAGGTCGTCAGCCTCGAGCGTACGGGAGGGAGGGACCGCGGCCGCCTCGCGAGCGCCGGGTGTGCCGCGGCCTTATGCTGCTGGCTCGATGAGCGGACCTCCTGCGGATGAAGACCTCGCCAACCCTGGCGAAGAGGGCGTGACGGAGCCCGCCGCTCCGCCAGTCCCACGGGGACGCCAGGAGCGACCCCCCCGTCCACCTGACACCGCACCCACGTCTCCTCCCGCGGGCGCCGGGCTCCTGCTGGAGCGAGGCACCCACGTCGAGCGCTACCTCATCCTCAATCCCGTGGGGCAGGGCGGCATTGGCGTGGTCTACGCCGCCCATGACCCGGAATTGGACCGCAAGGTGGCGCTCAAGCTGCTGCGCCCGGACAAGGCCAGCCCCGGCGACCCGGATGAGGCGGGCGGGTTGCTGCGCGAGGCCCAGGCCATGGCCCGCATCTCCCACCCCAACGTCATCACCGTGCATGACGTGGGGACGGTGGGCGGCGGCGTCTTCATCGCCATGGAGTTCATCCAGGGCCAGAACCTCCACGAGTGGGCCCGCCAGAAGCCACCTCCCTCGCCGCAGGAGGTGCTGCGCGTGTTCCTCCAGGCGGGACAGGGCCTGCTCGCCGCGCACCGGGTGGGGCTGGTGCACCGGGACTTCAAGCCCGCCAACGTCCTCATGGGCCGCAACGGCCGCGTCTGCGTGACGGACTTCGGCCTGGCCCGGCTCACGCCCCTCTCCCACGAGGACGAAGCGACACGACTCGACGAGGAGGCGCTGTCGGTCCGGGCGGGAAGCCTCCAGTCCGCCACGCCGCTGACGCAGCCGGGGCTCGTGATGGGCACCCCCCACTTCATGCCGCCCGAGCAGTACCTGGGCCTCGGTGTGGACGCACGCGCGGACCAGTTCAGCTTCTGCGCTTCGCTGTACTGGGCGCTGTATCGCAAGCACGCCGTGGAGCCCCGGCGCATGGTCGAAGCGGCCACCCAGGCGGCTCGGCGTCAGGGCGAGGCGCCCCCTGGCACGGAGGCCTGGCGGCTGCTGCCTCATGGCACCGCGAAGGTGCCTCCCGCGGAGCCTCGCGTCGCCACGCGGGTGCGGAACGCGGTGATGCGGGGCCTGTCCCTGCACCCGGAGGACCGCTTCCCTTCCATGGAGGCCCTGCTGGAGGAGCTCTCCTGGGAGCAGCGGCGCAGCAACCGCCGTGGAGCCCTGGCGGCCCTGGGCCTGCTGACGGCGGCCACGGCGGGCATGGGCCTGTACCTCCACCGTCAGAGCCAGGTGTGCGCGGGGGCGGACTCCCTCGTGGCCTCCGTATGGGGGCCCGGGGCCCGGCAGAAGCTGGAGGCCGCCTTCCACGCCACGGGCAGGCCCTTCGCCTCGGAGAGCGCCCACGGGGCAACCCGGTTGCTGGATGCCTATGCCGGCGGGTGGGCCCGCCTGCACACCGAGGCCTGCGAGGCCACCCGCGTGCGCGGCGAGCAGACGGAGGAATTGCTGTCCCTGCGCATGGTGTGCCTGGAGCGTCGCCGCAAGAGCCTGGGCGCGTTGGTGGACCTGCTCACCAGCGCGGATGGCAAGGTGGTGGAGCGCGCCGTGGATGCCGCCTCCGCGCTCCCGGGACTCGAGGAGTGCCGCGACATCGACTCCCTGGCCGAGCAGCCCGCGCTGCCCGCCGACCCCATGCGCCGCGCGGCCCTCGAGCAACTCGGCGGGCAGCTTGCCCAGGTCCGCGCGCTGCTCGATGCGGGCCGCTATGCCCAGGGACTGGAGCTGGCGCGGAAGCTGGAGCCCCAGGCGGCCCTCACCGCCTGGCGCCCGCTCCAGGCCGAGCTGAGCTACCTGCAGGCCTGGCTGCTTCATCAGCAGGGCGAAGCGGAGGAGAGCCTGCGCCAGTTCGAGCGTGCCCTCCAGGATGCCGAGGCGGGCCGCGCGGACCGGCAGCGCCTGGAGGTGCTCACCCGCTTCACCTACGCGCTGGCCAACAACGGCCACCCGGACGAGGCGCGCCGGTGGGGCGACATGGCGCGGGGCGTGCTGGAGCGGGTGGGCAGTGAGCCGCCCGCGGCCTTCGACCTGAACGTCAACCTGGGCTACACCGCCCTCTTCGGCGGGCGCTACCAGGAGGCGTGGGACTCCTTCTCCAAGGCCCGCGCGTTGGAGGGCGCGCTCGCGCCAGAGGACCCGCGGCGGGCCAAGGTGAGCCACGCCCTGGGCCTCGCGGCACTGCGCCTGGGAGACCTTCCCAGGGCCATCGCCATGCTCAGCGAGTCGCTGCGACGCACGGAGGCGCTCAAGGGGCCGCAACACCCCGAGGTCGCCATCCGCCGGAGCATGCTGGCCACGGCGTACCGGGAGAGCGGAGAGCCTGCCCGCGCGCTGGAGTACGCCCGGACGGCGCTCGCGGTACGCCAGGCCGCGCTGGGGCCCGAGCACCCTTCCATCGCCGACGACCTGGACGAGCTGGGTGAGTGTTTCCTCCAACTGAAGCGCTACGACGAGGCCCTGAAGTCCTTTCGCGAGGCCGAGGCGCTCAAGCGACGGGCGCTCGGCGCGGAGCACCCCGACCTCTCCTACTCCCTGGACGGCGTGGGCAAGACGCTGCTGGCCCAGGGCCTCCCCGCCCAGGCCATCGCGCCGCTGCGGCAGGCGCTCTCCTACGCGAACACGGACCCGGAGGCGCTCGCGCACACGGGCTTCACCCTGGCCCAGGCGCTGTGGGCCGCGGGCCGTGAGCCCGAGCAGGCCCGCGAGGAGGCGCGGCGGGCCCGGGAGCGCTACACGGCGCTGGGCCAGCAGCAGCAGGCGGCGGACATCAGCGCCTGGCTCGAGGCCCGGAAGGAGCGCCCTGTTCCCCAGCGCGCCCCCGACCACT
This sequence comes from Pyxidicoccus sp. MSG2, assembly GCF_026626705.1. NCBI lineage: Bacteria > Pseudomonadati > Myxococcota > Myxococcia > Myxococcales > Myxococcaceae > Pyxidicoccus > Pyxidicoccus sp. MSG2. Next base: position 7,029,751 of record NZ_JAPNKC010000001.1, read on the forward strand.
CCATGCCGCACTGAGCCGCTCGCGGTGGCTACACCCGGATGCCGTCGTTGTGGCGCGCGTTGAAGATGGCCATGCTGGCCTCGCGCTGCAGCTGGCGGAGCTGGTTGTACTCCGTCTCGTCCATCGTCCCGTCGGCCATCGCCTTGCCCTTGGCCTCCGCAACGCGGGTCTGCTGCTCCATCAGGGAGCCGGCCTCGCCGGCGCTGAGCGAGCCGTCACCGATGCCCTTCTGGATGCGGTTGCGCTGGCCGGTCTGGTGGCCCTCGATGTTGGAGCCCCGCTGCTCGGGCGCGACCGGGCCCTCGGCGCCGTTGTGCCGCTGCTCGAAGATGTCGCGGCTGGCTTCCCGCTGCATCTTCCGCAGCTCCTTGCGCTCCTTCTTGTCAATCTTGCCGTCGGCCATCGCGCGGTCCTTCGCCTCCGCGATCTGCGACTGCTTCGCCTTCAGGCTGCTGGCCTCCTCGGAGGTGAGGGAGCCGTCAGCGATGCCCTTCTGGATGCGGTTGGCCTGGTTGCCCTGGCGGGTGGCGAAGGAACGCTGGGCGTGGGAAGCAGCGGAGGAGCCGGCGGAGGAGGAGATGGCGCGCATGGGGTTTTCCTTTTTGGGTTCGCAGCGTCCGGAGGAGCGCTGGTGTGTGCCCATGCCTACTGCGAGGGGCGTGCCACACACCCGCCGGGCTTGCGGCACAAGGTGCGCTTAGTCTCTTCAGGGGTTTAGCGCGGGGGGTAGGGCACGCGGGCCCGGGAGGCGGGGGGCGGCCCTGGCGAGTCGCGTTGCCACCTGGCGACTGGAGTCGCCACCCCGGCCTCAGTTCGCGTCCAGCCCGTGCTTCTTCATCAGCTTGCGCAGGTAGAACCGGTCGATGCCGGCCTCGCGCGAGGCGCGGGAGAGGTTGCCCTCGCACCGCTCCATCAGGCTCCGGAGGTAGTCGCGCTCGAAGCCCTCGATGAGCCGCTCCTTGGCTTCCTTGAAGGGCAGCTCCAGGTCGGCCGAGCCCGCGTCGGCGGAGTGCCCGAGCGGGTCCGGGGTCAGCTCGGGCAGCGTCTCCTCGCCCAGGTTCACCACCTGCTCCACCACGTTGCGCAGCTCTCGCACGTTTCCCGGCCACGGGTACTGGGCCAGCAGCGCGCGCGTCTGCTCCGACAGCGCGCCCGGGGGCTTGCCCATGCGCCGCAGCACCGTGTCCACCAGGAGGGGAAGGTCCTCGGGCCGCTCGCGCAGGGGGGGCAGGGTGACGCGCAGCACGGCCAGCCGGTGGAACAGGTCCCTGCGAAACCTACCGGCCTTCACCGCGCCTTCCAGGTCGACATGCGTGGCCGCGACCACCCGCATGTCCACGGTGCGGTAGTCATTGGCGCCCACCCGCTTCAACTGGCGCCGCTCCAGCACCCGCAGGAGCCGGGGCTGGAGCTCCAGCGGCAGCTCCCCCACCTCGTCCAGGAAGACGGTGCCTCCGTGGGCCCGCTCGAAGGCCCCGGCCCGCTCTCCATGGGCTCCGGTGAAGGCCCCCTTCACGTGGCCGAACAGCTCGGACTCGATGAGCGAGGGCGCCACGCCGGCCAGGTCGACGATGACGAACGGGCCCTGGCTGCGCTTGCCCTGCTGATGGAGCGCCTCGGCGCACAGCTCCTTGCCCGTGCCCGTCTCGCCCTGCACGAGCACATCCGCGTCCCCCGCCGCCAGTCGCTCCAGCAGGGTGAACAGCTCGCGCATGGGCCGGCTGTCGCCCACCAGCGCGCCAAAGGACTCGCGCGCGGAAGGCGGGATGATGCGCTCGCGTGACTCCTCCGGCACCAGCTTGAACTCGGTGGTGCCCACCTGGAGGACCGCCCCCACGCGGACCTCCAGCTCGGAGAAGCGCATCTGCTCGCAGAAGGAGCCATTGCGCGAGCCCGCGTCCACGGCCCGCACGCCGTCCTCACGCACCTCGAGCCGCAGGTGCTGGCGCGAGACAGTCTTGTCGCTCAGCGCAATCTCGCAGGAGGGGGACGAGCCAATCCGGTACTGGCCTGGCTCGAGCGGCACGCTGCGGCCCACGTCGGGCCCGGAGATGACCAGCAGCTTCAGGCGGACGCGCGTGGGGCCGCGCACCTGCTCGAGCGGAGTGGTCTCCGACCCCGCGAGCTCCTCATCTTCCTCTGGAGGCACCGATGCCAAAGCACCTGGAGGCTAGCACACGCGGTGCGCCCGGCACCCGCCGCGCGCGGAGCCCGGCGCCGCCGCTCAGCAGGGGTCGCCCAGTATCTTCTTGCCGATGCCGGGCTGGCGCAGCTCGGCCCTCATGACGCGCGCGAAGACGCGCTGGTCCCTGGGGTAGGGGCTGGACTGGAGGAGCTCCAGGACCTCGAGGGCCTTGGGCTCTCCCTTCCGCTTGAGCCACAGCAGCCGGCCCGCGAAGTCCTCCGCGTTGAAGCGGTCCGGAGTCACCGGCCTGCTGGAGCCGTAGCGCATCGCATCGCGGCCGATGCTGGCCATGTCGTAGGGGAAGTTGCCGTGCGACCCGTAGCCCATGGGGCTGACGGAGCTGATGACGGGGCGCACCTGGCGGCCGCCGTAGTCGATGCTGAGCTTGAAGTCGTTGCGCGCCTCACGGCGGGCCATGATGCCCATGGGGCCGTCGTTCCGTCCCGGCGTGTCCAGCCGCGCGGGCCGGGGTGTGACGGCGCCGGAGCCCTTGGTGATGTTGCGGGGCTGGGCCACGGGGATGAGCATCCCTCCATCCGGAGGCGCCCGGTTCACGAGGCCCCGGAGCCGGTTGGGAGACAGCACCTGGGGCCCGTTGGCCATCGGATTCGAGATGCGGTACTTGCCGTCGGGCGTCATCCCGCGCACCACGATGTAGTGCGCGCTCCGCTCCCCCGTCTTCGCGTTGACCGACTCCACCTGGGCAATGAGCTTGTGGCCCTGACGCAGGTGCTGTTGCAACTGGGTATCTTTATAGGAGCCGGACAGCGCCGGGCCGGCCAGGGGGAGGTCGGCGCGCCCCAGCATCTTCGTCAGGTCCTGGGGTGACGTCCCCTTCCGGGACACCAGGCCTTCGGACAGCTCCTGGATGAGCCGGGCATCACTCAGCCCGGGATACCTGTTGGCCCCCCGGGCCAGCATCGCCACCACGGCGGGGCCGCAGAAGGAGGCGCCGTTGACGTAGCCCTCGTTGGCGCCGTCCGGGCGGAGCTGATTGATGTGGGGGATGTTCAGCCAGTCGCGGCCCTTCGCGCCCCCCTTGCTCGCGGCGGCGTTCTGCGTCGCGGACGGTTGGGTACGAGCACGGTCAACGCCCACGGGTCCGCTCCTCTTCGCATCACTCCACCCAGGTATTGTCTCAAGAAGGCGCACAAGGTTGCCTGTCGTCTGTACGAGTGCGCCCGGGCGTCCTGGCGTCGGGGGTTTCCCGTATCCGGGCGCTCAGGAAATTTGCACCCCCGGCGCCATCGACATCTTGAACCACAGGTGGAGCGTGGTGTGTCCGTTGGCGGGCAGCTCCACCTTCCACGTGACGAAGCCGTTCTCGTCGAGCACGGGCTCACCGGTGGTCTTCTTCGTGTCCAGCTCCACCTTCACATGTTCGATTTCCGCCACGGGGATGCGCTCGGTGACGGTGACGGTGCGCGTCTCGCCGGACAGGTTGGACAGGTAGAGGAGCCGGTGCAGGGTGTGCTCGGTCCACTTGCTCACCGAGTCCACCTCCTCGCGGTGCTTCTTGTCCTCGCGCTGGATGCGGATGGCGTCATCCGGGCCGAAGCTCAGCTCGAACTTCTCCTGGGGCGCCACGAACAGCGTCTGCGTCCACCCCACGAAGCCGTTGTCACGCAGCAACTCCACCGGGCCCGCCAGCACCGGGTTGGAGGAGGTGTTGCGCGCCACGGCCCGCAGGAACGCCTTGGCCTCCAGCTCCGGGAAGGCCACCAGCTCCGAGCGCGCCGCGTCCTCGAAGGTGAAGAGCGGCACCACGTTGGGCCGCCCGTCCGAGGGCACGGTGTTCTTCCCGGGCGCCTTCAGGTTGCGCGTCTCGCCGCCGTCGTCCACGCCCGGCAGGTCCACGGTGGTCGGCGCGCCGCCCTTCGCGGGGGCGCTGCCCAGGCCGGCCTTCTGCACCGCCACCTGGCGCGCCTGCACCAGCACCTGCTCGTTCTTCTTCTTCACGGAGAGCAGGTCGTCGCCCAGCAGCGGCGGCTCGATTCCCAGCGACGAGCGCGCCGTGGAGAACTGGAGGTCCACGTCCTTCCAGTCCTCGCCCGTGTCCTGCCACACCGCGGCCGACGAGGTGACGCGCACCTGCCCGCCCTCCACCAGCCGGGCCGTGTGCAGCGGCCGCCACATGGCATTGGGCACCACGTAGTCGATGCGGACCTCCACCTCGCCGTCGGCGCTGGCCAGCAGGTCCGCCTCCAGCCAGGACACCACCTGGTGGTCCACGCGGTCCATGGCCTGCCGCTGGCGAGCGACGGCGGTCAGCTCGTCCGACAGCCGCTCCATCTTGAAGCTGGCCTGGAGCGTCTCCTCGCGCAGCTGGCGGGCCCTGCGGAACATCGCGTCGAAGGTGTCCTGCCACTGGGTCGCGGTGCCCATGCCCCAGCCGGCGTCCTCGGGGATTTCGCCCGCGCCCAGCTCCAGCATGTTGCCCACGCGCTCGAAGCGAAGCCGGTTGCGCACCTGGTCCTCCAGCGTCTGCCCGTACTCGCGCTGGAGGGCTCGCAGCCGCTCCTCCAGGAGTCGGGCCGCCTCCGGCTTGTCCGCGGTGCGGATGCGCAGGGCCCGGCGGATGCGGGCGTCCGCCACCCGCGCGGGGCCGGAGAGCACCTCGGCGCGCAGGGACACGTCCTGCAGCACGGGCGCGATGCCCGGGAGCACGATTCGGTTCTGCCCGGCGCGCACGCGCACGGTGCCCTGGCGCGACACCTGGGCCCGGTCCTCCAGCAGCGTCACGCCGCGCACCGGCGCGTCCAGCCGCATGGCCTCGCTGGGCAGCGGGGGCTCCTGACGCTCCACACCCTGGGTCTGAATCTCCGTGCTCATGTCAGGCCTCGCGGCGGTTGCCGCCCTCGAGCTCGTTGTTGGCATACAGCTTCACCACGTACTGCGCGGAGAGCTGCTGGGTGTGGTTGGCCGGCACGGTGAGGCGCCAGCGCCGCCCACCCTCCAGCGCCTTGGCGCCGCGCTCCTGCTGCGTGTAGGGCTCCCACGCCGGGGTGACGGTGCCCTCTTCCACCACCACCTCCGCGTCGGGCGCGGGCTGGGGAATGCGCTCGCGGACCTCGCAGACGATGTCCCGGTCCAGGTTGTTGGCCAGGTCGATGGTGAGGTCGTGCCACAGCTCCGTCGTCGCCACGATTTTGGAGCCGCTGCGCTGCTCGCGGTAGCGGGTGTTGCGCGCGCAGCGGATGGCCTGCTCCACGCCCAGGCCCAGCTTGAAGTTGCCGCGCGGGGCCACCGTGGGCAGGGTGGTGGACAGCACGTACTCGCCGCCCACGTACACCTCGGCGGGTCCGGCCAGCATCGGGGCGGGCAGCGGGTTCTGCACCTCGGCCTGCCGGTAGACGTTCGAGTCCTCCCTTGGCACGGCCACGTAGAGGACGCTGGCGTCACCGGTGCGAGCGCCCAGCGCCACGGAGTGGAAGACGCCGTCCGAGGGGACATCCACGGTGGCCTCGGCCGTGTAGCTGAAGTCGAAGCGACTGGAAGCGTTCCTCACGTCGGCGGTGCCGCCGGGCAGCGGCGTGGAGGCCATGCCCTGGGCGCGTGCCTCCGCTCCGGCCACCGCCGCCATGACGTCGAACGTCACCTCCACCTGGAAGCGCGCCAGCGTCTCCAGATAGAAGCGGCGCGCGTCCATGGGCTGGAGCCGGTTGCGGTGCGCACCGTCCGACGCGGGGGCGAGCCGCAGGTGCGTGAAGACCACCGCCTCCAGGCCGGCCTGCGTGGGCCCGGCGCCATGGCCGAAGGCGGGCCCGCCCCGGTCCATCTTCTTGGACATCTCCCTGCTGCGGCGCGCGGGCGCTCCGGCGGAGGCGGGCATGATGGACTTGCTGGGCGCGGGAGGAGGAGGGGCCATGGGAGCGGCGGCCACCGCCATGGGCTCCTCGAACATCTCCGCATCCCGTTCCTCCGCGTAGACCCTCATCGACGGGGCAGCCATCTCCTCCTCGACCTCGTCGTCGCCGCCGGCCTCGCTCAAGAGGACGTCCACGTCCGACGGGACGGGAGGCTCCAGGCTCTCGAGGTCCACGGGCTCGTGGAGGGAGGGGAGGGGGAAGGGTGAAGGTGAAGGCAGCACGCGCAGCAGCGCCTGCTGGTCCCGGTCGAAGTCGGAGAAGAGCGAGGCGGCGCCCTGCGGCGGCGGCCGGAAGCCCGCGCGCGCGGGGGGCGGGGGCTGCGCGCGGCCGATGCGGATGGAGGACAGCTCCGGCAGCTCCGTCCAGCTCAGCGGGGCGGCGGTGGAGAGCACCAGCTTCACTCCGCTCCAGTCCTCGCCGGAGTGCTGGCCGATGAGGGCGCGCATCACCAGCTCCACCTGCCGGCAGTCCCGCGACAGGCGGCACTGGTAGCTGGGCGCCCAGCGCGCGCCGGGGACGAAGTACTCCACGGAGAGGCTCGCGCGGGAGAGCGCGGCGCCCTGGTGGCGCAGTTGCACGTGCACGGACTTGTAGAGGTCCTGGACCGTCACCTGCCGCGCGGTGGAGGCCTGGGCCAGCCGCTGCTCGAGGACGGCCACCTCCTCGCGCAGCGTGCGCAGTTGCTCGCCCAGGGCGCGCATCTCCGCGAGCCGGGCCTGCGCGCCGTCATGGGTGAACTGCTCCAGCGCCATGCGCGCGCCCAGGGGTGAGGACGGTGGGGGCTTGCCCTCCTCGGGCTTCGGGCGCGGGGGCACGGTGATGCCGCCGAAGACGTTCATCTCCCACTGGCGCTGGCGGATGTGGCTCTCCACCGTCCTGACCTGTTGGCGCAGCGTGCGCAGCGCGGCCTGGTCCACCGTCTCCAGGGGGGCCTCGCGGGGCGGCAGCCACAGGCCCACGCGCACGTTCGTGGCCGTGAGGTCCGAGCCGCCGCCACCGGTGGCCAGCACCCGCACGCGCACCGTGGGGTCGAACAGGGCCAGCGGCAGCCGGGGGATTTCGAGCTCCCCGGGCGCGCGGCCCTCGGGGCAGTCCAGCGTCAGCAGCCGCGTCACCCGCGCGCCCTGCTGGTAGAGCGTCACGGTGTCGATTCGGGATTCCACGACGGGCATCGGTGCTCCCGGTCAAAGGTGGGGCCGAGGGCTTGCCGCCCGTCAGCACGCGCCCACTTTCGTCCGGAACGGTCCGCGGCCACAAGGAGATGCGCGGCGCTCCGGCTGCCCCGGAGCCCGGCCCGGCATTCCCAACATCCACTCGAGGGTGGTGAATGCGATGAGTTGCATCCGGCTTGGAGCACACACGCCTGCACGGGGAGCGGCGCGAGCGCATGCCGTGCAGGTCATGGAACAGGTGCACCGCTCTGGTAGTGTCTCGCTCACGATTGGGAAGGGTCACATCGCATCGGGAGGGGAAATGAGACGGGTCCAGGCGCTCTTGCTCGCGAGCTGCTTCGCGATGGGGAGCGAAGCGCACGCCTTCACCGCGGGGGATGGAACGGTCCACGCTTGCAGAACCCCTACCGGGATGCCTGTGATGGACTTCAACAGCACCGACCCGCAGTTCCTGGCATCCGGCTTCGCTGGCTACGCCACCTTCAGGCCGAGCCCCACCGGGCCGATTCCGGTCATCCACATCAACTTCGCAATGCTTTCGGCGATGCCGGTGCCAGCACAGAAGTTCCTGTTCTGGCACGAGTGCGGACACCACCAGAATCCCTTGGACCCATCACCGGCCAAAGAGGTGAACGCGAACTGCTGGGCCATGGGCTTCATCCGGCAGAACCGCATCCTGACAGCGGCAGACGAGCAGGTGCTCGCGCAGTTCCTCTCGACGCTCCCCCCGATACCGCCGCTCTACCCGGCAGGTGTAGTCCAATGGCAGCTCATGAATACGGGCGCCTGTGGAACTCCGCCCTCACCCACTGGCAACGTGGTTCAGGCGGCCGGTACCTCCGGGATGCCAGGCACCTCGGTCGCACCAGCCTCCACGACGAGCGCCCCGTCAGATGCGCGCTGGCGCTACTGCCGACGCAAGCCGCCCACGGGCGTATGGGGCAAGGCGCCTGGCTCCTTCCTCGACGAGGCTGCCTGCGACAAGGAGCGGAACGAAAAAGAGGAGGCCGGGTACGACGTGACGGACTGTGTGGACGTGGAAAATGACACGTTGACCTGTCCCTCGAACGGTTGAGGAAGCAGGTTGCGGGGTGGCGTGCTCCAGCAACCGTCCATCGCGCGTAAGCTGGAGCCCATGGAACAGGTGCACCGCGAGAGCGCCGGGCTGATGCGCTCGTTGCTCTCCAACGGGCAGGCGACGTCAGCGACCTTCCGGACGGCACTGATGAACGTGCCCGCTGCCGAGCGCGATGAATGGGTAGATGCCGTCTTCGGGCTCGACGCGCTTCCTGACGACGGTCCCGAGCTTCCACGGGATTGCGTCCCCTACATGCCGTGTCCGGTCGATGCGGTGCTTCGGATGGTGGAGCTCGCGGAGGTGCGGGCCAGCGACGTGTTCGTCGACGTCGGCTCGGGGCTCGGAAGGGTGGCTGCGCTGACGCATCTCCTGAGCGGGGCGGCGTCGATTGGCATCGAGATTCAGCCGGACCTCGTCCGAGCCTCACGCCAGCTCGCGGAGCGTTTGAACGTCGCGCCGCGTTTCTCCGTGGTCGAGGGCGACGCGGCGAGACTCGCCGGAAGCCTCACCCGTGGGACGGTCTTCTTCCTGTACTGCCCATTCAGCGGTGAGCGCCTGGAGCGGGTCCTCGACGGTCTCGAGTCCATCGCGCGGACGCGGCAGATTCGCGTCTGCTGTGTCGACCTGCCGCTCCCCGCGCGCCCGTGGCTGACGCTGATAGCTCCGCCCTCCGGAGATCTCGCCGTCTACCGAAGCCACGAGCTCACGTAGGATTTGATTGTTTCCTCGATAAGGACTCCCTCGTGACCTCACGACCCCATGCTGTCGTGTGCCTCGTCCTGTGCCTGCTCGCGCTGACGCCGGTACCGGCCTCCGCGGCCACCTATACGCTCTTCGCGCCGTCGGACACGCCCCTGGGCAACTCCAGTGAGACCTCGCCCATCGAGCTCGGCATGCGCTTCGAGGTGGACACGCCGGGCTGGGTTTCTGGCGTGCGCTTCTACAAGGCGGTGGCGAACACCGGCACGCATACCGGCACGCTCTGGACGGACAACGGCACCGTGCTCGCCACCGGGGAGTTCACCGGCGAGACGGACTCCGGCTGGCAGCAGATGACTTTCGGGCAGGCCATCCAGGTCATGCCCGGTCAGGTCTACGTGGTCTCGTACCACACCACGACCGGCCACTACTCCTACGCGTACGGTGCCTTCGCCAGCGGCATCACGAGCGGGCCGCTCCATGCGCTCGCGAACACGCCGACGAGCCCGAATGGCGTCTTCGTGTACAGCAACGGCGGCACCTTCCCGACGGACACCTGGAACGGTGGCAACTACTACGTCGACGTCGTCTACTCCGACGAGCCGCCCACGCCGGACCCCGACCTCGCGCCGAGCGTCTACCCCGACACCACGGTGCCAACGGTGCCGAGCAGCGGCGACGGCGCCGCCGTCGAGGTCGGCGCGAAGTTCCGCGCCAGCCAGGACGGCTGGGTCTACGGCGTGCGCTTCTACAAGGGCGCGGGCAACACCGGTCCGCACGTCGGCAACCTCTGGGCCGCTGCCAGCCACACGCTGCTCGCCAGCGCCCCGTTCGTCGGTGAGACGGCGCTGGGCTGGCAGACCCAGCGCTTCGACCCGCCGGTGCGTATCACCGCGAACACGACGTATGTGATTTCGTACCACGCGCCCAACGGCCACTACGCCTGGGACCTCAACGGCCTCATCAGCGACATCTGCCGCGGCCTGCTGTGCCAGCCCGGCGACACCGTGGCGGAGCCGAACGGCGTCCACGCGTACTCGGCCACCTCCACGTTCCCCGACATGACCTGGGGTGCCACGAACTACTACGTGGACGTGCTCTACACGAACTCGGTGAACCCGCCCGCGCCGCCGCCGCTGCCGCCGGCCCCGCCGCCAGCGGGCAGCCACGAGTACACGCTGTACCCGAAGGGCGCGGCGCCGCGCCGCCCGCTCGAGGGCAACAACGAGTCGGTCGAGCTCGGCGTCCGCTTCCGCTCGGACGTGCCTGGCTACGTGCGCGGCATCCGCTTCTTCAAGGGCGGCGCGGCGAACTCCGGCACGCACTTCGGCCGCCTCTACAAGGGGGCCACCGGCGAGCGTCTGGCCAACGCCGAATTCGTGAGCGAGTCCCTCGTTGGCTGGCAGGAGGTCCGCTTCGCCTGGCCGGTGCACATCGACGCCAACACGGAGTACGTCGCCTCCTACTTCGCGCCGAACGGTGGCTGGTCCGCCACCTGGGAGGCGTTCACGGACCAGGGCGTGGACAGTCGCCCACTGCACGCTCCCAGGAGCGGCAACGGCGTCTTCCACTACGGTCCCCTCGGCGGCTTCCCGGACCAGTCGTTCCGCAACACCGACTACGGCGTCGACGTGGTGTTCTCGCCGGAGCAGCAGGCCACGAAGGCCTTCAGCAGCGCGTTCCAGCCGGACGGCTTCTCGAGCGAGGGCATCGGAGTCGAGCTGGGCCTGAAGTTCACCGTCGACCGGCCGGCCACGGCGCTGGCGGTGCGCTTCCTCAAGGCCGTGGGCAACACCGGCACCCACGTTGGCAACGTGTGGAACCTGGGCACCGGTCAGAATCTCGGCAGCGTGACCTTCACCAGCGAGACGAGCGCGGGCTGGCAGGAGGCGAAGTTCGCCACGCCCGTCCCGCTCGAGCCCGGCGTGACGTACGTGGTCTCCTACTACGCGCCGAACGGGCACTACGCGTACAGCCGTGGCTGGTGGGAGTCGCACAGCGTCAGCGCCGGTGCACTGCGGGTTGCGCAGGGGACGGGCACCAACCAGACGTCCATCTTCCACTACGGCCCCGAGAGCCACATCCCGACCGAGAGCTTCGCGAACTCCGACTACGCGGTGGATGTCGTCGTCCGGGCGAGCTACCCCGTGCCGTCGCCGGCACCGTCGCCGGCCCGCGACAACAAGGCGGGCACCGGGCCCGTGCTCGTCGCGATGGACCCGGACAACCACTTCACGGAGTACCTCCCGGAACTGCTCAAGGCCGAGGGCATCAACTCGTTCGTGAAGTGGGATGCCGGCAACCTCGGCGCCGCCGCCGACCTCGCGGGCTTCACCACGGTGATTCTCGGTGAGGGCAACCTGGGCAGTGCGCAGCTCGCGGCGCTGACGGAGTGGGTGAACGCGGGTGGCACGCTCATCGCCATGCGGCCGAAGCCCGAGCTCGATGCGCTGCTGGGCATCAGCCGCACCGGTGCCACCCTGGCCGAGGGCTACATCGACGTCCACACCGGCCAGGCACCCGGCGCCGGCATCGTCGACGAGACGATGCAGTACCACGGCGTCGCGGACGTGCTCGTGCCGCTCGCCGGCACGGACACGGTGGCGGGCCTCTACCAGGATGCGAGCACGGCCGTGGCCGGCAACGCCGCCGCCGTGACGCTGCGCAGTGTCGGGGCCGGCAGGGCCGCGGCCTTCGCCTACGACCTGGCTCGCTCCGTGGTGTACACGCGCCAGGGCAACCCGGCATGGGCGAAGTCGGACCGGGACCGCTCCTACCTGAATCCGGGTCTCGTGGGCTCGACCGGCCGCGCGGACGACATGTTCATCGGCGACTCGTTCTACGACGACGAGGCGGACTGGGTGGACCTCGACAAGCTCGAGATTCCGCAGGCCGACGAGCAGCAGCGGCTGCTGGTGAACCTCATGAACCTGGCCAGCCAGCCCCTGCCGCGACTCTGGTACCTGCCGAACGCGCGAGAGGCCGCGTTCGTCTACACCGGCGACGGCCACCCGGGGAACAACACCCTGGGCCGGCTCCAGGAGCTGGAGGCGGCGAGCCCCGTGGGCTGCTCGGTCGCGGATTGGGAGTGCTACCGCATGACCATCTACGGCTACGCGCCGAGCATCTCCTCCACCGGCAACCTGCCGCTCACGGACGCGGAGGCCAGGGCGTGGGAGGACAAGGGCTTCGAGCTGGCCATGCACCTCAGTACGAATTGCGGCGACTACGACACCAAGGCCTGGCTCGACGCGCTCTACGACGCGCAGCTCGACAGCTTCAACGGCGTCACCGACGCGCTGAAGGGCTGGCCGAGCGTCCGCGACCCGCGGACGGTTCGCACGCACTGCATCGCGTGGAGCGACTGGACGACCCAGGCCGACGTGGAGCTCGAGCATGGCATCCGGCTCGACACCAACTACTACGCCTATCCCGGCAACTGGCTCCAGGACCGGCCGGGCCTGTTCACGGGCAGCGGCTTCGCCATGCGCTTCGCGCACGAGGATGGCACGCCGGTCGACGTCTACCAGGCGGCGACGCAGTTCACCGATGAGTCGGGACAGACGTATCCGCTCCACGTGGAGCGCGTGCTGGACAACGCCCTGCAGAAGGGCTTCTACGGCACGTTCGTGGCCAACCTGCACGTCGACAACGGCTCGTTCGAGGCGACGGCCAGCCTCGCGGCGCTACAGGCGCGTCCCCAGGTCGCGGTCATCTCCGCCGCGCAGTTGCTGGACTGGAACGACGCGCGCGAGCACACGCGCGTGACGGCGAGCAGCTGGAACGGCACCGCGCTGGCCTTCGACCTCGGCACGCCGGCGCACGGCCTCTCGCTGATGCTGCCGGCCACTCGCGGGACGAAGAGCCTGACGACGGTGACGCGTGACGGCGCGTCCGTGACGGTGGGCGCCCCGAAGACCATCAAGGGCGTGGCCTACGTGTTCGTGAACGCGGCTGCCGCCGGTCACTACGTGGCCACGTACGACTGACCCGCCGGCCACGGCAGGCGAGGCACATGTCCGAGGTCGGGGGGCAGCCTCAGGCCCTCGCCGCCACCAGGCGGGCCTCGTGACGGCCTTCCCCGGTCCAGGCCTCGGTGTACGAGACGCACGTCAGCCCCTGGACCAGCCGGGGCAGCTCCCCGTCCTCCAGCAGGAAGCGGGCGGAGGGGTGTGCGTGCCGCTGGAGGTTGCTGCGGGTGGGCTGTGCGAAGACGAGCAGCCCTCCCGGGGCGAGCACCTGCGGGAAGCGGGCGAACAGCGGCCGCCAGAGGAAGTTCAGGCAGAGCACGACGTCGAAGGGGCCGGGCGGGAGCGGCTCCACCTCCACGTCCAAAGACTGCGTCCGCAGGCCCACTCCCGCCGCTCGTGCGTCCTCGGAGGCGCGCTCGAGCGCCACCTCCGAGATGTCCAGCAGGGTGACGTCCAGGCCACGCCTCGCGAGCCACAGGGCCTCCCGTCCGGTGCCTCCCGCCACGTCGAGCGCACGGCCCGTGACGGGAAGCAGGTCCGCGAGCGAGCGCAGGAAGGCGGAGGGCTCCCGGGCTTCCTGCGGCTCGCGGTAGCGCGTGTTCCACCGCCGCCGGTCTTCCTCGGACATGGTTGTTCCTGGGTGGGTAGGGAGTACGGAGCCCCCGCCTACCATGTCCGAGGAGAGGAAGAACGCTCAGGGCTTGCCGAGGTTCGTCCAGGTGTTGGTGGCGGGCTCGTAGCGCTCGATGGTGTCGTCGGGGTTCGTCGCGAAGAGGAACCCGTTCGAGCCGAAGATTCGCGTCGCCGCACCGTGGATGGAGTTCCACTGCGTGCCCGCGTACTTCATGACCCACGAACCATCCGGCCGCAGCCCGTAGACGTTGCCGCCGGTCGCGACGTAGCTCCTGCCCGTCCCGCCGATGGTGGTCCACGTCGAGCCACCGTCGTAACGCTGGATGGCGTCCTTGACGTTGGTGAGCCGGTACATGCTCGTGCCACCGCCGATGAGCTCGCTGGCGCCGCCTCCGACGATGGACCAGCTGGTGCCCGAGCCGCTCCATCGCGCGACGTAGTCGTCCTGCCAGAGACCGATGCCGAACACCTCGGTGGTGGTCGCGGCGAAGCGGGAGCCGGGCCCGCCGATGGTCGTCCACACGCCGGTGGTGGCGTTGTACCGGACGATGTTGCCGCTGGTCGGGTCGGTGCCGCAGAGGGCGCCGGCGCAGGCGAAAATCTGACCGGCCGGGCCGCCGATGGTGACCCACCCGGTGCCCACGAACTTCACCGGCGCGCCGCGGCCCGGAATCTGTCCGTAGAGCGTGTTGCCCACCGCGACGAAGGACTGGCCCGGGTTGCCGACCAGCGTCCAGCCGCTGGCGTCGCGCCGGTAGAGGTTGCCCGTCGAGCGCTGGCGGGCGAACACCGTGCCGCTGGAGGTGCTGAGCACGTTGGTGGGCGCTTCATAGAGGGACTGCGCACCCTCCACGTCCCACTGCGAGATGAAGTTCAGCGTGCGGGAAGGGTCGAGCCATCCACCCTCGGACGGGTAGTGCATCGCGCCGCGGCCGTCGTAGCAGGTGAGGGGACGGTAGCTGCCGGTGGTCACCATGCCGCAGCCCGAGGCGGTGTCGTGCTCGTGCACGAAGCCCAGCGCATGGCCGAACTCGTGGGTCAGTACGGCAATGAACTCCGCATCGGTCCATTCGTGGGTGGGGCCGAGCTCCAGGTACCGGGTGGGCCGGGAGTAGGTGGGGAAGCCCATGCCGGCCGAGAGGCCCGTGAAGGCGAAGTTGCGCTCGACGTTGTATTTGACGCGGGTGTTGCTGCGGTTGCAGGTGCTCGAGTCCTCCGCCACGACGTGCACGAAGCGCACGTTGGCGGCGGCCTCCCAGCCCGAGGCGGCGCGCTGCATGAAGTCGACCACGCGGTTGTATTCGGTGCCGAAGTCGCTCGGCCGGATGCAGTAGGTGATGTTCCCGCGGTCGGTCCGGTTCCATGCCGCGTCGGCTCCCCCCACGCGGAAGACGGAGAGCGCGTTGGGGTTCTCGGTGAAGTCCTGCCAGTACTGGCGCACCGCCGCCAGGTCGGGCATGCGCATGTCGCCTTCGACGAGGAATTGTCCGTCCTCGGTGGGGGCGACGTGCTTCGCGCGCCAGGCCTCGAAGGCGGCCGTGGTGCGCTCGGAGGTGGAGCCGAGGGGGTCCTGGTCCTGGCCGGGCTCGGTCATTTCCGGTCCGCAGCCGCCCAGCAGCATGGCCAGTGCCGCCGCGCCAAGCGCCGCCGTACGACTCCTGGGGTGTCGTGTGTCAGTCCTGATCTTCATGTGAGCATTCCCCCGCGCTTCGAGGCCGTGCCTCGGCGCCGTGTTCTCGATGTGCCCCTGCGAATCGAGAACGAAGGGGGCGCGCGATATTCCCGCCACCGTGGCGTGCCCGCGACCGGCCTCACCCCGTGCGGCGCCGCCGCGAGGACTTGCGCCTCGGCAGGCTGTCCAGGATGTCGCGTCGATCCAGGCGGACCTCGAGGCGATGCGCGAGCCACTGTCCCAGATGGTCGATGAGCTCCGGGTGCAACCAGCCTTTCTCCAGCATCACGGGGCCCTTGGACGTGTGCATCCACAAGGAGAACGACTCCTCAGAGTCTTCGGACTCGTTCCGCCGCACCTCGAGCGACTTCGCGCGGTGGCTCACACGCTCGGGGCGTCCAATCCGGTACCGCACCCTGTCGAGGACTCCCGGCCGGACCTGCCACTCCCACCGCGACTGGAAGGAAGGCCACGCCTTCAGGCCCACCCAGCCCGCGAGCCCCGACAGGGCCAGCGCCAGCAGCGGTCCCTCCACACTGGCTCCGTCGATGTCCTGTCGCCACATCACGACGGCCGCTGACACCCCGAGCAGGAGCGCCACGCCGCCCAGAACCCAGGCGCGATTGCCCGGGTCGTCCCGGCGGCGGCGAAGCGCCACCCCTCCTCCGGGAACCGGTACCGCTTCGCGGTCCTTCGGGATGCAATCCGAGAGCACCGCGGGCGTGCTGCCCAGCTCGGAGCGTCCACGCAGTTGCTTCCGCAGCTCCTCGAGCTCCGACACCGTTCCCAGCGTCGCCAGCACGACGGTCCTCCCGGTGTGCAGCAGCGCCATGACGTCCCCCACTCTTTCGGGAAACGCCGCCACGTCGGAGTACGGCAGGGAGTGCACCTTGCTCCAGGGGGGCAGCCACCGTCGCCACGTCACGCCTTTCGAGTCCATCGCGAGCTGGTCCTCGCCCAGGACCGAGCGCAGCAGGAACCACGCGAAGCGGAAGCCCACCCACAGCCAGCCCGTCAGCCCGGCGGCCAGCAGCAGTCCACCGAGCACCAGCCCCACGGCCGGGACATTCGTCATCGAATGCCGGCTCCCCATGGGCACGGGGTCCACGAGCACCTGGAGCACTGCGACGAGCACATCCATCATGACCTTCGCGCCCGCGACGCCGATGGCGCACCAGATGAGCAGAAGGACACCATGGCCCAGCCGTCTCTGGTTGGAGGCCCGCAGCCGCGTCTGCCAATCAGGCTTCCCCCTTGCGCCAGCCATGTCCTGCTCCCTCCCGCTCGTGCTCGGCGTCCCGCTGACTCGAAAGGCTCGTCACCATTCAGGCGCGCGGGCCCCGGACGGAAAGTACGTCACCGGATTGTCACCCGGAAAGGAGCTCCTGGCCGGTCCTGGCCGTTGGCCACACCGGGCTCCGCAAGTGGCTTTGACGCGGGGGGCGCTGAGTCACCACCGAAGGTCTCGGTCCGGGGCTCTACCGCGTGGGTCGAGAATCCACAGACCCCAGCCCCCTCGGGGCGCCGCGCTGCCGGAATGAACGTTCCTTCCGCGGCTGCCGTCCTACTGGGGGGCTCCACCCAGCGGGAGCCGGAGGATGAGCGGCGGTGTCAGGACCGCGCCATCCCGGAGCCGACCGTCGTCGTCGTAGTTCTCCCACTGGCTGTTGGCGACATAGCGCAGCTCATCGCCGACCACCGCGCCAACGGTGGGCTGGTCCGCATCCGGGAGGTGCCGGTCGAGCAGCTCCACGGCCCGGATTCGCAGCGGGTCCTCGTCGAGCCGCATGCGGATGACCCGGGCGGGCTGGAGCCCGTTCTGGATTCCGATGAGCGTGTCTCCGTGGCGCGCGAGCCCGTCGATTCCGAGCACCGTGGCGCCTCCGGCGGGCGGCGTGACCTCCGAGACCTTTCGGCTCGCCCTGTCCACGGCCAGGATGCCGTGGGAGTAATCGGCCACGTAGAGCCTGCGGCCGTCCGCGCTCTCCGCAATCCCTTGCGGCGACCGGAACAGCGGGTCGCTCGCGAAGACCTCCAGCGTGTCGCCAGTCATTGGCACCCGGTAGAGCACGGGCTGCTGGCTGTCGGAGACGAACACCTCTCCATTCGAGGTGACCTGGATGTCCCCTGGCGCATGCGGCCCCGTTCCGGCGGGGAAGCCGAGGCGCCGCTGGAGCCGGCCTGACGGGAGGTCGAAGGCGTGAACCCAGGCGGAATTCTCATCCGCCTTGTCGAAGCCCCGCATCTGGGGAATGGCGGCCGACGTCACCCACAGCGTGCGGCCGTCGCGCGACACGGCCACGGCGAGAGCCGCCAGCACACCATCCTGGCCCGGGGGCACGACCTGCGTGGCCTGCCCGTCGCGCCCGACGCGCACCACCTTGCGGTGTCTCACGCTGGCCACGTAGCACGCCTCTCCCCGTGCATCGCAGGCGATGCCCTCGGGGAAGAAGTCCGCCTCGTCGAGCCGGAACGCCACGCTGCTGCGTGCGAGCGGCTCCAGGTTCCGGGCCAGCCGCTCGGCGGCGGCGCGGACGGGGGCGGAGTCGAGGACCCTGGCGAAGCTGTCGTCACGCGCGAGGTCCACACCGAGCCCGAGGTCGGCGCTCGCGTCGAGCCAGCGCGCGGTGGCGGCCGCGTCGCCAAGGCGGGCCGACAGCGGGGCGAGCCCATAGGCATAGGCAGCCTGGGTCGGCCACGCGGCCTGCGCCTCCGCCGCGAGCGCGCGGGCCTTCTCCAGGTGGCCGTCGCGCTGGGCGGCGGCTGCTTCCCTCCAGCGTGTCCGCGCCAGGTCGGCGCGCGTCCGGGCCGAGGGAAGCGCACCCGCCTCGGTGGCGGAGGCGCCAGGGGCCACGACACGCGGCACGTCTCCGTCAGCAGGGGCGTCGGCCGTGGGGGCCTGGGCCCCACTCGGGCCGCCTCGGCATCCAACGAGCAGGAGGAGTACGAGGCCCGTGAGTGGAAGGCGGCGGAAGGACGCGTGAGGGCAGGGAGCCTGGCGCATGGCGGTGCCAACGATGAAGGGACGCGGCATGCACGGCAAGCGCGTCTCCCTGTGGGGGACTCGCAATCCCGACGGTGCTCGGGCGTAATGGTTCCTCCACCCCAGGGAGAACGATGAGCCGCTACTCGCTCGAGCAGTTCGTGCAGGAGACCGCGCAGAAGGACCAGAACCAGGGCGTCTTCGAGCTGGAGAGCAAGTACATGCTCGAGGTCAACCTGCGCGGGCGGGTGTGGACCAAGACGGGGTCCATGGTGGCCTACCAGGGCGGCGTGAAGTTCCGGCGCGAGGGCGCCTTCGAGCACGGCTTCTGGCGCTGGTTCAAGCGCTCCTTCACCGGCGAGGGGACGAACCTCACCAAGGCCGAAGGCGTGGGGCGCGTGTACCTGGCCGACTCAGGCAAGACCATCTCCATCCTTGGGCTGCAGGGCGAGGCGGTGAGCGTCAACGGCAACGACCTGCTCGCCTTCGAGGACACCATCCAGTGGGACATCCGGATGATGCGCCGTGTGGGAGCGATGATGGCCGGTGGCCTCTTCAACGTGCGCCTGGAAGGGACGGGGATGGTGGCCGTCACCAGCCATGGCCAGCCGCTCACCCTGCGTGTCAAGCCGGGCAAGCCCGTGGTGACGGACCCCAACGCCACGGTGGCCTGGTCCGGCAACCTGGAGCCCGAGCTGAAGACAGACATCAACCTCAGGACGCTGGTGGGCCGGGGAAGCGGCGAGGCGTTCCAGCTGCACTTCGAGGGTGACGGCTTCGTCGTGGTGCAGCCCTACGAGGAGCAGGGCCCCCAGGTCCAACGACGCTGAAGCTCCGCGGTGGCGAGCGGCTCACCGCAGGAAGAAGCTGGCTCCCATCTTGAGCCAGCGCAGCCAGACGACGGCGAAGAGGAAGACGGCGGGCCAGCCCGTCTCTCCGAGCGTGATGAGGTACAGGCTGTGCCCCGGTGGGGCCTGCGCCGCGTCCACATTCGCGCCCGCCGGGATGGGGCCCTTTGGCGGCGCCTCGTCGGTGCCCGAGTAGGGGATGTAGCCCATCCCAATCTCCCGGCCGTACCGGTTCGACACCCAGTTGTTCAGCCCGACGCCGAAGAAGTGGTCCTCCTGCATCAGCCGGGCAGGGTGCACGTATGCGCCGCGTCCTTCGTGCTCCTCGCCCCAGAACTCCCTGGACAATCCACCGAGTCAAGCAGGGGCGGAGCCGGGGCAGGAGGAGGAGAGCCCCGCCTTTGCCGCGAAGGCGGTGTCGCTACTCCGGTTCCGGCTCCCCGGGCTCTGGCTCCTCGGGCTCTGGCTCCAGCCGCACCGTCAGGGGGCCCGACGTGGCGTCCACCTCCACGCGCTGGTGCTGGTAGCCCGGGGCCTCGATGCTGAGGACATTCGACTCGGGGTCTACCTGGGCCACCTGGAAGCTTCCATCCGCGGCTGAGTTGTTTCCCGAGTAGACGGTGACGCCCACTCCCGTCGGGCTCGGGAGCCGGTTCACGATCGCGATGTTGGCACCCTTCACCGGCGCGGACGTCCGGGCGTCCACCACCCGGCCGCGCACGGCGATGCCAGGGCCCAGCCGCACCACGCCCAGGTCCACGTCCTGTCCATCGGCGCGCGGCTCCACGAGCCGCATGTGGGAGGCCATGCCGCTGGCGTGGAACGAGAGCCACTGGGGGCTGGGCTTCTCGAATGGCACGGAGAACGCGCCGTCCGGGCCCTCCACGACGAGGCTCGCGACCTGGACACGGGGAAGAGGCTGGCCGTCGGGGCCCACCACCCGGCCGACGATGAAGGACTGTCGCGCCATCACCAGGCGGGCCTCCGCCGTGCCCGCTCCGACGCGGAGCATGCCCTTCTCTCCCTCCGTTCCACCCGTCGAGCGCGCGGGAGCGAAGGTGTAGCCCGGCTTCACGGCGCTGACGTCGTACTCGGCCTCTGTCAGGTACCTCAGGAGGAAGCGCCCGTCCGGGCCTGTTTCGATGCCAATGGGAGGCCCATGCAGCGCGTCGGTGTCTCCCCTCCACCTGCCGGGCGGAGCCCCTTCCTGAGGCGGCCGGGCCCGGACGAAGACGCCTGCCAGCGGCTGGCCCGCGCCGTCCACCACGAGGCCGGACAGGTCGCGTTCCGGCTCCAACCGCAGCTCCACTCTCACCTCAACGCCTTCGATCGCCTCCACGGGGCACCACGCCCTGCGCTCGATACCGTCCGTCTGCTGCGAGGCCAGCACCCTGTAGCGGCCGGGCCACAGGCCCTGGAATTGGAAGCCGCCCCGCGGGTCGATGGCCGCGGAGGAGAAGGACTCCTGTTCATTCGTCTCGGCCCAGCCCACCAGCTTCACGCGGCCGTGCCCCAGCGGCAGGCCCCGGGCATCCACCACCGTCCCCGTCAGCGAGGCGCCCGGGTGCAGCGTGAGGTGGACGCCCTCGGAGGGCGCGCGGACGGGAAAGAACTCGGTGCGGACGCGGTCATCCGAGGCCTTGATGTAGAGGTCCCCGGGCGCCTCCGCGTCCAGGATGAAGCGGCCTTCCTCGTCCGTCAGGGCGGAGTCCTCTGTCCAGAACCTTCTCCGTTCCCCGGCGGGTTGGAGGTCCAGGGCGATGCCGGCCAGCGGCCGCCCCTCGGCGTCGGTGACGTGTCCCGTGACGGAGGGGGCGCGGCGGAGGGTGAAGTCCACCGGCCTCATGCCCGGAGCGAGCGTGTGCGTGTGCTCCTTCACGTCCGGGAGGTCCAGGTCGATGTGCCGGGGGGCTGTCACCACGAAGCCCCAAGGGCCCGGCTCCACCGGACCCAGGCTGTAGCGCCCCGCCGCATCCGTGACGGTCTCCAGCTCCGTGTTCATGTGCTCCAGCTCGATGAGCACCACCCGGGCGCCGGACACGGGGCTTCGCGCGTCGTCCCACACGGTGCCCTCGACCTGGAGGGCGCTGCCCAACTCCAGCAGGACCTCGGCGGGTGAAGCACCTGGCTCCACACGAGCCACCGCGGATTGCTGGCTGCTCGACGCGCTGAGCGTGTGCGGAAGGCCCGCGGGCACCACGAAGGTGAAGTGGCCCCGGGCATCCGTGAGCGTCTTCCGCGCGCCGCCACGGGGGACGTCCGCTCCCGGGCCCACGCGCACCTCGATGTCCGCCACCGGGGCACCGCCGGCCACCACGCGGCCCGTGAGCTGGCGGGGACGGTGGAGTGTCACCGTCTCGTCCCTGCCGAGGCTCGGAAGCCAGCCCTCCTTGGAGACGAAGAAGCGGTGCGGGCGGTACGGCAGGGGGCCCACGCGGAAGTCGCCGTCCGGGCCGGTGGTGGTGTCGAAGAAGCGCGAGTGGTCCAGGTCCAGCACCGTCACCGCCGCTCCGGCCAGGGGGACACCTTCGCCCCGCACGGTGCCCTTCACGAGGCGGCCCTGCTCCAGCACCAACTCCACGCCCTCGGAGCCGGCGGGGATGCCGGAGCGTACCGCCGCGCCCTGCTCGCCGAGCGCCCAGAGCGACAGCGGACCTTCGGGCAGCGCTTCGAGGACGAAGCTGCCATCCGCGGCGGTGGTGGCCTCCGCGTAGACGGGCGCCTCACCCTCGCGCGCGGCGAGCAGCTCGAGGGCCTGCTGCATGGCGAGGGGGATGCCTTCCCCCAGACAGACGTCGAGCGTCACGGGCGCGGAGCCCGGGTACCTGCGGGCCAGCCGGGCCTCTTCAGGGCAGGGCAGCTCGGACAGCGTCTGCCCGGGCTCCGGCTCCGACGCGGAGACGCGCACCCCCGCCACGGGTCTTCCCAGCGTGTCCACGACAATGCCCTGGATGCGCGGGCCCGTCTGGGGACGCGCCGGCGAGGAGGCGGCGGGCACGCGCGGCGCGGCCGCGCGCTCCGTGGAGGGGGCCTCCCGCCGTGGGGCACCGACTCCCGGAGTCCCGCATCGCTGCAGGCACCACATGCTCAGCAGCGCGAGCGCTCCGAGGACGACGAGGGCGGACATCCATCGACGCGCGTGCATGCCCGACTCCCTTCGTGCCGGTGCCACCACGACAGGCTACTCCGAAGCGGTGGCGAAGGACCGCCACACCGGAGACAGCACTCGGGACAGCGTGCCCTCGGCGGGGATGTCCAGCACCTCCAGGTGGAAGCGCTCGGAGCCTTCAGGGTGGAAGAAGAAGACGGTGGCCGGGCCCGGGGGCACGTGCGGGAAGGTGGCCTCGCCCTTCGGCTGCTCCATGGAGAAGGAGCGGTAGAAGTACGTGTCATGGGAGCGGCTGGCCGGAGGCCGCTCACCGCAGGAGCAGCGTACGGATCCGCTGGGCCACGCGCTGGGCGGACGGCGGGTCCTGGTTCGCCATCACCGCGACGGTGTAGCCCTTGCCCAGGTAGATATCGAGCTGGCTGTTGATGCCCGGGAAGCCGCCTCCATGGCCAATGATGCGGGCCCCCTGGAGCTGCTCCTCGAAGAAGCCGTAGGCATAGCGGGTGTCCTTGTCCTCGGGACGAGGCTGCACCTTGCCCGTGGTCACCCACTGTGTGGCCTTGGCGCCGAGCAGCTTGTTCGCCTGGAGCGCCTGGGAAAAGCGCCACAGGTCCTCGACCGTCGAGTACCCGCCTCCGGCCGGGCCTCCCTTCACCACGTGGAGGTAGAGGTTGGTCCAGTCCCGCTTGGGACTCTCCTTCCCATCCGGGCCCTGGCGCGTGTAGCCCACGGCGAGGTTCGGCGGATCCCGGTCAAGCTCGTAGCAGTCCGAGTTCGTCATGCCGGCGGGCTTGTAGATGTGCTCGCGCACATAGTCGAAGTAGCTCTGTCCAGAGACCTTCTCGATGAGCGTCCCCAGCAGGAGGAAGCCGGAGTTGCTGTAGCTCCAGCGCGCCCCTGGCTCGAACGCGGGGGGCTCATCCACGAACAACGGGAGGAAGTCTCTGGGTTCGCGCAGGCGGCTCTTGTCCGCCGCGTCGTACTTGTCATTGAAGAAGCTGCCGAGACCGGAGGTGTGGGTGAGGAGCTGATGGACGGTCACCTTCTCGGCGACAGCCTTGTTCGGGTAGTCCGGCAGCACCTTCCCCACCGTGTCCTGGAACGAGAGCTTCCCGGCCTCGACCAGCTGCGCGATGGCGATGGCGGTGAACATCTTGTTCATCGAGCCGAGGTTGAACTTCGTGTCCAGCCGGTTGGGCACCTGAAAGCCTCGGCTCGCCAGGCCGAACGCCCCTTGATAGATGAGCGTGTCCCCCCGTGCGATCAGCACCGTCCCGGAGAAGGCCTCCGCCGCGGCCAGCTTCTCGACGTAGGCCTGCGTGGCCCTGGCCACCTCCTCGTCGCTCAGCGGACGGCCGCTGTCGCCCGCGACGGGCTGGAGCTTCACGGCGGTGATGCCGTGCGGCGCCTTCGCCTCGACATCGACCTGCAGCCGCACCGATTCACCGGCCAGCTTGTCCTTCGCCACCAGGATGACAGTGCGCTCGCGCGACGACTCCACCTTCTGGAGGGTCAGCCCTTCCGTTTTCATCCACAGCTCCCCGTATGTGCCAAGGTGCTGCTCGGCGGGGTGCTGGGTCAGGGCTGCCTTCGCGTAGTGCTCCTGGATGAAGGCGAGCATCTTGCGGCCGTCGCCCTCGTTGAACACCTGGAGCAGCGCCGCGGCCTGCCGTCCCGCGGGCGTGTCCGGCAGTCCGGCTGGCTCCTGCGCGCGTGGAGCGTCCGACGCCCGCGCTGGGGCCGCCACGAGCACGGCGAGGGCTGCCACCATCACCACCACGGGACGCAGCAATGATTGCTTCAGAAGTCGCATCGGTCGGTCCTGTCGGAAGACGGGTTCCAGCCTTGGAGAGCCGGTCCGCGCGGAGATGATGCGCGAGGCACGGCTTCTCCTGTGCAGCATGACAGCACCATGACGAAGAAATGGGGCACCCATGGCACTGGTTCGTCAGGACCGGGCGGCGGCCTTGCAGAAGGAGCGCGGCGGTTCCCTGCATGCTTGAGATGTGTGGCTATCCGCCGTCCGCGCGCTGGGTGGGACCTGAAGTGGCGCGGGGCGGGGGCACGAAGGTGGGCACGTAGCACGCGCCCCGGTACACATAGGCGTCGTCGTCACAGTCCTTCATGTCTGTGATTGGCTGCTTCCTCCAGCAGGCGCCATTGATGGCAACCTGCATCTTGCCAGGACAGCGGCCCTTGGCATCCGGGCGGCGTTGCCCTGGGAGGGGCTTGAGTGGCAGGTCCTCGGAAATGGCGGGCCACACGGAGGGCGCTTCCTCGGGAACCTCCGGGGCCGTCAGGGCGGAGTCTCCCACCGCCACGGTGCCTGCATCCTTCGAGGCGTCTTCCTCCTCGAGCTGCCCTGTTGCGGGCGCCCTGACGGACAGGGCGCTCAGCAGTCCCACGGCGCACAGTGCCAGTGCGCCTCCCAATCTCGCGGCGGTGAACCCGGACCGCCTCGCCGCGCGAGGCGGTGGCCGCACGGTGACACGCTGGAGAGGAGGGAAGAGTCCCGCGGGCCGGGGCTCGTCTCCCGTGAAGAGGGGCGCATCCGCCTCGGGCCCCGCCTTCCGTGCGGCCTGCTCCAGCGCTTCCGCCACCTCGCGCGCACTCCCCCGCGCCGCGGGGTCGGGCGAGAGCATCCGAGACACCCGGGCGCTCAGCTCCTCGGAGCAGCGGACATTGAAAGCTCGCGGGAGCCAGGCGCTCCGCGCTTCCGTGCGCCAGAGCCAGGCGTCTTCGTCATCGGGGTGTGTCGAAGGAGGGTAGTCATGGAGCGGTGCGCCCTCGACCAGCTCCATGACCAGCCAGGCGTAGGACGCTCCTCCGGGGGCCTGCCACTGGCCGTGGTCGAGCAAGCGGGGGACGGCGGGGTGGTGGAGACGGGAGAGCAGCTCGGCTTCCCGCGCGAAGCGCGCATCACCGGGGGACAGGGCCAGCTTGAGGGCCACGAAGCCCGCCGCTTCCTCGGGCCCCACGGCGCGATAGACGACTCCGTAGGCCCCCCGGCCATGCGGCTCCACCACACGCCACGGTCCGATATGCGTCCCGGAGGGCAGACTTGCCGGATTCAGGTGGCCCAGCTCCATGAAGTGCCTCGTGAAGAGGTACGCGGTCTGCTCCGCGTACCTCAGTGAGTCTCGCGGCTCTCTCGCCTCCGCCTTCCTCGACAATGCCTGAGGTGCACCGCCGCCGCATGCGCTCGCTTCGCGGTGCGCGAGCCAGCGGCACGCCGTGCTACGACAATCTTGCCCCGATCACGGCTTGGGCTCGGGCTCATGCACACGCACATGCGTCCCGCCCGAGAGCACGCGCGAGGGAGCGATTCCGAAGAAGTGCCGGAACGCCTTGCTCAGGTGCGCTGAGTCGACGAACCCGGCCTCGTGAGCGGCCAGCGTGAGATTCCCGCCCGTGGCGAACCGCCGACTGGCCTCGCGCAGGCGCTGCCACGTCCGCAACTGGCGCGGCGTGACGCCGAGCTCGGCCTGGAAGAGGTGCTGCAGACGTGAAGGCGACACGCCCGTGCGTGCGGCGAGCGTGTCGAGCCGCCAGAGGGCCTCCGGCTGACGGGAGATGAACGCCGCCACCTCCTCCACCCGGGCGTCGCTCGCATACCGCCCCGGGGGAGGCCCGACCTGCCGTGCCACCCACGCCTCGAGCTCCGCGTCCGGAAGCTCGCCCTCGAAGATGGCCCTGAGCTCCTCGCGCCGCCGCCGGGGCGGCCCGAGCACGTGCATGCTCTCGAAGGCGGGCAGCTCGGCATGCTCGCAGAGCTGTCGGTGGTCGACCTGGCCCGGGGTCAGGTGGAGGACGCCCATCAGCGTCTCGCCGCAGTCCAGCTCGTGGAGGCACCCGGGCGCGACGACGAGGTGGTCGACGGAGTGCCACCTCGCGGAGGGCTGCCCGAGACGGAACCCGAACTGGCCGTCGATGCCCACGAGCAATGCCGCGCCCGTGTGCGCATGCATGGCCACGCGGCCCAGCCGTGCAATGGACAGCACCCGGTCCTGCCAGAGGTCGATGCGCGCCCGGAACATCCGCCCAGCGTAGCCGGTTCGTACAAGCCCCGGGGGGCGCGGGGGTTCCACAGTCGCGCCATGAATCTCGCCCAGAGCATCTCCGTCTTCGCGGCCGGCGGCTTCCTGCTGGCCGGCCTGTTGTTCGGCGTCTGGAAGTACGCCCAGATTGCCAGCAGCCCCAAGGCCCAGGCGTCCACCTACGTCGACATCGCCCACCGGGCCGCGCTGCTGTATTCGTTCGCGTGTCTGGTCGTCGAGCGCTTCGTCGTCCTCAGCACGCTGGATGCCACCGTCGAGCTGGTAGCGGTCCTCTCGGTGGTGGGTTTCTTCGCATTCGGGCTCTCGTCCTACGTCGTCCACGGCATCTTGCGGGACACGGACAACCAGTTCGCGCGTCCCCACAAGCTCGGGCGAGCTGAGCTTCACCCCGCGGTGATGGTCGGCTCCATGGTCGCGCTCGTCGCCGGCGAGCTCGGGGGCTTCGCGGTGTTGTTCTGGGGCGCCATCTCTTCGTGAGCCGGACGGCGCCGGGAGCCCGGGGAGTGGGGCCTCAGAACGTGGCGCCGATGCTGAGCGTGGCGTTGTAGCTGCCGCCGCTCGCGAAGTCGGCGTTGACGACGTCCTGGTCCACTGTCGGGGTGTTCGGGGCGAACTCCTCATCGAAGAGGAGGTTGTAGTTGCCGCGCAGGTCGGCGCTGAAGTTGCCGGAGTAGAAGCGCAGCCCCGCTCCGAGCGGCACGGAGCCCACGGTGTCGTCGCTGTAGCCGAGCGCCTCTCCGCCACTGCGCACGTTGTAGTCGCTCACCCCGATGCCCCCGAGGATGTAGGGCTGCACGGGGCTGGCGGTCAGCCCGACGGTCGCCACGGCCTGCCCGCCGTTGCGGACGATGTCCGGGTTGCCCAACTGGTCCTCGAGCCCATCCAGGTCGATGGAGTTCACCGCGCCGCTGTAGCCCAGTTCCAGCCCGAGCACCTTCGAGGGCTTGAGCGTCAACGTGGCACCGTAGGCCGCGCCCGGGTCGATGCGAGGAGCCAGGGCACCGCTGTAGCCCTCCACGCCGCCGCCCGCGGAAACCGTGAGGCCGCGCATGTCCGCGTCACCTTCCTTCGCGAGGGCTCCGGTCCCCCATAACAGGCCCACCATCAATGCCAGGATGCGCTTCATTGCCGCCCCCCCGAGAAGTTCAGGTTCAGCGACAACCTTTGGACGCGTGCACGGCCGTGCAACAAGGGACGGCCTGACCACGGGCTCGGTGGCTCAACTCCCCATCACCTGGGGATGAAGCGGCCGGCCAGCCACGGGAATGCTCAGGCCCGGGCGTCGCGCGCCGCGAGGGACTTCGCCGCGGGCTGTGCCGGCAGCTCGATGATGAAGCGGGCGCCCACTCCACTCTGCCCTTCGGCCCGGATGCTCCCCCCGTGCCGCTGGATGACGTTCGATACCGTCGCGAGCCCCAGCCCGGTGCCCGCATAGCCCGAGGCCGAGGGGAGCCGGACGAAGGGCTCGAAGAGCTTCGGCGCGGCATGAGTGTCGAAGCCGATGCCATTGTCCTCGACGACGAGTGAAGCCGGCGTCGGGCCACGCGTCACCGCGATGCGAGCGCCAGGCCGGCCCACGACGAACTTCCACGCGTTCTCGAGCAGGTTCGTCAGCGCGACGCGCATCAGTCCCTCGTCGACGGTGAAGACCAGCCCCGGCTCGACGTGGGTCTCCACGGGAGACGCGGCATGCCGTGCCCGGAGGGAACGGAGGATGTCTTCGCTGACAGCCGACAGGTCGGTCGGGCGCGGAGCGAGTCCGCCCACCTTGGCGAAGTGGAGGCGGATGAGGCTCTCCGTGATGTCGTTCATGCGGTCCGCGGCGCCCCGGATGTCCTGGACGGCATCGTTCTGCGCGTCGGGGAGCGGCTCGCTGACCAGCCAGTTCGCGCTGCTCCGAACGACCTGGATGAGGTTTCGGAGGTCGTGAGCCACCGTCGCGGCAAAGGCCTGGAGCTGGGTATTGGCCGCTCGCAACTCGACGGTGCGCTTCGCCACCTGGCGCTCCAGCGAGCGGCGCAGGGCGATGTTCTGGAGGCAGGAGGCGACCACGGTGGCGAGCGAGTCGAGCCGGGCGAGCTGGTCGGACGTGGGCTCGAAGCGCAGCTGCCAGTAGGCGCCGATGGCCGCCGACACCTCTCCCTGCCCCACCGGCACCATCGCCATGCTCTTCACGAAGGTCGGGGCGTAGGCCTCCACGGGCACTCGCGGGTCGGCGAACACGTCTGGGATGACGGTCCGCTTGCCATTCATCATGCACCAGCCGCTGACGCACGACGTCAGTGGAAAGCGGCGCCCCTTGAACATCGGACCAATCGCATCCTCGTCGACATAGAAGCACTCGTCCCCATCACGAATGACGAAGGTGACGCCGTCGCAGCCCACCCATTTCCGGGCGGCGCGACGAATGACAGCAATGACTTCCGCGTCGGTCTCGGCGTCGCCCAATTCACGTGCGATATGCGCAAACTCCATCCACGCCCCCTCGTCCCAGGGATACTACTGGCATCAGGTCTCCCGGGTGTCATGCCAGGGACCTGCCACGTGGAACCCACCCCAGACGTCCAGTGCGCACAGCGCCGGCATTGGGGATTTTCACAGGGTCAAGCGCACCCCATGTCCAGCCGCTTGCCCGGCATGGGGTGCTGCTCGCGATAGACAAACGGGTGTGCGCCTACTTGCGCAGCAGCGTGCCCTCGAAGAAGAACGCCAGACACGCGGCGAGAATCAGCCACGTCCACAGCGGCACGGCCGGCTTGTCCGAGTCGCCGCTGGACGCCTTCACCGTGTCTTCTCCGAAGTACGCGGTGAGGGTGTCCTGCGGCACGCGGCCCAGGTCACTCTCCGCCGGGTCCAGCGACGCGGCGAAGGACAGCGCCGGCAGCATCTTGCCGTCCGCGCCCAGCACCGAGTACGCGCCCGGCTCCGTCACCGGGCCCGCCACCAGCGAGCCGTCCGGCTGCTCCTTCACCGGCACCTCACTGCCATCCGGAGCGCGCACCGCGGACACCTTCTGTGTGCCCTCGGGCCGCAGCGTCGCGCCCTCGCCTACGCGCACCCGAATCTCCTCGCGCTCCTCCAGCGAGCCCGTGAGGTACGCGGCGAAGCGCTGCATCAACGGCAGGAACGAGGTGCGAATCGCGAAGTCACTCCAGTCGCGGTCCACCGTGCTGGTGAACAGCGCCACGCGCCCCTTGCCCTTGCGCATCACCGCCACCGCCGGAGCGCCGTCCTCGTACGTGGCCAGCACCTGGCTCGCACCCGGTGAGCCCGGGTTGTCCGCCTCCAGCAGCATGTACTTGTAGAAGCGCGCCCCGATGAGTCCTTCCTCGGCGCGCCCCGTGAAGGGCGAGAAGAGGACGTGCTCCACCGACACCTTCGCCAGCCGCGCCGTCTTCGTGTCCGCTTCCGGGTCCTCGCGCTCGACACTGGTGCGCACCAGGCGCAGCGGGCGCGGCAGCACGCTGCTGAGCCGCTCGTTGTACTCCTCCGTGTTCACCCGGTCGCCCATGCTGATGAAGAGGCCACCGCCGTTCTCCACGAAGTCCGCCAGTCGCTTCGCGTCGTCCGCGCCCGGCGCCGCCACGTTGAGCAGCAGCACCAGGTCATACGTGGAGAAGTCCTCGCGCAGCCCCACCTCCGCGTCGCGCGTGGCCACCTCCACCGGCGAGCCCGGCGCGGTGAGCGCCGCATCCACGAAGAAGGCCTCGTCCCGGTAGCGCGTCGCATGCGGCGCCCCGTTCACCACCAGCGCCTTCAGCGCGCGAGGCACCGGCAGTACGAAGGCCCGCTTGTCATCCTCCGCCAGCGAGTCCGGCGCCAGCGACACCTGCCCCACCACCGTGCCGCCCTGCGGGAAGCGCACCGTCAGCGCCTTCTGCGTGGTGCCGCCCGCGGGCACGTCCACGAAGCCCTTGGCCAGCATCGTCTCGCCCACGCGCACGGTGGCCTCCAGGTCCTTCACCGCCTCCGCGCCGAAGTTGCGCACCGTGAAGGTGAACTGGAACGAGCGAGGCCCCGCCTGCAGCGCGGGCTCCACCTTGAGGTCGACAATCGCGTGGTTGTTCAGCACGTCCCGACCGCTGGCCGCGTCGCGCAGCACCACTTCCGGCTTCACGGGCGCGCCCGTGGGGCCCTTCACCGTGGGCGGCGGCGCCTCCAGTCGGAAGGCTCCGGCCGTCATGTCGGAGACCACCACCAGCCGCTTGCCCGGCATGGGGTTCTCCTCCAGCGCCCGCGCCGCCATGTCCATGCAGCGCGACAGGTCCGCGGCCCCGTAGGTCGGCTTCGCCTCGTCCACCATGCCCCGCAGCCGGGCCCGGTCGAAGCCGGGCGGCGGAGGCGCGGCCGGCGACTCCGTGCACACCAGCACCGTGGCGGGCTCCTCTGGGAGCAGGTCCTTCAGCGCGTCACGCGCCTCGTCCCGGCCTCGCTCGAAGAGGGACGTGCCGTCCGACCAGCGCATGGACAGCGACGCGTCCAGGATGATGGCCGTGGCGGCGGGGCCCTTCACGATTTGCGCGGCCGCCGCGTCGCGGCTCCATTCCGGCCGGGCCAGCGCAATGGGAATGGCGAGGAGGATGAGGGTGCGCAGCGCGTACAGCAGCAGGCGCTTGAGCTTGAGGCGGCTGGCGGTGCGCTTCTGGCTGCGCAGCACGAAGGCCAGCGGACCGAAGGGATGCGGCCGGGGACGGCGCCGGTCGAACAGGTGCACCAGCAGGGGGATGAGGGCGCCCAGCGCGCCCAGCAGCATCCACGGATTGCCGAACGTCACCCGCGCCTCCCGCGCCGCGCGAGGTAGCGCAGCAGCACGTCGTCCAGCTTGTCGTCGGTGCGCACCAACTCGTAGTCCACGTCCGCCTCGGCGCACGCGGCCTTCGTGCTCGCGAGGAAGGCGTTGAACTCCTCCAGGTAGCTCTCCTTGATTTCGCGCGGATTGACTTCGATGCGGCCCTCGCCCTCCATGTCGAGGAACAGCGTGGGGTCATCGAAGGGGAACGTCAGCTCCGCCGGGTCCACCAGGTGGAACACGGAGACGTCGTTCTTCCGCTGCCGCAGCGCGAGGATGCGCTTGAGCGCGTCCTGGTTCTCGTCGAGCAAGTCAGACAGGACGATGACGGTGGAGCGGCGCGGCAGCACCTCCACCAGGTGGTCCGCGGCGCTGCCCAGGTCCGTGGCGCCGTTGGGCTGCGTGGACTCCAGCGTGTCGAGCAGCACGTTGAGGTGGCCCGCGGACGCGCGCGGCGGCACGTCCCGCCACTTGCCGCCCGTCATCAGCGCCAGGCCCGCCGCGTCCTGCTGGCGCACCAGCAGGTAGCAGAGCGCGCCGGCCAGCGTGTTGGCCACGTCCAGCTTGCTCAGTGCGCCGCTGCGGTAGCCCATGGAGGCGGAGGCATCCACCACCATGACGGCGCGCAGGTTCGTCTCATGCTCGAAGCGCTTGACGTAGTACTTGTCGAACTTGCCGTACGCCTTCCAGTCCAGGTGGCGCAGCTCGTCGCCGGGGGCGTACTCCTTGTGCTCGGCGAACTCCACGCTCTGCCCCTGATGGGGGCTCTTGTGGAGGCCGGACAGCACGCCCTCCATCACCGCGCGGGCGCGCAGCTTCACTCCGCGGAGGCGGGCCAGCGTCTGGGCGTCGAGCAGCATGCGTGGGCGCGCCTAGCCCTTCACCACCGCGAGGAGCTGGTCGATGAGCTTCACCGAGGTGATGCCCTCGCTCTCCGCGGTGAAGTTGGGCAGCACGCGGTGGCGCAGCACCGGACGCGCCAGCGCGCGCACGTCCTCGACGGTGGCCACGAAGCGGCCGTTGAGGATGGCGCGCGCCTTGGCGGCGACCACCAGGTATTGGCTCGCGCGAGGCCCCGCGCCCCAGGACGCATTCTTGGCGATGAAGTCCGGAGCGCCCGGCTCCTTGGGACGCGTGTGGCGCACCAGGTCCACCGCGTAGCGCACCACGTGGTCGGGCACGGGGACGCGGCGCACCAGCTCCTGGAGGGCGAGGATGCGCTCGGGGGAGAGAATCTTCTCCAGCTTCGGCTGCGGACCGCCGGTGGTGCTCTTGACGATCTGCACCTCTTCCTCGGCGGTGGGGTAGCCCACGTCCACCAGGAACATGAACCGGTCGAGCTGCGCCTCGGGCAGCGGGTACGTGCCCTCCTGCTCGATGGGGTTCTGCGTGGCGAAGACGAGGAAGGGCAGGTCCAACGGGTAGGTGCGGCCGCCGGCGGTGACGCGGTACTCCTGCATGGCCTGGAGCAGCGCGGCCTGCGTCTTGGGCGGGGTGCGGTTCACCTCGTCCGCGAGGATGATGTTCGCGAACAGGGGACCCTGGAGGAAGCGGAAGGTGCGCCGGCCGGTGGTGCGGTCCTCTTCGAGGATGTCCGTGCCGGTGATGTCCGACGGCATCAGGTCCGGGGTGAACTGGATGCGGTTGAAGGAGAGGTTGAGGACGTCCGCCAGGGTGGAGATGAGCAGCGTCTTGGCGAGGCCGGGCACACCGACGAAGAGGCAGTGGCCGCGGCTGAAGAGCGAGATGAGCAGGTGCTCCACCACTTCGCGCTGGCCGACGACGCGCTTCTCGATTTGAGCGACGATTTCGTTCCGGGCCTGGGAGAGCTCCTCGACGGCGCGGAGGTCGTCGCTCGAGGCGTCGGGCACGGGGCGTGGGGCAGGGGCGGCGCTTTCCATGGAAGGGTTCTCTTAATTCGCGGGCGGCGCAGGGACCAACGGTTTCCGTCACGAGAGCGGCCGAGGCGTGCGCTGGCAACCGTTGGGGCGCAGACCTATTCCGCTGCCGTACATTCCGGCACGTCCGGGTACAGGAGGGTGGCGGCTCCGGCCGCCTGCACGCCCCCCGGCCATGTCTGGCCCTACCCGGGGGCGGGGGAATGCCGCTCCCAGGACACGCTGCATACGTTCCCGAGGCCCTGCTGCCAGTGACGGCAGGCGGGTTCCCTGGAGCGCGCATGCGGTCAGAGCGAGTGGGCAACCGTTGGCTGGGACTGCTTCCCATGGCCCTGCTGTGGCTGCCGGGGTGTGGCGGGAGCGCGGAGGCGACCCCCACGGACGACGGGCCGCCGGCCATGGGCGCGGTGGTGCCCTCGCGCCCGGAGGGGGCCGGTGAGTCCACGCAGACGCCCCCCGAGCGGCCCGCGCCGTCCGCGAGGCAGGCGTGGAGCCAGGTCGTCGGCGGTCCCCAGGACGACAGCGGCACGGGGGTGGCGGTGGGGCGGGACGGGGACGTGCTGGTCGTGGTGTCGAGCACCCCGCGCTCGGACGAGGACCGCGAGTCGGTGGCGGGGGAGAAGCTGGCGCTGACGCTGGCGCGGTATTCGCCGGAGGGGCAGGTGCGCGGGTCTCGCGAGTTCGTCCGCAACCGCCTGTCCGGGACGCGCGTGGCGGCGTCCCCTGGGAGCGACGGGGCGGTGTTCCTCACGGGCAATGCGTTCCTGTACTCGGCGGACTTCGGGCTGGGCGAGGCGCAGGACGGCTTCCTGGTGAAGTTCTCCTCCGAAGGCACCGCGGTGTGGCAGCAGCGCGTGGGGCAGAAGGCGCACGCGGTGGCTGCGGACGCGGCGGGCGGTGTGCTGGCGGCGGGCGAGGAGTGGACGGCGGAGGCACATGACCCGGTGCTCACGCGCTACGGGGCGGATGGCTCCGTGCGGTGGACGCGGCGCTTCGCGGGGGCGGGGGAGGGCACGTTGCTGGATGCGGTGGCGGTGACTCCCGCCGGGCTGTCGGTGCTCGCGGGGCAGCTCGTGGGCGCGCTGGAGGTGGAGGGCCGGACGTTCGGGACGCCGAATGTGCGGAGCCTGGTGGTGCTCGCGTTCGAAGCGGACGGGCGGCTGGCGTGGGGCCGCGAGGTGCCGGGCGCGAAGGGTCGTGTCACGTCGGTGGCGGTGGGGCCGGATGGCGCGGTGGCGGTGGCGGGCGACTTCACGGGGCTGATGGTGTGGGGTGAGGCGTCGCTCGGCAGCTCGGGGGCGTATGTGTTCACCGTGGGGCCGGACGGGAGCGAGCGCTGGCTGAAGCAGCCGGTGTGTGGCGCGGTGACGGAGGTGGGGCCGGCCGTGGCGGTGGATGGTGAGGGCACGGTGGCGGTGGCGTGCGGCGACGTGCTCACGCGGTACGGCGCGGACGGGGCGTGGCGGGACGAGCAGCGGCTGTCCGTGGCGCCATGCCAGAGCGGAGAGTGCTCGCTCGCGGCGGCGGGGATGGCGGTGGTGCCCGGGAAGGGGCTCGCCGTCACGGGATGGCAGCGCGATGGCGCGGGCAAGGCGTGGAACCAGGATGCGTTCCTGCGGGTCGTGGTGCCGTAGTCGCGCGCGGGCCGCTACAGTGCGCGCCCATGTCCGCTCCTGCCGCTGACGTCCTGCTGGAGGTGGAGGGTGCCATCGCCACCCTCACCTTGAATGACACCGCCCGCCGCAACGTGATGACCCCCGAGCTGGGGGCCGCGCTGCGCTCCCACGTGGAATCGCTGCGTGAGCGCACCGACGTGCGCGCCGTCGTCCTCACCGGAGCGGGAGGCGCGTTC
This sequence comes from Pyxidicoccus sp. MSG2, assembly GCF_026626705.1. Classification (NCBI taxonomy): domain Bacteria; kingdom Pseudomonadati; phylum Myxococcota; class Myxococcia; order Myxococcales; family Myxococcaceae; genus Pyxidicoccus; species Pyxidicoccus sp. MSG2. The sequence continues at coordinate 7,064,567 of NZ_JAPNKC010000001.1, forward strand.
TCCGCTGGCGGCGATTTGAAGATGCTGGAGCGGCTGCGCAAGGCCTCCTTCGAGGAGGCTCGCGTCTTCATGCTCGACTTCTACGCGCGCTACCTGAGCGTGCTGGATTTGCCCATGCCCACCGTGGCCGCGGTGGAGGGGCCGGCCATCGGCGCGGGGCTGTGCGTGGCGCTCGCGTGTGACGTGTGCATCGTGGGCGAGGACGCGAAGCTCGCGCTCAACTTCGTGCAGCTCGGCCTGCACCCCGGCATGGGCGCGACGTACTTCGTGCCCCGGCGCGCGGGAGCACAAGCCGCGGCGGAGCTGCTCCTCACCGGCCGCCGCTTCGACGGGAAGGAAGCAGCGCGCCTCGGGCTCGCGCTGGAGGCCGCGCCCCCGGGCACCGCGCTCTCGCGCGCCCGCGCCCTGGCGGTGCAATTGGCCGGCAATGCGCCGCTGGCCATGCGCGCCCTCAAGCAGCGGCTGGCTCCGGACCGCGCGGCACTTCAGGTCGCGCTGGAGGAGGAGGCGCGCTTCCAGGCGGAGAGCTACGGCAGCGCGGACCTGGGCGAGGGGCTCGCGGCCGCGGCGGCGCGCAGGCCGCCCGTGTTCGAGGGACGCTGACTTCCGCGCCCGCGCCTGCGTCGAGGCGCGGGGCCGCACTCCAACTCAGTACACGTTGTACTTGCGGCGCAGCGCCTCGTGCTCGTCCGCGTTGCGCGACGGGTGCAGCTTCCGCTCGGCGTCGTGCAGGTAGTACCAGAAGTCGCTCGGCTTCGGCGTCATGGCCGCCTGGAGCGACGCGACGGTGGGCGCGCCGATGGGGCTCGGCGGCAGGCCCTTGCGGTGCCGGGTGTTGTACGGGTCCTGCGTGTCGCGCAGGCGCTTGAGGAATGCGATGCGGTCATTCCACTGCGCCAGCTCGTAGCGCGACGTGGCGTCCACGCCGAGCGGGAAGCCCTTGTCCACGCGCTTCCAGAGGATGCCGGCCACCAGCGGGCGCTGCTCGGGGAGGGGCTCCTCGCGCTCCAGCATGGAGGCCATGATGACCACCTCGTGCAGCGTGCGCCCGCTCTTGGTGAGCCCGTCGCGGTTGGGAGCGAAGAAGCGCTCGGCGAACATGTCGAGCTGGCGCTGGATGAGCTGGTGCACGTCCAGCTTGCCCGGGAGGATGCCGTAGGTCTCCGGGTAGAGGTAGCCCTCCAGCGTACCCACGGTGGGCAGGGGGAACGGCGCGGTGAACTTGCCGGGGTTGCTGGCCTCGGCGATGTACGCGCCGGCGGTGATGAGGCCCGCCGCCGTGAGCGCCGCGTCGGTGTCGCGCAGGCGCCAGCCTTCCACGACGACGAAGGGCACGTCCTCGGGGATGGGGTTGCCCTCCAGCGCGGTGGCGAGCTCCGCCATCGTCATCGAGGGGCTGACCTCATGGCGCCCGGCCTTGGGCGAGAAGGAACCGCGGCGGAACAGGAGCCAGCGCCAGATGCGCGCGTCGCGGATGAGTCCCTGGTCGGCGAGCAGCGCGCCCAGGCCGCGCCCGGACGTGCCCTTGGGGACGGTGAACTCCACGGGGGCCGCCCCGGGGGGCGCCATGGTGCTCCGCAGCTGACCTTCGGCCCACAGGAAGGCACCGGTGCCGCCAATGGCCAGCATTACGACGACCACGCACAAGAAGAGGACGAAACGCTTCATCGCGGCGCAGGGTAACACCTGGCTTCGGCTTCGCAGCAGTTCGTATCGCGGGATGTCTGGTCCCGGGCGCTGGCCTGGCGGGAGGGCAGGCGGTGTGCGGCCTACGCCGCCGCGGGGGTGCCGAGCTTCAAGTCCTTGTTCAGCCCCGCATCCCGACTCACACGCCAGATTTTCTGGTCCAGGTAGTAGTGGTGGAGGGCGAAGCCCCAGATGAAGCCCCCCATCAAGTCCCTCAGCGTCAGCCCCGCCCCCAGCGGCACCCGCAGGTCGAACCCGCCGCAGCCCGGGTGCGCGCCGAAGCCGCAGCCCAGTCCCCGGTACAGCAGCGTGAAGACCACGCCACACACCGCGTAGATGACGAAGCGCCGGCTCACCTTCGGCGCCCAGCCGAAAGCCTTCGGGTCCACCCCGGCCGAGTGGTAGCGGTTGCGGTGATAGAACCAGACCACGCCGTGGTACTGCACGTTGTGGAACGCCGTCACCGCCACGGCGAACATGATGAAGTCCATGCGCGCCGACACCGACGGCCAGAACACCACCGCCGTCAGTCCCAGCGCCGCGCCCATCATCAGCATCTTCGGCCCGTTCACCCGCTGGCCCGCCCGCCACCGCAGCACCTGCCGCACGGCGTAGAGCACCACCAGCGCCCCCACCAGCGCGAAGCATGCCCCCGCGACCACCGGCTCCCACGTGGGCTCGCCCGTCAGCCCCAACTGCCTGCGCGCCGTCGGGTGCGTCACCGCGAACGCCACGAACGGCGCCAGCAGCCCCGTGTACAGCGTCACGCTGTCCAGCTTCCGGTCCCCCGGTGACGACTCGCCGCCCTTGCGCTGGTACAGCACCATGATGCCGTAGTGCTGCCGCACCACGTGCCAGTACGCCCACAGCGACGCGAGCGTCAGGAACACCACGAAGGGCACCTTCGTCCCCAAGAGCGCCGACACGCCGAAGCACAGCGGCCCCGACGCGAACCACCCCAGGCTGCCCAGCAGCAACCGGCGCCGCGTCCGCCACTCGCGCGCGTCCAGGTACGTGCGCGACACCGTGGCGAACAGGTGCGGCCCGTCCAGCGCCAGCACCCACGCCCACCACAGCACCAGGCTGCTGACGCCACCCCAGACATGCAGCCCGACCAACGCGAAGCTCGCGGCGGCCCCGCCCACTGTGGAAATCAGGTCGTGCCGCCGGTCCACGAGCCAGCCCGAGCGGGCCGGCGCGGCGGCGGTGAGGGTGGCAGCGCTCATGAAGGGCTCCTGCGAGGGTCAGCAAGATACAGGAAGGTGCAGGTAGGAAACTGCGCACCTGCCGTCGTCCAACCGCCGGGCGGCCAGCCGAGGGGTCAAAACCCTCTTGAGCGCGGCGTCATGTACCGCGATTGTCGGGCGCTATGGATCAAGGCAGGCGCACCACGGACCGCAAAGCAGTGGGTCTGCTGGTGAAGCTCAAGCATGAAACGGTGGGGAGCTTCGCGGAGGAGTTCGCCACCAACCTGAGCCCGGGTGGGATGTTCGTCCGCTCGCGCACCCCACAGCCCGTGGGGACACCCGTCAAGTTCGAGGTACAGATCGCCGGAGGCGTGCGCGTGCTGCGCGGCGCCGCCGTGGTGCGCTGGGTCCGCGAGGTCGGAGACCCGGCCGGGCCTCCTGGCATGGGACTCCAGTTCGAGGAGCTCGACACCGCCAGCCGCGCGCTCGTGGACATGATGCTCCTGCAGCGCAAGTCGGACGCCGCCGTGTCCGCCGTGACGCCGCTGCCCTCCATCGCGCCCTCGGTGGCGCCCGCTGTCGCTCCCGCCGTGGCGCCCGTGGCCCCCCGCGCCGCCCCCGTGCAGGCGCGGCCCACGCCGACATCCGCCCCCGTGCCTCCCGCTCCCGTGCGCCCCGCGGCCCCGGCGCCGACGCAGCGCGCCTCGGGGGGCATGGCGCTCGACTCGCTCTTCGATGACCTGGAGTCGTCGGACGGGCCCGCCCCGTCCACGTCCATGGCGGACGAGACGTTCGACTTCTCGCCCCCGACGCCCACGCCGGCCTCCGCCGCGTACACGACGCCTCCGCCCGTCGCGGACGACGACGTGGACATCCCACTCGACGAGCTCATCGCGAGCACGCCGCCTCCGCCCACTCCGCCGGACGGGGACGAGCCGCTGCCCGGGTTCGACTTCGAGATGGAGGCCCCCGTCGTCGGCACGCCCGTGGCCATGGACCTGCCGCTCGACGAGCCACCCATCGAGATCGGCTTCACGGTGGAGCTCGAGCCGCCCTCCACCGGCCCTTCTCCTTCGGGCGGGGCCCTGGAGTTCGAGCTGGACCTCGGTGATGCCGTGGAAGAGGCGCCCCGTGCCGCGGCGCCTCCGCCGCGCGTCGCGCCTCCGCCTCCGCCTCCCGCTCAGTCGTCGCCCAGTGCCGGCATCGAGTTCGAGCTGGACTTCGGCGACGCCGCGGAAGAGGCGCCGCCGCCTCGCGCGGTGGCGCCGCCTCCGGCCCCTCGCGCGGTGGCCGCGCCGCCTCCGCCGCCTCGCGCCGCGCCGGCACCCGTGGCGCCGCCTCCGGCGCCCGCAGAGGCCCGCTCCTCGGGTGGCAGCTTCGAGTTCGACCTGGACCTGTCCGACGCCATGGAGGAGGCCCCTCCCGTGGCGCCTCCGCCTCCGCCCCGCGCGGCCATGTCGGCTCCGGCTCCGGTGACGCCGCCTCCGGCCCCCGCCGCGGCCCGCTCCACGGGCGGCAGCATCGAGTTCGACCTGGACCTGTCGGACGACGACGCGTTCGGGTCTGCCAGCCCCACACCCGCTCCCGCCGCCAAGGCCCCACCGGCGCCTGCCCGGCCCGTGGCGCCTCCGCCCGCGCCGCAGGTGGCCGCCCCGGCAGTCCGCCCTCCGCCTCCTCCCGTGGCGCCCCCTGCGCCGCCCGCGCCGTCGCTGCCCAACGTGCGCCGCGAGGCCCCGCGCGTTCCCGAGCCCCTGGGCACGCCCACGCTGCTCACCCCGGCCGCGGCGAAACAGGCACCCGTCGCGCCCGCGCTGGACGAGCGCGGCCTGCCGAGGACCATCTTCCTTCCGCCGCCCGGGCAGCTCAGCGGCACGGGCCCGGTCATCGGCATCGACCTGGGCACCACCAACTCGTGCGTGGCGCTGCTCACCAACGGCCGGCCGCTCGTGCTGCGCTCGCGCGAGGGCTACAACACGATTCCGTCGGTCATCTCGCTCAACGCGCAGAACAAGCTGCTCGTCAGCCACCGCGCGAAGAACCAGCTCGTGCTGCGCCCGCAGCAGACCATCTACGGCGCGAAGCGGCTGGTGGGCCGTCCCTACGACAGCGCCGTGGTGAACCAGGTCCGCGAGCGCTTCCACTACGAAATCGTCCCCGACGCCGCGGGCCGTGCCGCCGTGCGCCTGGGCGACAACGTGCTGTCGCTCGAGGAGGTGCAGGCCATCATCCTCCGCGAGTGCAAGGAGATGGCGGAGGCCCACCTCAACCAGAAGGTGGAGCGCGCGGTGGTGACGGTGCCCGCGTACTACTCCGAGCCGCAGCGTGAGGCCGTCCGCAAGGCTGGCGTCCTCGCCGGGCTCAAGGTGGAGCGCATCCTCAACGAGCCCACCTCCGCGGCGCTCGCCTACGGCCTCAACCGCGAGCTGAACAAGAAGGTCCTCGTCTACGACCTCGGCGGCGGTACCTTCGACGCCACCATCCTCAAAATCGAGAAGAACGTCTTCGAGGTGCTCGGCACCGGCGGCGACATCTTCCTGGGCGGTATCGACTTCGACAACCTCATCGTCGACTCGCTCCTCGCGCGCTTCCAGGAGAAGGAGGGCATCGCCTTCTCCGGTGACGGCATCGCCCTGTCTCGCGTGAGCGACGCGGCCGAGCGCGCGAAGATGGCCCTCTCCGAGCGCGCCACCTTCGAGGTCCACATCCCCATGCTGATGATGGACGAGGCGGGGCGGCCCCGGGATTTGCGCGTCGTGATGACGCGGCAGGAGCTGGAGAAGATCTGCGACCCGCTGCTCAGCCGCACCGTGGACGTGGTGCGGGACGTGCTGCTGGACGCGAAGCTCAAGGCCTCCGAGGTGGATGACATCATCCTCGTGGGCGGCATGAGCCGCATGCCCCTGGTGCGCGACAAGCTGAAGGGGCTGTTCGGCAAGGGGCCGCAGGCCAGCGTCAACGCCGACGAGGCGGTGGCCCTGGGCGCGGCGCTCTACTCGGGCTCGGTGGACAAGGTGAGCAGCGTGGTGCTCATCGACGTGCTGCCCATGACGGTGGGCGTGGCCATGCCCGGCGGCGCCTTCAAGCGCGTCATCGAGCGCAACAGCCCGCTGCCCGCGCAGCGCTCCTTCGCCATCAACACGACGAAGGACAACGAGGAGTTCCTCGAGCTGTCCATCTTCCAGGGCGAGGACAACCACATCTCCGCCAACGAGTACCTGGGCACGGTGCGAATCGAGGGCCTGCCGAAGGGCCCCAAGGGCGCGGTGCGCGTCGCCGTCACCATCAAGCTCGACTCCGAGTGCGTGCTGCACGTGGAGGCGCGCGAGTACTCCACGCGCAAGGAAGTGAAGGCCACGCTGGCCACGCGCTACTCGCCCGAGGAGCTGCAGAAGCAGCTCCAGGTGACCAAGGAGTCGGTGAAGGCGGCGGAGGACCGGCGCGGCGCCGACCTCAAGGAGCGCGCCGGCGGCTTCTGGGGCTTCGTCAAGAAGGCGCTGGGCCGCAAGTAGCGCTCACGCCATGACGGCCACCGCGCCCCGGTACATGACGCGGTTCAGGTGCCTCGCGGATGCGTGCGAGGACACCTGCTGCGCGGGGCTCGTCGTCACCGTGAGCGAGGCGCGCTGGACTCGCCTGCGCGACGCGGTGGCGGGCGGTCCGGACGCGGCGCGGGTGGAGGCGTTCATCCGGCCGGACGAAGGCAGCGGGCCCGGTGCCGAGGCCGCGGTCATCGCCAAGCGCGAGGACGGGCACTGCGTGTTCCTGGACGAGCGCAAGCTGTGCTCGCTGCACCGGGCGCATGGTGAGGCGGTGCTTCCGGATGCGTGCGCCACGTTCCCCCGCGTGGCCACGCGGGGGGACGAGCGGCTGGAGGTGGTCGGCTCGCTCGCGTGCCCGGAGGTGGCGCGGCTGTGCCTGCTCGCGGAGGACGGCGTGGAACCCGTGCCCGTGTCCGACGACGTGGCCGTGCGTCCGGAGCTTGCGCGGCGGCTCGGGGGCGATGCGTGGACGGGGAACGCGGAGGCCGTGCGTGCCGTGGCGGTGCGACTCCTGCAACGGCGAGAGGTGCCGTTCGCCTCGCGGTTGTTCGCGCTGGGGCAGCTCGCGCTCCGGCTGGATGGGTTCTACTTCCGGGGCACGGAGGCGTTCAGCGGCGGGGCAGAGGCACTGCTGTCCGGGTCGCAGCCAGACGGCGCTGAGGCGCTGCCGGCGGGGCGGCATCCGGAGGCAGCGCGCATCGGAGCCGAGACACTGCTCGCCGACGTGCTCCGCTCCTTCGACGCGCCGGAAACGCTGGCGGAGCTGCATGCCGGCTTCTCCGCCATCGCGCTGCCAGGAGGCCCGTGGGCGGCCATCTGCGCCACCGTGCTGAAGGCCCGGGTCGGCGCGGTGCGCAGCGAGCGGTTCGCGGTGCTCGCGCGTGCGGCGCTCGCGTCCTACGGCGGCGCGGAAGTCCCGGACGAGGTCTGGCGCATCCACTCCGAGCGTTGCGCGAAGCTGGTGCCGTCCCTTTCCGAGCGCGTGGAGCAGTACTTCCGCCACCACGCGGTGAACCACTGGCTGCGCCACCCCTTCACCGACGCGCCCACGCTGCTGGACTACGTGTTCCGCCTGACGCTGCGCGCGGCCGTGCTGCGCTGGACGCTCTTCGGCCACCCGACGGTGGTGGCGCTGTGCGGAGTGGAGGACTCGGCGGAGGCCAGAGCGCAACTGGACGCCGCCGCCGTGGAGTGCTTCCAGCTCGTCGCGAAGCACGTGGAGCAGGCGCCGGAGCTGCACTCGCTCGCGCAGGGCCTGGCGGGGAAGGGCGGCGCGGAGACGCTGGGCCGCATGCTGGTGCTGCTGAAGGGGCTGTGAGCCCGCTCCCTCAGCCCGTGACGCCGAGCAGCTCGCGCAACTGCCGCAGCATCTCGATTTCCTCTCCCTGCACGTGGCTGTCGCTGGCCATGAGTTCCCGGGCCGCCTGGATGGCCGCGGCCGGGTTGGCGCGCAGCACGCCCAGGTTCGGCGCGGGCAGCGGCTCGCCATTCTTCAAGCACCGCGTCATCGCGGCCAATTCCTCCAGCGGCACGCTCATGCCGCGCGCGGCCGCCACGAGGTGCTGGATTTCCTCGTGGGTGATGCGGTCATCGCTGGTGGCGACCTGGAGCAGCAGCTTGACGACCTCGATGTGGAAGGACTCGGGGCTCGGAGGGGTGGTCATCGCACCCCTGTTCCTAAGTCACTCCCGGGGGACAGGAAAGCCCCTCAGGACTCCGAGCGGGGCTTCACGCCCAGCCGCTGCATCGCCTGCTTGAAGACGGAGTAGTCCTGCGCGCCCTGGAGCCCGAACTTGTCCCCGAGGATGAACGTAGGCACCGCGTTGATGCCCAATTCATGGGCCTGCTTCACGGAGTCCTCCACGGCCTCCTTGTACCGGCCCTCCTCGACGGCGCGCTGCACGTCATCCGGATTCAGCCCGGACTCCTCGGCCGCGCCCCGCAGCGTGTCCCACTGCCAGAGGTCCTGGCCCTCGCTCCAGTAGCGCCGGAGGATGGCCGCGTTGAAGGGCTCCAGCTTCCCCTGCTCGCGGGCGTACTCCGCGGCCTGGTGGGCGCGCCGGGTGGAGGGAATGACTTCCCGCTCCACCATGGTCAGCCCGGCCGCGGCCGCGCGGCGCTTCAGCGGGTTGTTGGGGTCCTTCATCCGCTCGCGCACGTAGGCCGGCAGGGGCAGTCCCTCTGGCGGGGTCTCCGGGCGCAGGAAGAATGGACGCCAGTCCACCTGTACGTCGTATTCCTTCTTCAGCTTCTCGACCTCCACGAGGCCGACGTAACACCAGGGTCAGACGAAGTCGGACCAGACACGGACGATGATGGGCTCGCTCATGCCCCTGCCTGTAACACCGTCGCGCCGCGGCGTCATGGCGACGTGAAGGCCGCGGCGCGTCACGCGTACTCCCGGTGACACGTGGTGGACAGCGCCCGGCCGAGCGGGCAGCGTCCACGTCCGAAAGCACGCCCGCGCCCAACCCCCCGGAGGACGCGGGCCCACCCAGGAGGACTCACCTTGCCGCTGTCGCTACTCGCGGCCCTGGCCCTTGGCGCCACCCCGGCGCCGGCCCGGCCCCAGCCGTACACCATCCAGGACCAGGTCACGATGCGCCGGCTCAGCGGCCCGCGCGTCTCCCCGGATGGTCAGCAGATTGTCTACGTCCTGCGCACCACCGACATGGAGGCCAACCGCGGCCGCAATGATTTGTGGCTCGTCAACCTCGACGGGCAGGGCGCTCCGCGCCAGCTCACCTCCCACCCGGACTCGGACTCGGAGCCCACCTGGGCCCCGGACGGCAAGAGCCTCTTCTTCCTCTCCTCGCGCGGCGGTTCCTCGCAGGTGTGGCGCCTGCCCGTGGACGGCGGCGAGCCCCAGCAGGTGACGAAGCTCCCCCTCGACGTGGGGGCCTTCCGCCTGTCCGGCGACGGCAGCCAGCTCGCCGTGGCCATGGACGTGTTCCCCGACTGCGCCAGCCTGGAGTGCAACACCCAGCGCGACGCGGAGCGCTCCAACAAGAAGAAGTCCTCCGGCCGCAGCTTCGACAAGCTCTTCGTGCGCCACTGGGACGGGTGGAAGGACGGCAAGCGCTCCCACGTCTTCGTCGTCCCCGTGGCCGGCGGCACGCCCGTGGACGTGATGAAGGGCCTGGATGCGGACGGCCCCTCCAAGCCCTTCGGCGGCTCGGAGGAGTTCACCTTCACCCCGGACGGCAAGAGCGTCGTCTTCACCGCCCGCGACGTGGGCCGCGCCGAGTCCTGGTCCACCGACCTGGACCTCTTCCTCGCCCCGGTGGACGGCAAGGCGAAGCCGCGCAAGCTCACCGAGAAGAACCGCGCCACCGACACCAGCCCCGTCTTCAGTCCGGACGGTAAGACGCTGGCCTACCTCGCCATGTCCCGCCCCGGCTACGAGGCGGACCGCTACCGCGTCATCCTGCGCACGTGGCCCGGCGGCCAGGAGCGCGTGCTCGCCGAGGAGTGGGACCGCTCCGCCGGCGCCCTCGCGTGGAGCGCGGACGGCAAGACGCTCTACGCGACGGCCAACCACCTCGGCATCCAGCCCGTCTTCGCGCTGGACGTGGCCAGCGGCAAGGTGAGCCAGCTCACGAAGGACGGCACCGACGACAGCCCGCAGCCGGCGGGCGGTGGCCGCGTCGTCTACGTGCATGACGACCTGGACTCGCCCGCGGACCTGTTCGTGATGAACGCGGACGGCACCGGCACGCGCCAGCTCACGCAGGTGAATCAGGACGCCCTGGCCCGCATCCGCTTCGGCGCCTTCGAGCAGTTCGAGTTCCCCGGCTGGAACAACGAGACGGTGCGCGCCTGGGTGGTGAAGCCCGTGGACTTCGATGCGAAGCGCCAGTATCCGCTGGCCTTCCTCATCCACGGTGGCCCGCAGGGCTCCTTCGGCAACCACTTCCACTACCGGTGGAACCCCCAGGTGTACGCGGCGCGCGGCTACGTGGCCGTCATGGTCGACTTCCACGGCTCCACCGGCTACGGCCAGGCCTTCACCGACGCCATCCGCGACGACTGGGGCGGCAAGCCGCTGGAAGATTTGAAGAAGGGCCTCGCCGCCGCGATGGAGCGCTACCCGTTCATCCACAAGCAGCGCCGCTGCGCGCTGGGTGCGAGCTACGGCGGGTACATGATCAACTGGATTGCCGGCAACTGGGCGGACGGCTTCCAGTGCCTCGTCAACCACGACGGCATCTTCGACGAGCACATGGGCTACTACGACACGGAGGAGCTGTGGTTCCCCGAGTGGGAACACAACGGCACGCCGTGGGAGAAGCCCGAGGCCTACCGCAAGCACAGCCCCAGCGAGTTCGTGGCGAAGTGGAAGACGCCGATGATGGTGGTGCACGGCGGCCAGGACTTCCGCGTGGTGGAGACGCAGGGGCTGGCCACCTTCACCGCGCTGCAGCGGCGGGGCATCCCCTCCAAGCTGCTCTACTTCCCGGACGAGAACCACTGGGTGGTGAAGCCGGCCAACAGCGTGCAGTGGCACGAAGAGGTGCTGGCCTGGCTGGACCAGTGGACGCGCAAGTAGCCGCGTGAGTCACGCCGTCCGGGGCCCGCCTTCGCACGCGGGCCCCGGCGGTGGCAGGGCTTCACTTCAAGAGGGGATGTCGTAGCATTCGTCGATGCAGCTCTCGAGGACCTCCGCACAGGAACGGTCGTCGATGCAGCGCGCGCAGTCCTCCACGCGTTCCCTGCGCCGGTCCTCGTCCTTGTCCTTGATCCACTTGTCGATCTTCTCGGCGCACTGCCCGGTGTCGAGGTTGTCGTCGAAGCAGCTCTGCCGCTTCTCGCAGATGGAGTCCGCGTTGTTGGAGCAGCCCGCCAGCAGCGAGCCGAAGGCGAGAACCGTGGTCAGCGTCAAAGTCCGAAGCGTCATGGCGCGGCATCATGCAACGAAGCCACGCCTCCCGGAACGACCCGGAGGTGCGGTGCGTCATGGGTGCGAAAATGCGCCCCGATTGTGGATGTGACGAGGACTCCTGCCTGGGGGGCAGGCGGCGTCAGCGCCCCGCGTCGGGCTTCGGGGCCGGCGGCTGCGCGGGCTGTGGCTGCGCGGCGGGGGTGGCGCCGACGTTCATCTCCGACAGCTCCTCCTCCTCGTTGAGGAAGACCTGGGCCGCGTGGTCCACCTGCTCGGGCTTGAGGTTGGTGAGCTGCACGGTGGCCGTGCGCGTGCGCGAGGCCAGCGCCGTCTCGCCCAGCGCGCCGTGGATGCGCGTGAGGGCCAGGTGGATTTCCGGGTCGAACGGGTCCGACGCCAGGGCCTCCAGGTACGCCACCTTCGCCTTCGGGTAGTCCTTGCGGAAGATGAGGATGCGGCCCAGGTGCACGTTGGTGGAGGGCGAGCCCGGGTACACGCGCAGGCTGCCGCGCAGCACGCTCTCCGCCTCGTCCAGCCGCCGCAGCTCCAGGAGCGCCAGCGCGTACTTGTTGGAGATGGACTCGTACTTGTCGCCCACCAGCTTGTGGGCCTTGGCGTACTCCTCCGCCGCGGCCTTCACGCGGTTGCGCTCGCGCAGCAATTCACCCAGGTGCGCGAAGCGGCGCGCCGGCACCTCCGCCACGTTGTCGAAGTCGCCGAAGGAGATTTCGCGGCCCTTCTTCTCGCTCTCGTCCTTCACCTTGCCCTTGGCGTCCTCCTTCAGCACCACGCGCTCCTCGCGCGGCAGCAATTCCTGGGGGAAGGGCTGCTTCTTGATGTGGGCCAGCCAGGTCTTCTCGAAGAGGGCGAAGGGCATGCCCGTGGCCGCCTCCACTGCCTTGCGGTCCTTCTGCCCGCCCTTCAGCTCGTGGATGATGGTGCGCAGCCCCGCCGAGCCCTTCGTCTGGTGCACGTAGTCGATGGCGTAGAACACCTCGGCGAACGCGACGGCCGCGTCCTCGGCGGTGGGCAGCAGGGCAATGGACGGGTGCATCTTCTCGAAGGGGATGAGCGTGTCCGCCTTCACGCGCTTGCCCAATAGGGCCAGCGTGGAGGGCGTCATCGCCATGCCGCCCTTGCCGCGCCAGCGCGACTCGAGGAACTTGGCCATGCCCTCGTGCAGCCAGATGGGCACCGTGTTGCGGCTCGACTGGCTGATGACGAGGTGGATGTACTCGTGCGCCAGCGTGTCCTGCCAGTCGTAGCCCTGCGCCACGGCCTTGGGACTGGTCACCATCAGCTTGTTGAACTTGCAGATGGCGATGGTGCCGGTGGTGCGAATCTGCTTCTCGGTGAGTGTGCTCACCTTGGACAGCTCGCGCGCGTTGTTCACCACCTCGACGCGAATCTTCCCGTTGGGCGGCGTCCAGCCCAGGTCCTCCGCCATGGCGCGGTGGATGGACTCCAGCGTCTCCAGCGCGTAGGGCACCAGCACCTCCTCCTTCCCGTTCGGGTAGAAGAAGATGAAGTGCTCGCTCTCCGCGCGCTGGTGTCTCCGGGTGATGTCGCGCGTGTCCTTGGCCAGCCGCAGGTAGCTGCCCGGCTTGTCCTCGATGTTGGCGCCCTCCAGCAGGGACACCGCGTCGTCGTAGCGCCCCTCCTCGAAGGCCACGCGACCCTGGTAGTACTTGAGCGGCTCCAGCTCCGCGGGGACCAGCGGCTCCACCTCGGACAGCTCGCGCTTGGCGCCGGGGACGTCCCAGTCCTCCAGGGACTGCTCCACGCGGCCCAGCCGCTCCTTCACCTCGTCCTTGAGCGCGTCCTGCGCCAGCGCCGCGGGCGGTACGCAGAAGAGCGTCACGGCCAGCACCGCGAAAGAGGCTCGGAAGGCGGCGCGCACGGGCGCGGGGTGCTTCATGGCGGGGCTCACTTCACCAGCTCCTCGTAGTAGCGCTTCACCTGCTCGCGGTACTTCTCCGGGGCGCCCTGCTTCATCGCGTCGAGCAGGTCCTTGCGGAACTCCTTCGGCGCCTGGAAGGCGTCTTCATCCGGCAGCTCCACCTGGTTGCGCGGGTCCCTCCCGTTGCCCTCCTGCCTGCGCGCGCCCGAGCCCATGGGCAGGGGCAGGCCGCCCTTGCCGCCCTTCTGTCCCTCCTGCATCTGCCGCTGGAACTGGCGCAGCCCTTCGAGTGCCGCCTGCTGCTCGCCGTAGCCGCGGCCCGGGTCCTTGCCCTGCATCCGCTGTGAGGCCTCGCCCATGCGCTGGCCCACGCCCTCCATCTGCTGCGTGGCCTCTTCACCGAAGAGGGGCGCCATCTGCTGCATCTCCTCCATCTGCTGGCGCAGGCCCTGCGCGCGCTGCTCCAACTGGCCCTGCTGCTGCGCGAGCTGCTGGAGCTGCTGCTTCTCCTGCTGCGACAGCTGCGAGCCCGGCGGCGGGAAGAGGGACTGGAGCTGCTTGTTGACCTCCTCCACGTTCTTCGCGTCGCGCTCCAGCCGCTGCGCGAGGTTGGCGGACTGCTGCCGCACCTCGGGCGGGTTGCCGAACATCTCGTCGAGCTGTCGCTGCTGCTCGCCCATCATGGACAGCTGCCGGGCCGCGTCCTCGGCGCGCGCGGCGGCCTCGGCCGCGAGGTCGAAGTCATTCACCTTCAGCGCGTTCTCCACGTTCTGCAGCTCGGACTGGGCCTCTTCCAGCGGGCGCGCGGCGCGGCTGTTGAGCTGCTCGGGCTGCAGCTTCTTGTAGTCCTCCTGGGCCTGCTGGACCTTGCGCATCAGCTCGTCCTTCGCGGCCTTGCCCTTCTCCGCCAGCCGCTCCCGGTTCTGCGAGCGGGCCTGGTCCCTGAGCTGGCGCGTCTGGTCCGCGACCTTCTGCTGCTCCTGCACGGTGCTCTGCAGCTCCTCCATGAACTTGCCGAACTTCTCGGCCAGCTCGGGGTGCTGCTCGGAGCCGAACTCGCTGTTCTCCTTGTCCAGGTTCTGGAGCATCTCGTCCATCTGCATGCCGAGCTGCTGGAGCTTCGCCAGGGCCTCGTCCGTCTTGCCCTCGCGCATCAGCTTCTCCACCTCGTCCATGGCGCTCTGGAGGTCCTGCTCCTTCATCATCTCGTTGAGGGCCTCGGCGTTGAAGTGCTCGTCGCGAATGCCCTTGCGCATCTCCGCCATGCGCTGCATCAGCTCGTTGATGCGAGCCTTGAGCTGCTGAATCTGCTCCATCACCAGCTGGCGTGACTCCTCGTCGGGCTTGTTCTTGTACTGCTCGACGAGGTTGGCCAGCTCGCGCCGCTCGTTGGCGAGCTGCTTGGCCAGCTCCTGGAGGGCCTCCAGCTTCTGCCTGTCGAGCAGCGACTCCAGGTAGAGGATGTCCTTCTCCGCTTCGTCCACCTCCTCGTTGACGACGGCGGTGAGGCGGTTGCCGGTGCCCCAGTCCTCGCCCCGCGCGCGCTGGGTGCGCAGGTAGAGGCGGCGGAAGTCCGCGGTGCCGGAGATGTGGCTGCCCAGCGACTCGGAGATGTGGCTCAGCGCGGAGACCAGCTCGCTGGGGACGTCGCGCTCGCGGGCCAGCTCCTGGGCGAGCGTGCGCATGTCCGTCATCAACTGCTGGCCGCTGGTGTCCACGGAGGCCGCGGCGGCGACGGCCTGCGGGTCCTTCTGCTTCGCGCGGTCCGGGCCCTCCAGGCGGTCGGCGAGGTGGTCCACCATGCGGCCCCAGAGCTGCTCGGCCTTCTGCAGCGCGGCGCGGAGGTGCTCGGCGGCGGAGTAGACGCGCAGCACCTGCGTGCGGCTGACGCCCTTCTTGGGGCCCTCCACCGCGTCGTTGTCCTGCGCCTCCACGTAGTAGGTGACGCGGTCGCCCGGCTGGATTTTCAGCGTGCCCAAATCCCACGTGAAGGTGGCGCGGTTGCGGCGGCCGTCCTCGCGGGGCAGCGGCACGCGCGTCTCCTTCTGCGTGCCGGGCGTGCGGAAGACGAGCGCGAGGCCGGACAGGCCGTAGTCGTCGGTGGCCTCGTACTTGAGCGTCACCTTCTGGCCGGGGTCCACCTCCAGCTCCATCGCGGGCGTCATCAGCGCCACCTGCGGCGCCTTGTCCGCCTCCACGTTGAGGGCGATTTCAGGCCCGGTGACGAGGAGCTTGTCGCGCGGCCCGTAGAAGACGAAGTGGTAGTGGCCGGACTGCTTCGCGAGGAAGGCGCCTTCCAGGTCCCGGTTCTCCGTCACCTTGAGGGGCTGCGCCTGGCCGTTGACCACCACGTCCGCGCGCTCCACGGCGCGGTCCGAGCGCGTCTTGAGGAGCACCTCGGTGCCCGCGGGCGCGCTCACCTCGCCGTTGGTGCCGGGCACGGTGCGCTGGGCCAGGCCCGTGTACGCGGGGTAGCGGTACGTCAGCTCGATGTCGCCGGTAATCGGCTCGGCCTGTGCCTGGGCCTCGGGGCTCTTGGCCACCTCGCGGATGCGGGCCATGCCCGCGCTCCACCGGCCGCCCACCAGCACCATCAGCACCGCGAGCGCCAGCAGCACGCCGCCGGACGCGAGCGCGGCGCGGCGCACCGGGCGCCCGTCCACCACGGAGCGCACGTCCACCGTGCGCACCCGGGTGTCCATCTGCTGGAGGAAGGCGCCGGCCAGGTCCGAGGACCAGCCGGCCTGGGGGCCGCGCTCGTGCTTCAATTCCACGGCGGCCAGCACGTCCAGCGACAGCTCCGGGCGGCGCTGGCCCACCAGCCGCGCGGTGCGGACATCGTCGCCCACCTGCTGCTTCGCGAGCCACAGGCCGAAGACGCACGTCACGGCCACGCCCACGGGGAGGGCCAGCCACAGCACCGGGCCGCCCAGGCGCGGGGCCACGAGGCCGAGGAAGCCCGCGGCCACGAAGAGCACCAGCGCCGCCGAGGCGCCCAGCATGCCGCCCTGCGCCCAGAGGTGCCGGCGCTGGCGGGTGCGCACCGCGGCGAGGAGGGCCTCCACCCCCGGCGAGCCCCGTCCGGTGGCCCGGAAAGCCGGCGCGGAAGGGGGCGGGGGAGGCGGGGGCGGCAGCTCGGGGCCTGGGGTCTGCGGGGTGTCGAGGTTCACGCTGTCCTGTCCGCTCAGTGACGAGCCAACCCGTGCCAGGGCGGCCTATTTCCCGATTCTCTAGCAGCCCGACGTCCGGCGCGAGGGCACCCGCTCCCAGGGACTCACGGGAGGGTGCCCACGGTGTCGGGCTTCGGAAGGAGGCGGAAGGGGGAGGGTCCGGGAGGCAACGCGAGAAGAGGCCTGGCCCTTCCGGGGCGCCCCTCCCAGGGGCAGGGGAGGGGGGCGGGCGGCCGGTCAGCGCGTGGCGGGCTTCCGGGCGCCGTTCTCGCCGGGCTCGTCCTCCGGCATGGGGACGCCGCCCAATTCCTGCGCGAGCGCGGTGAGCACGTCCTGGGTGCAGAGGATGCGCGTGCGCGACATGCGCGAGAGGACGCGCTGCACGGCGGACTCCACCGTGCCCTCGGAGGGGATGTCGAGCGAGCGGCCCGTGTCGGTGAGGGCGAACAGCGCCTTGCGCCCGTCGAGCGGGTCCGACTTGCGCTCCAGCAGGCCCCGCTTCTCCAGGCGCTTGAGGACGCCGGTGAGGGTGCTGGGGTGGACGTGGAGAATCTGCGCGAGCGTGCCGGCGGTGATGCCGGGGAAGCGGCCCACCAGGCGCACGACCAGCCGCTGCGGGCCGGTGAGCCCGAGCGTGGACTCCATGCGCTTGGAGGTGGATTGGAGCCCGTGGTCCACGGCCCAGAGCAGGCGCATGAACTCGAGCACCTCTCCGAGCGGGGGGCCCTTGGGTCGCTCGCCTTCGTGCGGTGCCGGCTCGTCGCTGGCCGTGTCCTTCATGGGTACATCATCCTTCACCTGCCGCCTCCCTGTCTTCTCCAGTCGTTGGTGTTCCACGAGGTCTACCGCTTCACGACGTCCCCTGCTGAGCAAAATCCGTTGTCTGGTGGTCACCAGCAAGCGACGGGCCGGCCCTCTGCCTGCTGTGGGAGCCCCCGGGCGTCCCGGCCGCGCGGTTCTCAAGACGTAAAAAAGGCCCTCCCCGTGAGCCGGGAAGGGCCTGGGGTGCGAAGCCGTGGGGCCGGCTACGGCGCCGGGGCCACGGTGGGCTTCGACCCGGGCTTCTGGGCCGGGGCGACGGGCGCGGCCGGAGCGGCCACGGGGGCGGGCTCCTCCTTCTTCGGCTCGGGCGGCATCTCCAGCGCCTTGCCCTTCTCCCTGGCAATCCGGCGGTACCACTCGTCGGAGTACTTCGGGTGGTTCACCTTGCCCTGCTCGTCGCGGACGTTGCCGTCGATGTACTTCACGAGCAGCGTCTCACCGAGCTTGCGCCAGCGGTTGTGGACCTTCTCGCCCTGCTTGACGGAGTAGTCCGTGAGGTACTTGCGCGCGTCTTCGGGGCTGCGCTTGTACAGCTCCATGGCGGCCTGCTCGATGGCGCCCTGGTCCGCGAGGAACTGGCCCTCCAGCGCGCCCTGCTCGCGCTGCACGTCCACGGACATGTCGCTCCAGCGCGCGTAGGCCTGGTTCGACACCCAGTTGAACACCCAGAAGGACGAGTCCCAGGAGAACTGGCCGCGGCTGGCCACGCCCTGGGCGAAGTTGTGCGGCACCTCGCGGATGCCCGCGTACATCGGCGTGTAGACCGTCATGGACGTGTCATCCACGCCGAACCAGAGCACCCCGCCGATGGCGGACGGCATCGACGCGCGCATCTGCGCGACGAGCGAGAAGCCCGTCTGCTGCGTGGAGATGGCGCGCTCGTGGACGTACTTCTTCCCGTCCACCTCCCACGTCATCGGCCGCCAGCGGTAGGGCGCCGCGTACGGGCCCGCGCCCACGTCCTTCGTCATGTCCAGCGGCGTGCCCTCGAAGTGGTCTCTCATCAGCGCCATGGCGTCCTGCACGGACACTTCCTTGTCCGGCTTCACCCACAGCGGCAGCCGCTTGCCCGGCGCCGAGCCGTCCGCGTACTCCGCACCCAGCTTCAGGGAGGGCGCCGCGCGGCGGAAGATGCTCCACACGCGCCCCTCGGAGAAGCGCTGCCCGCCGAAGTCGAGCGGGTGGTACGCGTCCGCGAAGCTGAAGTCCTTGTCCGCGCCCTTGAACCAGCCCTTCTCGCGGGCGAAGGAGATGACGTCCGGCGCGTAGAGCGTGTCCTGCGGCTCGTTGAGCGGGAACTTCGTGATGCGTGCCTGGTTGGCGTGCGCGGTGAGGTAGCCCTCGGGGACCTTGCGGGCCACCCACACGGCGCCCTTCTGGCCCTTGCCCTTGCCAATCATCTCCAGCAGCCAGGCTTCCTTCGGGTCGGCGATGGAGAACGTCTCACCCGTGGAGGCGTAGCCGTGCTCGGCCACGAGGCTGGTCATCACCTGGATGGCCTCGCGCGCCGTCTTCGAGCGCTCCAGGGCGATGTAGATGAGCGAGCCGTAGTCGACGATGCCCGCGGGCCCTTCCAGCTCCTCGCGGCCCGTGAAGGTGGACTCGCCGATGGAGACCTGGTGCTCGTTCATGTTGCCGACCACCGAGTACGTCTGGGCCGGCTGGGGAATCCGGCCGAGGAACTTGCCGGTGTCCCACTCGAGGATGTCGCGCATGGCGCCCGTCGCGTGGCGGCGAGCGGGCGTGTAGTACAGCTCGCCGTACAGCTCGTGCGCGTCCGCGGAGTAGGTCATCAGGGTGGCGCCATTCGCCGCGGCACCCTTGGACACCAGCATGCTGGTGCACGCGAGCACGGGCTGGGCAACCAGCGCGGCCGTGACGGGCAGCGCGGTGAGCAGATTCGCAATGCGTCGGTTCATGGCGGCGGAGAGTACCAAGATGCCCCGGGTTGGCTACCGCTCCCGCAGGACGCCTCCCTGGCTGCTTCGCGTTGACGCGGTGTTGCACGACAGGGCCGCCGCTCCAGACCACGAGAGGAGCAGATATCCAGAGCGGCGGCCCCTCATGCCGGGGTTTCCCTTCAGGTTCTCAGTTGTTCGTGGCGACCACCTCCTTTCCCTCGGGAGGGGCGGGCACCTGCTCCACCCTCAGGGTGGTAGGCCCCGCGAGCGCCAGGTGCGCCTTGAGCTTGAGGAACTTCTTCTTCCCGAAGCCCTTCACCCGAACCAGCTCCTCCACGCGCTGGAAGGGCCGCTTCTTGCGATGCTCGATGATGCGCTGCGCCGCCTTCTCACCGACGCCCGGCAGCAAATCCAACTGCTCCGCCGTGGCCTCGTTCAGGTTCACCGTGCCGGTGTACTGGGTGCGCAGCTTGCCGGCCTCCGCCACGCCGGGGCCGCACAGCAGCAGGCTCAACACCAGAGCCCCCATCGCCCCCAGGGCCCTCACGAGTGGCCCCCCACCGGCATCGAATCCAGGCCCGGCTCGCCCGCGTACCGGCTGCCCGCCGCCGCCGTGTCCCGCTTCTCCGCCGCCTCGCGCACGTGCAGCTTCCCGTCCAGCGGCAGCACATCCAGCAACACGTTCAGCGAGCCATCCTTGTTCACGAAGGCGCTCCCCGCCCGTACCCAGATGCTCCCGCCCTTGCCCTCGCGAATGGAGAACACCGCCAACCGCTTCCCCGCCGTCAGCATCAACCACCTCCACACTCCTCACCGCGCCACCACGGCGCGGCCGCCTCGTCAGCTCGACCGCCTGAGGTCGCTCGCACCATGAGCAGCCGGCGTGCCAGCGCGGCCCTCCTCGGGGACACGCACCACGCACCGTGCACGCTCGCGAAAACCGTCCCACCGCGAGGACGGGCGCGGATGCTCCAGTGGCTTCTCAGGGGGCAAGAGCGGGCTTCATCCCGTCCGCTGCTCATGGGAGAGTCCCCTCGTCCCGTATTCTCCAAGGTGCCCGAGTGAACCGCTCCGTCCTCGCTTCCGTGCTCCTGTTGGGGGCTCCCGCCCTCGCCGCGGCGCCCACTGCTCCCGCCGCGCCCACGCAGGTCTCCGCGAAGGCCCGCGCCGTCCACGAGTCCGCGCTCATCATCGACACCCACGTGGACACGCCGCTGCGGATGCTCGAGGAGGGCTTCGACCTGGGCTCCAAGCCGCCCAACGGCGTGGGCCACCTGGACCTCACCCGCGCCCGCGCCGGCAACCTGGGCGCCGCCTTCTTCTCCATCTGGGTGGAGCCCAAGGAGTTCGCCGGCCAGTACACCCACCGCGCCCTGCGCCTCATGGACGCCGTGCTCCAGCAGGTGGAGCGCCACCCGGACGAGATGGTGGTGGCCCTCTCCTCGAAGGACATCGTCGCCGCGCGCAGTGGCAAGCAGAAGAAGCTCGCCACGCTGATGGGCGTCGAGGGCGGCCACGCCATCCAGAACGACCTGGGCGTGCTGCGCGACTTCTACCGCCTGGGCGTGCGGTACATGACGCTCACCTGGTCCAACACCAACGAGTGGGCTGACTCGTCCGGCGACATCAACGACGCCAACGTGAAGCACCACGGCGGCCTCACCGACTTCGGCCGCGACGTCGTGCGCGAGATGAACCGGCTGGGCATGCTCGTGGACATCTCCCACGTGGCCGACTCCACCTTCTTCGACGTGATGAAGGTGACGAAGGCGCCTGTGATTGCGTCACACTCGTCCGCCCGCGCGCTGACGGACCACCCGCGCAACATGACCGACGAGATGCTCAAGGCCGTCGCCGCCAATGGCGGAGTCGTGATGGTCAACTTCTTCTCCGCCTTCATCGACGACGACTTCCGCAAGGGCTACGCCGCCATGGCCCCCGAGCGGAAGACCGCCACCGAGGCGCTGGAGGCCCGGAACAAGGACAAGGACCCCGCCACGCAGTTCCGCCTGTCCCAGGCGGCGGACTGGGAGTGGGCGGCGAAGGTGAAGCGGCCTCCGCTCGACGCGCTCATCAACCACATCGACCACATCGCCAAGGTGGCCGGCGTGGACCACGTGGGGCTGGGCTCGGACTTCGACGGCATCACCTCCACGCCCGAGGGCATCGACTCCGTGGCCGACCTGCCCCGCATCACCGAGGCCCTCATGGCCCGGGGCTACACCCGCGAGCAGCTCCACAAGATTCTCGGTGGCAACCTGCTGCGCGTCTTCCGTGAGACCGAGCGCGTCAGCCGCGAGCTGCGCGCGGCCCCGAGCGCACAGCGTTGAGCGATGGCCGTGGCGACGAGCGGCACGACATCGTGGGGCTTCCCCGCTCCGCCCGCGGGCGTTAGCGTCCGCGCCATGGCATCGGGCATCAGGTGGCTTCGGCTCGTAGGGGTGGTGGCGCTCCTCGTCGGTTCCGGCTCGCGGGCCGAGGAGACTCCGCCTCCACCCGTGGAGGACGCCCCCACGGCTCCGGAGGCAGCGCCGGAGGGCGCGTCCGTGCAGTGGCAGCTCATGGTGGGCGCCCAGGCCGCGCTGGATGGGTACACCTCGACGGGCCATCAGGGCCTGCTGCTCGGCTCCGGCTGGGAGGGCCAGCTCCTGCGCCTGCGCTTCCAGTTCCTCGCGGGCGTGCCGGACAACATCTTCGACGACCGGACCCAGGTGCGGTTGGAGCAGTACACCTTCGGCTTCTGGCTGGACACGCCGGTGCTGCGCTCCGGGCCGCTGCGGTGGGGCGTGGGCGCGGGGGCGGGCCTGCTCGTCTTCGCGCGGACCACCTTCGCGCTGTTCCGGGGCGTCGAGGCCACCAGTCCGCGCTTCATCCCCGCGCTCCTCGCCGGCCCCGATACCTCCGTGCGCTGGCGCCTGTCGCGGCGCTTCGCGGTGGAGGGCTCCGCCGCCATGGACCTCGTCCTGGGCCGGCCCGTCCTGGGCTACGTGGACAGGAACCGGGAGAACTTCGTCCCGCTGCACGATGGCTGGGCCGTGCGGCCGCGGCTGACGGTCGCGTTCATGATTCTTCCGTGAGTGGCGCTCCCTTTCCGGCTGCGCGAGAGTGACAGGCGATGAACCGGACCTCCAACGTGCCGAGCTTCTGTTTCCGCTGGTGCCCCACCCTCAGCCCTCGAGGCTTGCTCCTCGCGGGGCTCCTGGCGTGTGTGGGGGGCTGTGCCGTGGAGGACCCGGTGGCTCGCATCATCGTCCTGGACGCGGGCTCCGGCCCCCTGTTCATCGGGGACGAGGGGCCCGAGGCGGAATGGCTCCCCCCCGAAGAGGGCGTGCTCCCGGACTGCGCCCCGGGAGCGCCGGACGTGGGCGCACCGTGTGTCGACGAAGGCGTGGGTGGGTGCGAATCCCACGGTGGGCTGGCGCGTCAGGGCCCTTGTGTCCTACGAAAATGAACGGGAGGGGGTGTCCGGACGGAACCCCCATGCACAGGTTCGCTCCGCGTTTGTTCGCGCTGGAGGAACGTGCCGGTGCTCCATCGCCTGTCCACCCTGACCTCCCAGTTGCTGGTCGACCGTGAGGCCCTGCTGCGCACCCTCCACTGGCCCGTGCTGGTGTGGGAGTCCGTGCCCGCGCTGCCGACGTCCGTGGCGCGCACGGAGCGACTGACGCAGACGGGGCGGCGGCCCCAGGCCCGCTCCATGGAGCCGCTCGTCTTCGAGGTGCGCCCGCGTCCGCGCGACAGCGGCACCGAGGTGACGGTGGGCCGGAGCCCGGAGTGCGACATCGTCCTGTCGGAGCCCACCGTGTCACGCATGCACGCGCGTTTCCGGCGCGAGCCGCACACCGGCATGTGGAGCGTCACGGACCTGGAGAGCCACAACGGGACGTTCCAGGGGGGCGTGTTGATAGTCCCCGGCCGGTCGGCGCCGCTCTTCCAGCGGGACTCGCTGCGGCTGGGCGGAGTGGAGCTGGTGTTCCTCCAGGCGTGCGCCTTCGAGCACTACGTGCGCACGTCGGGGCTGCGCTCCCCGGCTCGCTTGACGCGAGGGGGGTGACCCCCTAGAAGGGGTGCGCCCTTGGGTGCCCATGTCGGGCTTTCAAGAGGGAAGCCGGTGCGAATCCGGCGCGGTCCCGCCACTGTGAACGGGCAGCCCTGAGGTCAGGGCCGGGGACTTCGGTCAGTCGCCACTCCGGCAGCGGCCTCGCGGCGCTCCGGGGGAAGGCGGAAGGCCCCTTCCGGAACGGCGCGGCGTGCGCCGGACTCCGGAGCCCGTCAGCCAGGAGACCTGCCCAGGGGTTCGACCGTGCTTTCACCGGCGCGGGCGGGTGGCCTTCTCTCTTCGATGGAGAGAGCGGAAGGCGGAGCATGCGGTGGACCTTCCTCGCCGGGCCCGTGGCGTGCCTGGCGCTCAACATCCCGCTCGTCGCGCACGCGCAGGCCGGTGGCGAGGTGCCGCCTGGAGACGCCGCTGCGCCCGTGCCGAGCTCCGAGGCGGGCCCGGCGTCTGGAGCGAGTCCGTCGGCGGATGTGCCTGCGCCGGGCTCCGAGGCAGGTGCGGCCTCCAGCGCGCCCGGGCCGGATACGCCTCCCACCGAGCCATCCGCTCCGCGCACCACCGTCGTGCGCGGGAAGACACCGCCGCCTCCGGAGTCTCCGGAGCGGAGAGACCCCACTGGCGCCATCACCATCATCGACGCTCGCGAGCATGCGGGCGAGGCGCGTGACACGGCCGAGCTGCTCGTGGGCTCCGCGGGCCTCGCGGTGCAGGACTCCGGCGGCTACGGGCAGAGCAAGAGCCTGGTGGTGCGCGGCGCCGCGGCCAACGGCGTGCTCGTGTTCCTGGACGGCATTCCCCTCAACGGCGCGGGCGGCATGGCGGACCTGTCGCAGATTCCCGCCGCGCTGGTGGAGCGCTTCGAGGTGCTGCGCGGCGGCGCGGGCGCGCGCTACGGCTCGGGAGGGCTGGGCGGCGCGGTGAACATCATCACCCGCTCGCCCGGTCCGAACCTGCGCGCCAGCGGCGAGGTGACGTACGGGAGCTGGGACACGGTGCTGGGCCACGTCGCCGCCACCGGTCCGCTTCTCGACGGGCAGGCGCTGCTGCTGCTGCATGCGGGGCGCTCGGACGGGGACTTCACCTACGAGGTGGATGAGCTGCCCGCCGTGGACGACAACCCGCTCACCCCGCAGGTGCGCGCGCGCAACGACGCTCGGGGCGGGGGCGGGCTGCTGCGCTACCGGCGGCGGCTGCCCGGAGGCTCGCGGCTGGATGCGCTCGCGGAGCTGTCGCTGGAGGACCGCGCCATCCCCGGCACGGTGCAGAATCCCCAGTCCTCCGGCAACCAGGAGCTGGGACGGCTGGCGCTGGGACTGCGCTGGTCGGGCCTGCTCGGTGTGGTGGGGCAGGGCAGCGCGCGAGGCTTCTTCCGCCGTGACGGGCTGGAGGTGACGGGTGAGTTGCCGGGCGCGGGCGGTGCGCAGCGGCACTCGGTGGGC
The DNA here is from genome assembly GCF_026626705.1 of Pyxidicoccus sp. MSG2. Taxonomy (NCBI): domain Bacteria; kingdom Pseudomonadati; phylum Myxococcota; class Myxococcia; order Myxococcales; family Myxococcaceae; genus Pyxidicoccus; species Pyxidicoccus sp. MSG2. The sequence goes on from NZ_JAPNKC010000001.1 coordinate 7,089,150, forward strand.
GGCGTGGAGGTGGAGGGACACCGGATGCTCGGAGCGCGGCAGGCGCTCACCGTCACGGCGGCCACCTCCGGCGAAGGCGTCACCGAGGCACGGGATGCGCAGTCCGCGTCCTGGTGGCGCGCGAGCGTCATGGCCATGGACGAGGTGAGGCTCCTCGGTGGCACGGTGAACGTGGTGCCCTCGATGCGGGTGGAGCGGGTGGGGCCGTACTGGCTGCTGGCGCCGAAGCTGGGTGCGTCCGTGGCCCTGGGCGGCGGCTTCGACGTGCGCGCCAATGTCGGTCAGTCCCACCGCGCGCCGTCGTTCCTGGAGCTCTACATCCGCCAGGGCACGCTGCTGCCCAACCCGGGGCTGAAGCCCGAGCGCGCCCTGTACGCGGACGCGGCGGTGTCATGGCACTCCGAGTCCAGCGTCGATGCGGAGCCCCTGTGGAGCGCCACCGCCGGTGGCTTCGGCGCGCTGTACGAGAACCTCATCGCGTACGAGCTGTATCCACCGCTGCTCGCGCGGCCGTACAACTTCGACGCGGCGCGCGTGTGGGGCGTGGAGTTGGAGGGCGAGGCCCATCCGCTCCCGTGGCTGTCCGGCAGCGTCAGCTACACGTGGCTGCGCACGCAGAACCGCTTCGGAGACCCGCGCTTCTTCGGCATGGACCTGCCGTACCGGCCGCGACAGAAGTGGGTGGGGCGCGTGCGCGCGGGGCCGGACTGGCTCAATGCGCGCACCGAGGTGCTCTACCAGTCGTCGCAGCTCGTCAACCGCACGGGCTCGCGCAGCCTGCCTTCGCGCACGCTGCTGAGCGCGGGCGCGTCCAGCACCTTCCTGCACGGGCCGGACGTCACCCTGTCCGTGGAGGTGAAGAACCTGCTCGACGTGCGGGCCTATGACTTCACTGGCTTTCCGCTTCCGGGGCGCGCCGCGTACGTGACGCTCGCGGTGGCGCTCGACCGGGATGCTTCTCCTGCTTCCGAGGAACCGCATGCCTCGCCTCCCTGATTCAGGACGCGGTAGCCCCCCACCTCCGCGGGCGAAGGGCTCGCGGAATGAACATTCCTTCCGCCGCTCCCGGTCGCCGGAGGACCTCACCACACCCACCCGGGCGGGGGACTCGCGGAATGAACGTTCCTTCCGCCGCTCCCGGTCGCCGGAGGGCACCGGTCCAAATCTCCGGGCAGTGGGCTCGCGGAATGAACGTTCCTTCCGCTGCGGTCAGTCACGGGAGGGCTCGCGGAATGAACGTTCCTTCCGCCGCTCCCGGTCGCCGGAGGGTCCCCCCCTCGGTGCGGGCCGCCTCCGCGCTCCGGAAGCATCGCTCCTCCCCGCCCTGTTCGTGGCCGTGGTGGCCCTGACGCTCACCGGCTGCCCGGAGGAGGGCGTGGTATGCACCTCTGGCCTCGCTGTCTGCGGCAACGCGTGCGTGGACCTGGGCGGTGACACCGCGAACTGTGGCACCTGTGGCAACGCGTGCGGCGATGGCCAGTCGTGCCAGGAGGGCACCTGTGCCTGTCGCCCGGGCACGGAGTCCTGCGGTGGCGCGTGCGTGGCCACGGCGACGGACGTGGCCCACTGTGGCGCGTGTGGCAACGCGTGCCCCTCCGGACTCGTGTGCGAATCGGGCACGTGCCGCGAGGGTTGCTCCTTGGGTACGGCGCGTTGCGGGGACTCGTGCATCGACTTGAGGGCGGATGCGCTCAACTGCGGCGCGTGTGGCAACGCATGCCCGGACGTGCAGACGTGCCACGCGGGCCGGTGCGCGTATGACGTGGTGACGGCCTGCTACACCAACGGGCAGCTCGTGGGCATCCAGGCGGGGACGGACGGGCTCGGGCCTCGTCGGCAGTTCGGTGGGGGCGTCCAGACGCTCGCGGCGTGGGATGGCTTCGTGCTCGCCGCGGACGCGACGAACTCCCGGCTGCTCCAGGCCGCGGGCGGCGAGCTGGGCACCGTGGCGGAGGAGGACTCGCTGGGCTCGGTATCCAGCTCGCCCAACGACGTCTTCGTGGACCCGCCGTACGTCTACATCGCCGACTCGGTGAACAACACGCTCCAGGTGCTCAAGCGCGAGGGCCCCTCCCAGGGCGGCGGCCTGGGTCTGCGCACCGTGACGCAAATCAACCTGGGGCCCAACACCAGCCCGCAGGCCATCGCGAAGTGGGGCACGACGCTCTACGTTCCGCTGTTCGGCACCGCCGGCTCCAACTTCCAGCAGGGCAACGCCGTGGCCCGGGTGGACGTCTCCAACCCCGAGCAGCCTCGCAAGCTGGACACGCTTCCCCTCACCGGCCTGGACTTGAAGTCCTTCGACGGCGGCACGGTGATGCCGCTGCCGTACTCGGCAACGGCGACGGACGGCGGCGTCTACGTGGCGCTCACCAACCTCAACCCGTTCAACAACTACCTGCCCAACGGCCCGGGCATGCTCGCGCGCATCGACCCCGCGGATGGTGGAGTGCGCGCCATCGACCTGGGCGCGGACGACTGTCTCAACGCGGGCTACGTGGAGGCGGTGGGAGCGCAGCTCGTGGTGGCCTGCCTGGGCGAGGCCCGGCTGGACCGCGCCAATGGCAGCCGCGCCGACTCCGTGCGCGCCACCGGCCTGGTGCTGGTGAAGGACGACGTGCCGGTGGCGTCGTACGCGCTGAGCCCCGGCTGCGAGCCCGGCACGGAGGGCTGCCGTCTCGCCGTGGCCGGCCGCTTCGCCGTGGCGGGCGGCGCCGTGTATCTCGGAGACACCAACGCGGGACGCGTCTTCGTGGTGGAGGTGGAGGAGGGGCGCCTCGTGGAGCGCCGTGGCAACACGACGCCCCAGGCGCGAGGCCCCGCGCTCGAGGCATGCCCCGTGGACCCTCGTCGGCCCGTGTCCAATGCCATCGACGTCACCGCGCTGCCGTGAAGGCCGCCGTTCGTTGAAGTCATGAGTGTGAGTGTTGGGTCATCCCCTGTCGCAGCCCCCGTGCTGAAGGTGAGTCCGCCGTGATGATGAACGTGAGCCCGTCCACTTCGCGCCCCCGGGGCCTTGCCCTGCTGGCCACCGTGTTGTGCCTCGTCGCGGGCACCGTGCGCGCGGCGCCCGTCCCCACGCCCCAGGGGCCGCACAGGCTGGGGCCTCGTGCTCCGGCGCAGGTGCGGCGCGTGGTGACGCTGGCGCCTTCGCTGACGGAGATGGTGCTCACCCTGGGCGCGGGCAGCACGCTGGTGGGCGTGTCGCGCTTCGACACGGCGAAGGAGGTGGAGAAGCTCCCGCGCGTGGGCGGCTTCGTGGACCCGTCCGTCGAGGCCGTGGTGGCGCTGAAGCCGGACCTCGTCCTGGTACAGCCGGGGCCGGGCAACCAGCGTCCCGTGGAGAAGATGGCGGAATTGGGCGTGCCCGTGCTGCTGCTGCCCCTGCACTCCGTGGCGGACGTGCTCGCGGGCATGCGCGAGGTGGGCAGGGCGCTCGGCCGCGAGAAGGAGGCGGACGCCCTCATCTCCCGCATCGAGGCCACGCGCACCCGCATCCGCGAGGCCGCGAAGAAGCTCCCCGCGCCGCGCGTGCTGTTCGCCTATGGCTTCGAGCCGCTCGTGGTGGCGGGCCCCGGCTCCTTCGCAAACGAGTTGCTGAAGGATGCGGGTGGCATCAACGTGGCGGCGGATGGGGGCTCCGCGTATCCCGTGTACTCGGTGGAGCGCGCGGTGAGGGCGCGTCCCGACGTGGTGGTGGACGCCGCGGACGTGGACGTGGGCAAGGACAAGGTGCGCGCGCTGCCGGGGCTGTCGGGCGCGCGCTGGGTGGAGCTGCCCTCGCTGGCGCTCCTGCAGCCCGGCCCGTCCCTGGGCCGGGGACTGGAGGAGCTGTTCCGGTTGCTGCACCCGGAAGGGGCCGCGAAGCCGTAGCCCTGGCCCTGGCGTGTAGCCTCGCGAGCAACATCCAGGGCCTGGCTGTGGCCTGCGAGTCCACACGGGCTCGCGATAAGTGCTGGAGATGACAGTGTGACGGGGCGCGGGCGCCTCGGTACAGCTCTTGCTCATGTGGAGGGCGTCGCAAACCACTCCAAGGTGGTCGGCGCCGGATGCGTGACCCGCATTGGGGGGGCCGGCCCGATTTTGCTTCAGCCCGTGGGGGGAGGGGGCCACGGTTCGCGGCGCCGGGGGGCGCTTCAATCCGTGGGCGGCCGTCAGGCCCGAGGTTCAACGCACCGGAGCGAGCCCATACGCTCCGGTGCGGTTACTTCGTTGCGGCTCAAGGAGTCGGAGGCCCAGGCGCGGCAGGCCCGCGGTGCCCTTCCAGACGGGCCCGTGCGCGGAGGGCTTTCGGGGCGGCGGCGGCCGGAGTAGATGCGTGGCCGTCTCCCCCTGGAGTGCGCTCCCATGCTCCGCAGTCTTCCGTCACTCCTCGTCACCGCGTGCTTCGTGTCTGCCGCCGTGGGTGTCTCGCTGGTGCCGTGCACAGCCCTGGCGCAGGCCGTGGCTCCCGCGCCCGCCGCACGCCCCGACGCCTCCACGCCTCCCTCCCAGGCCGAGGCCCCTCCCGCTGCTCCGGCTCCCTCGCGCGTCGCGGTTCCGCCGGAAGCGCCCCCGCGTACTTCCCCGACACGCACGGCGTCCTCCCATCGCAAGGCGGCGCCCGCGGACGCTTCCGCGCCCGTCGTGGCGTCTCCGGCTCCTCCGTCCGTGCAGGCCGTGGAGTACACGTTCCTGCGGCGTGAGGACCCGGAGGCGGACCTCGTGCAGTTGCAGCAGCTCGGTGCCGAGGGTTGGCACGTCGTCGCCACCGTCGAGGTGGACGGCAGCACGCGGCGCTACGTCCTCATGCGGCCCAGGCGATGATGAGCCGGTTGGGCGCTCGCACCGCATGCCGTGAGGGCCACCCGCGTCCGACTCCCGCCCGGAGCGGGGCAGGGTGCGCCTCATGAGCGAAGCGCGCGCCCAAGGCTTCCGGGCCTCGCGAGTCCTGGCGCTCTTCGGGGCCTTCCTCGCGCTGGCCTGCGTCGCCTTCGCCGTGGCCGTGCGCTTCGGCGAGCAGCCCATCTCCCTCACCGCCGCGCTGACGGACCCGACCTCCACCGACGCGGTCATCTTCTGGTCCCTGCGCCTGCCTCGCGCGCTGCTCGGCGCCATCGTCGGCGCGGGGCTCGCCGTCTCGGGCACCACGCTCCAGGGCCTCTTGCGCAACCCCCTGGCCGACCCCTTCGTGCTCGGTGTCTCCGGCGGCGCCGCGCTGGGCGCCACGGTGGCGCTCGCCGTGGGCCTGGCCACCGTGGGCGAGGTGGCCCCCGGCCTGGGCGGCGCGCTGTCCCGCCTGTCCGCCCCCGCGCTCTTCTCCTTCCTCGGCGCGGGCGCCTCCATCCTCTTCGTCCTCTCCGCCAGCCAGGGCCACGCCGCCCGCGCGCCCTACGCCGCGCTCCTCACCGGTGTCGTCTTCAACGCCTTTGCCGCCGCCGCCATCACCCTCGTGAAGACGCTGTCCGACCCGGACCGGCTCGGCGAAATCCTCTACTGGCTCTCGGGCGCCCTCGGCTACGAGCGCGGCGCCACGCTGGCCCTGTCCGCGCTCCTCCAGGCAGGCGCCATCGGCGTCATGTGGGCGCTGTCCGCGCGGCTCAACCTCCTGTCGCTCGGAGACGATGACGCGGCCACGCTCGGCGTGCCCGTGCGAGCCACCCGCCGTTGGCTGCTGCTGGCCTCCAGTGCCAGCGTGGCCGGCGCGGTGGCCCTCACCGGCCTCATCGGCTTCGTGGGGCTCATCGTCCCGCACCTGCTCCGGCTCGCCTTCGGTCCGGACCAGCGGCTCCTGGTGCCGCTGTCCGCGCTGGGGGGCGCCGCCTTCCTCGTGCTCGCGGACCTGCTGGCACGGCTGGCCTTCCCGCTCTTCGGCGCGGAGCCTCCCGTGGGCGTCGTCACCGCGCTCCTCGGAGGCCCGCTCTTCCTCGTCCTGCTGCGTCGCAGGGCCGGGCTGGGGCAGGTCTGAGGGTGCGACACCGGACGGGAGTGCCCTGTCCGAGCATTGACAACGCCCGCCACCCGCCGTACTTCCCGCCCGTCCTCGGTGCCGCCGTGATGCAACGGCGGCTCAAGGGAACCCGGTGTGAATCCGGGACTGCCCCGCAGCGGTGAGCAGGAACGAACGCCGTCGAGAAGCACTGGCCCTGAGTGGCTGGGAAGCGACGGCCATTAGGTGGGTGCCCGTGAGGGCTCCCGCGCCTGCGAGTCCGAAAACCTGCCTTGGACCCGTGCTCCATGCACGGCCATCACCGAAGCCTCCGAGGGGAGGCGACGGAGGTCTTCGCTCCCACGCGTCTTTGCGCCAGGAGCCAGCCTTCGTCCCCGCTCCTCGCGATTGAGGCCCAACCCGCCCGTGGGGGCGGAGAGGAAGCAGGACGCCGATGAAGACCGCCGACCTGAAGCGCGCCGCACCCTGGACGATGAACGCGGCGCTCGCCGTGGCCACGCTCGCCCTGGCCCTGACCGCCACCGGCTGCCGCCCCGAGTGCGTGGACGCCTACGACTGTCGCTCCGACAACGGCCAGCCCCCCGCGGGCGAGCGCTGGGTCTGCAGCGACGAGAAGTGCGACACCGCGCCCATCGACGAGGAGGAGCCCACGGCGGACGCCGGGACGGATGCGGGGACCGATGCTGGCACCGACGCCGGGACGGACGCGGGCACCGACGCCGGGACGGACCCGTGTGTCACGGCCACGTACGACGCGAAGCTGGGCACGCTGCAGCTCCAGACGGGCTTCCGCGTGGCCGAGGCCCCCGCGCTTCCGGCCGACGTGGAAGCCGTGACCTCCACGCCCGGTCCCACGTACTCGCTCTATGCGGTGCGCGGCACCACCGGCAAGGACTCCGCGCTGTACTCGCTGGGCACGTGGCCCGACCTCCAGCTCGCCACCACGAAGCTCTACGACGTGGTCACCACGGCGGACCGCTCGGCCGCCGCCGACGTGTACTCCAGCGGCTTCCTCTCTCATGACGGCCAGCGGCTGTTCGCCGGGTACACCACCGCGGCGTCGGGGGCTCCGGGCTCCATCGTCGCCTACGACATCGCCACGCCCGGCGACTCGACGTACGTCTCCGCGCCGAAGAACTACACCGCCGCGGCCTTCTCCGCCGACACCACCACCGCGCTGCTGGTCAATGGCGGCGGGGTGGGCTCGGCTTCGGACGGCCTGGGCGTCTACGCCCTGGTGACCTCCGCGAAGCCCTTCACCGCGACGAAGGTGGCCACCCTGCCCGCGAATGCGGGCGCGAGCGGCTACACCGCCGTGGCGAACAACGGCATCACCGTGCTGGGCTACGCCGCGACTCCGGACTACGTGAACCAGGTCCACGCGGTGGCGCCGTCGAAGATGTCGCAGGCCCTCTCCTCGGGCACGCCGGTGGACCTGGGCGCGCAGCCGAAGTTCGACGTGGGCAGCAACTTCAGCGGCGTCGCGGCCTTCGGTGACGGCGTGGCCCTCAACCGCGGCGACTTCAACTCAAGCTTCCAGTTCGTCGCCACGGACGTGTCGCGCTACCCGCTCACCATCGGCATCAGCAACGACGTCGCCATCAGCTCTCGCGTGCCGGTGCTCGTCTACGCGGACCAGTGCACCTCCGTGAATCTGCTGTCGTCGCTCGGTCCTGACCTGCTCGTGGGGCTGAAGGACAAGAACGGCCGCCGCCTCGTGCGCATCCAGCAGGCGCCGTGAGCCCGCGCCGCTCCATGCCATGGCGCCGGGGCGCGGTGCTCGCCGCGCTCCTGGCCCTCGCCGCCTGCGGTGGCGAGGACGGCCCCGCCACGCCCGACGCGGGCACCGGGATGGATGCCGGCACCGACGCCGGAGTCCGCCCTTCGGACCCGTACGCCGACGAGGTGGTCGAGTACGTGCCCGGAGACGGCGCCGGCTTCGGACAGGACCGCTTCCCCTCGGTGGTGCTCGGTCCTCCCGCCGGCGTGGGCCCGGACAACGGCTCGCTCGACGTGCTCTCGCTGGGCCGCCAGGGCCGCATCACCCTGCGCTTCATCGACGTGGCCGTCATCGACGGGCCCGGCGTGGACCTGCTCGTCTTCGAGAACGCCTTCGCCACCCCGGGCGGAGGCTCCTACGCGGAGACGGGCGTGGTGGAGGTGAGTGACGACAACGTCACGTGGAAGGCCTTCCCCTGCGCCTTCCGGGACGCGGCCGGGCGCTACCCGGGCTGTGCCGGCGTCCACCCCGTCATGGCCAACCCCGCCAACGGCGTCAGCGCCACGGACCCCGCCGTGGCGGGCGGTGACGGCTTCGACCTGGCCACCGTCGGCCTGCGCCGCGCTCGCTACGTGCGCATCATCGACAGCGGTGCCAACGGCTACGGCGACACGGCCGGAGGCTTCGACCTGGACGCCGTCGCCGTCGTGAATGGCGAGCCCCTTCAGGGCTCCTCGCCGTGAGCCGCGCTCCGCCTCCTCCCCATCTCGAGGAGGTGGACCGCCGCTCCGCGCTGCGCACCCTGCTGCGCTGCACCTGTGCCCTGGCCGCCGCCGGGGCCGGGTGCGGTGGGGAGTGGCGCGAGGCGGTGGTGCTCGACGCTCCGGCACCGGACGCCGGAGCCTGCTCGGAAGCGCCCACGCCGGGCACCGCCGGGGAGGGCTGGGTGGAGGTGAAGCTCGACGACTTCCCCGCGCTCCGCGAGCCGGGCGGGGCCGCCGAGGTGCGCGTCCCCCAGGCGCTGCTGGACGTGGTGGTGGTGCACACCTCGCCCGGCTGCTACGCGGCGCTCTGGCGCATCTGCACCCATGGAGACTGCGCCGTCGGGTGGAAGCCGGCGGAGGGGCTCTTGGAGTGCCCCTGCCATGGCTCGCGCTTCGGCCAGGACGGCCGCGTCCTCAACGGGCCCGCCACCCGCCCCCTCACCACCTTCCCGGCCGTGAGGGTGGGGACGTCCGTCTTCATCCACCGGCCCCGCTGACCCCGGGGCCGCCTCCCCTGGCCCCCCCATACTGCCAGTCATGACGCGGCGCGGAGTTCCTCGCCGGGAGTCCGGGTCCACCCCCTTGTGGGCCCGGTATTCACCTCCTTCTCTCAAGAGTCGGGAGAGTCGTGTAATGTCGGGCATTCGATGTGGCAGATCATCATCAACGGGCCCGGCTACTTCGACACGTCCTACGATCTGCCCGAGGGCGTGACGAGCCTCGGCCGTGCGGACGAGAACGACATCGTCCTGGGCGGCGACCTCGTCTCGCGCCGTCACGCTCGGCTGTACGTCGAGGGTGACATGCTGCGCATCGAGGACCTGGGCAGCCGCAACGGCAGCCGCGTCAACGGCGCGCCGCTGCAGGGCTCGCGTCCCCTCATCCCCGGCGACACGGTGGCGCTCGGAGAGAACACGCTCTCCGTCCGCCAGCCCAACACGGTGGAGAGCGCGGCCACGGAGATGGTGGACCTGGGCGCGGGCGGGGTGGTGCGCTTCGGCCACGGGCAGGACGTGGGCCCCGGCGTGCTCCTCGCGAAGAACGTGAAGGACGCGGACGTCCTGCGCCTGCTGGACAACGTGGGCTCCCTCCCCTTCGACGACACCTTCTCCACGGCCTCGCCGGTACCGGCCACCGCCAGCCCGCGCGTGGGGCAGGAGACGCTGGTGCTGCTGTTCCGCACCGCGGAAGCGCTGGCCACCGCCACCACGCTGTCCACCTTCCTCGACAACACCATGGACCGGTTGCTGGAGCGCACCGGCTCCACCACCGCCGTGGTGCTGCTCAAGCACTCCAGTGGCGCCCTCGTCCCCGCGGCCGTGCGCCACCGGGGCAAGCTGGCCAAGGGCGAGGTGCCCGTGTCGGACGCCATCGTCGAGGAGGCCCTGCGCCAGGGCCGCGCGCTCGCGGTGGACGACGTGCGCGACGACCGCCGCTTCGCCGGTCGCGAGAGCGTCATGCTCTACGGCGTGGACCGGGTGCTGTGCATCCCCATCGGCTCCGAGCCGCCCTACGCCGGCGTCCTCTACGTCAACACCGCCGCCAAGGGCGACACCAGCGTGGAGGTGATGCTGGACGCGTGCACCGCGGTGTCGCACCTGGTCGCCACCGGCGTGCAGAAGTTCGGCCCGCGTGACGGCTCGCCCGTGTCGGAGCGGCTGAAGCGGACGCTGGAGCGCTTCCACCCGCCGGACATCGCCGAGCGCCGCGCCGCCGAGGCCCAGCGCCAGGGCGGCAGGCTCCCCGGTCTGGAGGAGCGCAACGTCACCGTGTTGCATGTGGAACTGGTGAACTTCACCGCCGTGGCCTCGAAGCTGGGCGCGCAGCGGGCCACGCAGATGCTCAACGACTTCCACTCGCGCATGAGCGGCATCGTCTTCAGCTTCGAGGCCACCGTGGAGGGCTTCCAGGGCGACTCCATGCGCGCGCTCTTCGGCGTGCCGTACGCCAAGGGCGAGGACTCGGTGCGCGCCGTGCGTGCCGCCCTCGCGGTGCGCGCCGACTGGGAGCGGGCCAACTTCCGCCGCCCCCAGGACGAGCGCTGCGAGCTGCGCATCGCCCTGCACACCACCCGCGCGCTGGTGGGGATGATCGGCAACGAGGTCCGCTCGGACTACACCCTGGTGGGGGAGGGGGTGGGGGTGGCCGGCTGGCTGGCTGCTACCGGCAGCCCCGGGCAGGTACTGATTACCGGCAAGGTCCTGGCCTCCGTCGGGGCCCGCTTCGACGTGCAACCCCTGGGAGAGAGGCTGCTTCGCCCTCCCAAGGACAGGATGGCCGCCTTCGAGGTGATTGAAGAGGATGTAGGCCAGCTCACCAACCCTGGCCTGCGGTGAAAACCCCCCGCGTCCGGTTGACGGGTTGATGGAACGGGCCAGACCGGGGTTCAATGCTGTCCCCGCCCAAGTGGTGCCTCCCCACACCGCATGAACGCCTCCACCCAACCCGCCCGGCTGAGACCCTTCCGGCCCCAGCCCTTTGGCCGGTACACGCTCCTGTCGCACCTGGCGACGGGCGGCATGGGGGAAATCTATCTCGCGAGGCTGGAGGGCGCGCAGGGCTTCGAGAAGCTCTGCGTCATCAAGAAAATCCTCCCGCAGCTCGCGGCGGACCAGGAGTTCGTCGAGCGCTTCGTGGGCGAGGCGCGCACGCTGGTGCGGCTCAGCCACGGCTCCATTGCCCAGGTGCTGGACATGGGGCTGCACGAGGACGAGGCCTACATGGCCCTCGAGCACGTGGACGGCAAGGATTTGCGCAAGGTGGGCGCGCGCGTGCGCGACAGGCAGGTGCCGCTGCCGCTCACGTTCATCCTCTACGTCATCGGCCGGGTGCTGGACGCGCTCGCCTACGCGCACCGCAAGAAGGATGACGACGGGGAGGACCTGAAGCTCGTCCACCGGGACATCTCGCCGCAGAACATCCTCATCTCCTACGAGGGGGAGGTGAAGGTCATCGACTTCGGCCTGGCCAAGAGCCGGCTGTCGGCGGCGAAGACGAACCCGAGCATCATCCTGGGCAAGTTCCTCTACATGTCGCCGGAGCAGGCGCGGCACCAGCCGGTGGACCGCCGCAGTGACCTGTACGCGGTGGGGCTGTGCCTCTACGAGCTCATCTGCGGGAAGAATCCCTTCGACGGCGTGCACCCCGGCGAGCTGATGACGGTGGTGGCGCAGCCGAAGATTCCGCCGCTGGACGAGGCGGAGCCGCTCACGCCGCGCGCGGTGACGGCGCTGGTGGCCAAGGCGCTGGCGGTGGAGCCTTCGCAGCGCTTCCAGACGGCGGAGGAGTTCCGCGGGCGGCTGCAGACCTGCCTGATGGAAATCGACGCGAGCGCGGGCCCGGAGAGCGTCAGCCGGTTCATGCGCGAGCTGTTCGCCGCGGACTTCCAGTCCGAGCGCCGGCTGCTGGCGACCCTCAAGGAGGTGCCGCGCGTGCCCCCCGGCGAGGCGGGGCCGGAGGAGGGTGGCGGCGCGTCGCGCCCGGCGATGCAGGCCCTGCTGCCGGCGAAGACCATCCGCCTGGACGGGCCGGTGCAGCCGCTGTCCTTCCAGCCCACCCCGCGCAGCCGCGACGGCAGCGGCCCGGTGACGGACGGCGAGACGCGTCCCGGCGTCATGCTGGACGAGGCAACCCGGCCCGCCTTCCCGCTGGAGGCGCTGGAGGAAGAGGCCCGCGCCCGCGCCGCGCGCCAGGAGTCGTCGGAGTCGGCGTCCTCGCCCTCGTCCTCGGTGGAGGTGCGGCCGGAGGCCTTCGTGCGCCAGGGCCCCGCCGAGCCCGCCCCTGCCCCTGCCCCCGCTCCCGCCGTCCCCGTCGTCGCCCGCCCGGCCACGCTGACGCGCGAAGTCCCCATGGCGGTGCTCCCGCCCGAGGCGCTTCCGCCCGTGCCCGCGCCGCGGCCCGTGCCGCACGACCTCCGCCCCACCGAGCTGGCGATGCCCAGCGTCGGCTCCCGCGCGTCCCCGGAGATGCCCTGGGATGACGGGCCGGAGGCCCCCGCCGCCGCCAATGCGGAGTCGACGGACCCTCGCGCCGAGCCGCTCTCCGCGGAGCCGCGCGCCTTCTCGGTGCCGCCGCCTCCTCCGCCTCCGTCGCGCACCGGCATGCCGCCCGTTGCCTCCGCGCTCCCCGCGGTGGGCGCGCCTGCTCCGGCCCCCCGCCCGCCGATGGCGCCTGTTCCGGCGCAGGCGGGTCCCCGTCCGGGTGCGCCGTCGGCCGCCGCACCGGCGCCGTCTCCCACGGCGCCCGCGCAGGCTCCGCGCCCCGGTGCGCCCGCGGCCGTTGCTTCGGCGCCTCCTCCAGCGGGAGCGCCCGCCCGTCCGGCGATGGGCGCCACGCCTCCGCCGCCTCCACCGGCGTCCTCCGCCGAGCCGCCCCCGCGTCCGCAGGTGAGCGCCGGGCCACCGCCGCCGCCTCCGTCAGTGGCCCCCATGCGTCCGGGCGCGTCCGCCGCGCCCGTGCCGCCGTCCCCGTCCGCCGCGCCCGTGCCGCCGTCCCCGTCCGCCGCGCCCGTGGCGGCGCCCCAGCGCACCGGAGCGGTGATGATGCCCGCGGTGACGCTGGTGACCGCGGCTCCGCCGCCGCCGCGCACCGCGTCCCTCACGGCGATGCCCATGGTGGTGCCGCCGCCCGCGGGCTCCACGCCGTCCAGGGGCTCGCCCTCCGTTGCTCCCAACGCCGACCTGGACGTGGTGCCCGGAGTCGCCGAGGAAGATGATGCCGGGCTCGCCGCGCCTGGCGACGGCGAGGAGAGCGCGGGCGAGTCGGAGATGCCCGTCCTCTCGCCCGAGGAGATGGGCCACTCCGAGGATGCGCCCCGGCCCGGCGACGGGGACACGCACCCGCGCATCGCCCGTCCCTCGCGCACCGAGCGGCACGAGGACACGCAGCCCCGCGTCGCACGCGACTCCGACACGGACCCGCGCGTCCAGCAACGCCACGACGACACGCAGCCCCGCGTGGTGCTGGACGAGGCGCTCCTGCGCGACGTGGATGGCGCCGACTCCGGTCAGGAGGAGAAGTCCGGACCGAACCGGCCCCGCGCCTCTCCGCGCCGCGCGCGTGCCTCCTCCGTGTCGATTCCCGCCCACCAGGGCGCCACCCGCCGCACGGGCTCGACTCCGGCCGTCCGTTCCGCGCCCGCGCCGTCGCGGGTGGACGACGAGGAGGACGACGACGTCCGCGTGTCCCTCACGTCGCACGAGGAGACGCGCCGCACGCCCATTCCCGTCCGCCCGGGCTCCGAGCCCGTCACCGCGCGCCAACCTGGCGAGAACACCCGCCGCACGGCGGTGCCCGCGCGCCCCGCGCGCAAGGGGACGGGGTTGCTGGCCGTGGGGCTGGTGGTCGTCCTGCTGGCCGGCGCCATCCTGATGCTCGCGCTCAGCCCCGCGCTCCGCGTGTCCATGGGGCTGGAGGCGCTGCCCGAGGACGGGCCTCCTTCTCCGCGGCCCGTGGTGCCGGCGCGCAAGGCGTCCGCCACCAAGCCCGGTGCCGCCACCGCGCGCGCCGACACGGCCGAGGCCGGCGCCGAGAAGGCCGTGCAGGCTCCGGCGGAAGTCCCCGCCGTGCAGGCCGCCGCCCCCGCCGAGGCCGCTCAGGGCGAAGCGGCCGTCGGCACGCAGGCCGCTCCCGCCGAGGCGCCCGTCGCCGCGAAGGACGGCGCGGAGGCCGTCGAAGCCCCCGCCGCCGCGAAGGAGGCCGTCGAAGCCCCCGCCGCCGCGAAGGAGACCGTCGAAGCCCCCGCCGCCGCGAAGGAGACCGCCGCGGCTCCGACGGCGCCGGCCGAGGCGCCTGGCACCGAGCCAACCCCGGCCGTGGCCGTGGCGGAGGAGGACGTGGACTCGGACCTGCTCGCGCCGCTTCCGGCCCCGAAGGCCGCCGCGCAGGTGAAGAAGGCGCCGCCTCCGAAGAAGCCGGCGCGTCCCGTCATCATCCGGGGAAGAGGCAGCCGAGAGACCACGCAACTGCAGCGCGAGTGGCGCGACACGAATGCGCTCTACATCCGGCTCAAGGGCCAGTACTCGTGCGATCAGCTGAAGACCTGGTGCATGCGCTACCCGGGCATCAAAAAAGAGGTGGAGGCCGCCGGCGACGTCAATGCCCCGGACACGCTGGACAAGGTGCAGGACATGAGGAGCAGCCTCGACGCCCTGCGCAAGAGCCTGGAGTAGCTTCGTGACGTCGCTGCTCGTCACCCGCGGGCTGCAGGCGGGCTATGGCCCGCGCCCCGTGCTGCACGGCGTGGACTGCGAGGTGCGCCCTGGTGAGCTGTGGGCGGTGCTCGGGCCCAACGGCACGGGGAAGAGCACGCTGCTGCGCGCGGTGCTCGGGGTGGTGCCCTGGGTGCGCGGCGAGGTGCGGCTGCTCGGACGGGAGCGCGAGGAGTGGGAGCCGCGCGCGCTGGCCCGCAAGGTGGCGTGGGTGCCGCAGACCTTCGAGCCGGCGGAGGGCTTCAGTGGGCTGGAGCTGGTGCTGATGGGCCGGGGCCCGCACCTGGGCCTGTGGGGCCTGCCCTCCGCGAAGGACGTGGCGCTGGCGCGCACCGTGCTGGAGGAACTGGACGTCGCGTACCTCGCGGACCGGCCCGGCGAGGCGCTCTCCGGCGGCGAGCGGCGCATGCTGCTGCTGGCCCGGGGCCTGGTGCAGGCGCCGGAATTGCTGCTGCTGGACGAGCCCACCGCCTTCCTCGACGTGGCCCACCAGGTGGGGACGCTCGCCCGGGTGCGCGCGCGCGTGGACGCGGGGCTGGGCGCGGTGGCGGTGCTCCATGACGTCAACCTCGCCGCCGCCTTCGCCACCCACGTGCTGCTGCTGCGCGACGGGAAGGTGCTCGCGCAGGGGCCGGCGGACACGGTGCTGGAGCGGGGCGCGCTGGAGTCCCTCTACGGGCTCCCCATGGAGACGGCGCTGGCCCCCTCGGGAGCGCGCCTCTTCGCGCCCCGCGCGCCCTCGCGCTGACGCGCCCTACTTGCGGCCCTTCGCTCCGTCCTGCTGGCCACCGCCCGCGGAGCCCGCGCCGCCGGCCCCCTTCCCCGGGTTCGCCGGGCCCGCCGTCGCGCCTCCCGGAGCGGCGGGGCCGCCCTCCTTGCCGGAGCCACCCGTGGCCGGCTCACCCCCGGGAGGGCTGACCCGGTAGGCATCGGCCAGGTTGGTCCCCAGCCCGGCCACGACTGTCTGGGGCAGGCCTCCCGCGGACTCTCCCAGAAGGGGGGTGTTGGGGCCCGCGGTGACGCCACCCAGCCGCATGTCCCGGGCAAGCTGCCCGGAGGCGGGCGCCTGGTTGCTCGTGGCTGGATGCTCGTTCGAGGTGCCGAGCGGCCGGGCCGCGTCCTGCTGGGGCGTCTCGAAGGCACGCCCCTCCCGGTTCCTCTCGCCCCCCCTGCATCCGGCCGCCGCGAGCACACCGCCCGCGAGCAGGCCCACCACCCATCGCCTCGCGCCTTGCCTCATGTCGTCGCTCCCTGGCTTTCGACAAAGCTAGGGACGCGGAGTGCGGCTCCGGGCACGGAGTCCACCGGGGGGCCGGCAGTCCGCCCGGCGAACCGGGATGTCGTGGTTTTGACAAGAGGCCGGAAGGCGGGAAACCCTGGGGGTCCCCCATGCTCCGCTACGCCCTGGCCATCTTCACCAGCGCCTTCCTGTTGTTCGGGGTGCAGCCGCTCGCGGGGCGCTACGCGCTACCGTGGTACGGCGGCACGCCCGGCGTGTGGACGGCGTGCATGCTCTTCTTCCAGGCGGCACTGCTGGGAGGCTACGCGTACGCGCATGGACTGGCGTCGCGGCTGGCCCCGCGCACGCAGGCGCGGGTGCACCTGGGACTGCTCGCGGTGGCGGTGGCGGTGCTGGGCGCTCGGGCGCTGTGGGAGGGCTCCCCGGTGGCACCGGGGCCCGGATGGCGCCCCTCGGACACGGACCTTCCCGTGCTGCGGCTGGTGGTGATGCTGGCGGCCACCATCGGCCTGCCCTTCTTCGTGCTGAGCACCACCGGGCCGCTGCTGCAGTCATGGTTCGCCCTCGCGCGGCCGGGCCGCTCGCCCTATCCGCTGTACGCGCTGTCCAACGTGGGCTCGTTGCTGGCGCTGCTCGGCTATCCCTTCCTGGTGGAGCCGTGGGTGGGGCGCGGCGCGCAGGCGTGGGGCTGGGGCGCGGGCTTCGTCGTCTTCGCGGTGGCGTGCGCGGTGTGCGCCGTGGACGTGCTGCGCCGCGCGGACGCGGGCCAGGCAGATGCCAGCCCCGCACCGGCGGAAGCACCCGCTCGGCCGGACGAGGGCGGTGCGAGCCACGAGGAGTCCCGCCCCGGTATTCGCCGCACGCTGACGTGGCTGGGGCTGAGCACGTGCGCGTCGGTGCTGCTGCTCGCGACGACGAACCAGCTCTCCCAGGACGTGGCCGCCGGCCCCTTCCTCTGGGTGCTGCCGCTGGCCCTCTACCTCGTCACCTTCATCCTCGCCTTCGCGCGCGAGTCCTTCTACTCGCGCGCGCTCTGCACGGTGCTGCTCATCGGCTCGGGGGCGGGCATCGCGCACGTGCAGACGGCGGGGCCGCACGCCCCGCTCGCGGTGCAGCTCGCCTCGTATGCGACGGCCCTCTTCGCCGGCTGCATGGTGTGCCACGGCGAGCTGTACCGGCTGCGTCCCGCGCCCAGGCACCTGAGCGCCTTCTACCTGTGGGTCTCCGCGGGCGGGGTGCTCGGCGGCCTCTTCGTCAGCGTCGTTGCCCCGGCCATCTTCCGCAACTACTGGGAGTTCCCGCTGGTGCTCGTCGCCTGCTTCCTGCTGGCGCTCGCGGGCATGGCGAGCCAGCCCCCGGCGGAGTCGCGGAGCCTGCGCCTGCGGCGCATGTTGCGCGGCGCCATGCTGCTCATCGTCGCGGGCAACCTCGTCTACACCATGGTCCGTGAGCAGGGCCGTGCCCGCTTCAGCGCCCGCAACTTCTTCGGCGTGGTGCGGGTGATGGAGCAGAACCTCGATGACCCGGAGGCGCACTTCTTCAGCCTGCGCCACGGCTCCATCACCCACGGCTGGCAGTTCGTCGCCCCCGAGCGCCGCTCCATTCCGACCACCTACTTCACGCGCGAGTCCGGCCTGGGGCTCGCCATCACCGAGCAGCGCCGGCTGCGCGAGGCGGTGGGCCTGCCCCCGGGCCTGCGCGTGGGCATGCTGGGGCTGGGCATTGGCACGAGCGCGGCGCTCCTCGAAGCGGGGGACGTCATGCGCTTCTACGAAATCAACCCGGTGGTCATCTCGCTGGCGGAGGGCGAGGGCGGCTACTTCACCTACCTGAGCGACACCCCCGGGAAGGTGGAGATGGTGGAGGGCGACGCGCGCATCTCCCTGGAGCAGGAGCTGGAGCGCGGCGAGCCCCAGCGCTTCGACGTGCTCGTGCTGGACACCTTCTCCTCGGACTCCGTCCCGGTGCACCTGCTCACCCAGGAGGCGGTGGCGCTCTACGTCCGGCACCTCGCGCCGCACGGCGTGCTCGCGCTGCACATCAGCAACGTGCACCTGGACCTGCTGCCCCTGACGCTGGCGCACGCACGGGCGCTGGGCCTGCGGGCCACCTTCGTGTTCCACGAGACGAAAGGCGCCGCGCTGCGCAGCAACTGGATGCTGATGAGCCCGGACCGCGAGTTCTCCTGGGGCCCCACCTTCGTCCAGGCCGAAGCGCGGGTGCGCCGACTGGGCCTGCGCGGCGAGCCGGACTTCACGTGGACGGACGAGCAGAGCAGCGTGCTGCGGGTGCTTCGCAAGCCGGTTGCCGCGCCGAGCGTCATGGACGTGGAGCCGTCCTCCGGCGCGACGGGCCCGCCCTCCGTGTCCCAGCCCGAGCCGGAGTGACGCTAGGCGCGCGGCGCGGGCAAAGGCCGCGCCGCGGCGGGACTCCAGTCCAGCACCACCAGCAGCAGCAACACCGCGCACGGCAGCCCCAGGGTGGCCGCGCCGTACTGGATGAAGAGCATCGGCCCGCTGGTGCAGCCGAAGAGGAAGGCCACGCCCAGGCCCAGGTGCAGCCGGGTGCGCTCGAACTGGATGGCGGTGGGCAGCTCGCGCACCTGGCGCAGCAGCCCCCGCGCGCCCTGGCCCCGCGCGCCCTCGCGCACCCACGTCACCATCTGCACCAATTGAATTCCGATGTCGGTGATGACGCCCGTCATGTGCGTGGTGCGCACCACCGCGCCGGACACGCGGGTGACGAGCGCGTTCTGCAGGCCCATGGCGAAGGCCAGGCCCCACATGACGGTGGGCTCGCGCGTGCCGGGCACGGAGGAAAGCCAGACGCCGATGCCGCCCAGCAGGCACACCTCGAGCAGCAGCGGCGCGGCGTGACGGCCGCGCGCACGGTGCCGCGAGGCCTCCAGCAGCGCCGTCGCGGCCACCGCCCCCAGCAGGAAGGACAGCAGCAGTTGTCCCGCCAGCTCCGCTCCGTGCCAGTTGCCCGTGGCGAGCGACTCGCCCAGCGTGGCCATGTTCCCGGACATGTGGGACGTGTGCATGCCGAGCGCCACGAAGCCCGTGGCATTCACCGCGCCCGCCACGCCCGAGAGCAGCAGGGCGAGCAGCGTGTACGCACGCCGGTTGCTCGGCGGTGATTGGGGACTGAAAGGCATACGGCGCAAGGACCCCGGAGGCTTTCGAACGCTAACACGGGCCCGAGGCCCCGCAGGGCACGGGTATCCCCCCACCGCGCCCGGCTGCCCGGCGGGGCAGGGGCCCTCCCGGACGGGAGCGCTCAGCCCGGCGGCCACAGCAGGGGCCGGCCCGCCAGCAGGTGCAGGTGGATGTGGAACACCGTCTGCCCCGCGTCGCGCTGGGTGTTCATCACCACCCGGTAGCCGTTGTCGGCGTGGCCGCGCTCACGGGCCACCTTGGCGGCGGCGGTGAGCAGGTGGCCCACCGTCTCACGGTCTTCCGGGGTGATGTCATTCACCGTGGCGATGTGCTTCAGGGGGACGAACAGCACGTGCGTGGGGGCCTGGGGATTGATGTCCTCGAAGGCCAGGCACATCTCGTCGCGGTAGACGACCCGGGCGGGGATGAGGCCGTCTCGGATTTTGCAGAAGAGGCAGTCGGACATGACTCGCGGCTTAGCAACGCGCGGGCCCCGGGGGAATGGTCTCGACGTGCTTCCGTTGGCTCACGGAAGCCGCCACGAGTAGCCCGGGTCCGGCGCGCAGCCCTCGCGCAGGCGCGCCAGCACCAGCGGCCCGGAGCGGGCCACCACCTCGCCCGGGGCGTACTGGGCCGGGGTGATGACGTGGCTGAAGAGGCCCGAGCCCCGCGTCGGCCCGTTGTGCGGGTACAGCGGCACCGGCCGGTGGAAGTAGCTGTAGCCGCCCGTCCACGCCAGGTGCGCCGCCTCGATTTTCAGCCCGCACACCTCGCTCAGCCCGCTGGCCGCCAACAGCAACCGGTTGACGTCCCCCGCGTCGTCCCAGGCGCTCACCTTCGGCCGCGAGTCCTCGTACTGCCCCACGTCGCCAAAGGTCAGCCGCCCCGCGCGCACGCCGGACACCGCGGCCACCACCACCACGCCCAACGCCGCCCCGCTCGCCAGCCGGGAGCCCAGTCCCGTGAGCACCGTGTCGAGCCCCACGCCCGCGAGCGCGGCGAACAGCGGCAGCACGGGCACCAGGAAGCGCAGCTCCTTGTGCGGCTGGAGCGCGTGCAGCAGGAAGAAGACGGCGGTGACGGCCAGCAGGCCCGGCGCCCGGCGCGCGGCCAGCAGCACCAGCGCGCCCGTGAGCAGCGTCACCGCCGGCATGCCCTGGAAGAGGACGCGGCCGTAGTAGCTGAAGGGCGCCGTGCCCCAGCCGGCCGCGCCATTCCGCAGGATGTTGAAGTCCAGGTACACCAGCGCCGAGTGGAACCAGCGGCCCCAGGTGAGCCTGTCCAGGAGCCCATAGGCGAAGGCCCACCCGGCGAGCACCGCCAGCGACTCGCCCGCCGCGCGCCACCGCCGCTGCGCCGCGAGCACGCCCAGCAGCCCCACGCAGAAGATGCCGTTCTGCAGCCGCAGCAGCACCGCCACGCCCAGCAGGCACGCCCCGGCCAGCACCGCCCGCCGCGTGCTCGCCTTCGGCAGGGCCAGCGCCAGCCCCAGCACCACCGGCAGCGCGGAGGCATTCTCGCTCAGCGCCCGGGGCGCGAAGTACAGGGGCACCGCCGCCAGCGCGAAGAGGGACGTGCCCGCCGCCGCCGCCAATTCCGACGCGCCCTGGGAGCGCGCCAGCCGCCAGCTCCCCCAGGCGGTCGCCACCCCCACGAGGCCGAAGAAGCCCTTGATGACGCCCAGGTACGCGCCCGGCGTCGTCACGCCGAGCAGCCGGGCGAGCCCCAGCACTCCCGCCACCAGCCCGGGCAGCACCCAGTTGCGCGCACCCTCGACGAACTCCCAGGCCACCAGGCCGTACCCGTAGACGAGCCGGTGCGCTGGCTCCAGGCTCTGGTACACCTCGTCCGGCCAGTACAGCCCGTCATCGTTGAGGGCCCAATGAATCCGGAAGGCAGCGCCCACGGCGAGGACGCCCACGAGCAGGGCCCGGCCGAGATGGCGCTCGGAGAGGGCGTCCGAGGGGGCTCCAGGGGAGGCTTCGGAGGAGGCGCTGGAGGTGGGAGTGGGTGGCTGGGCGGGGGGCACGGTCAGCGGACACCTCAAAAGGGCGCTCCGGTGATATCCACGTCCTGACGATGAAATCCATCCGCATTTCCCAGCTGCTGGAGGACCGCGACTACGACCTGCGGCTGACGCTGGTCGCCGGCTCGGGCGGCCTGTCGCGCACCGTCGACTCGTCGCGCATCCAGAAGCCGGGCCTGGCGCTGGCGGGCTTCACCGAGCACCTCCACCCCCGCCGCGTCCAGGTCTTCGGCAACACGGAGATTTCCTACCTGCGCACGCTGCCGGAGGACAAGCAGCACGAGTCGCTCGCCAAGCTCTTCGGCGAGGAGGACCTGGCCTGCGTGGTGGTGACCAAGGAACTGGAGATTCCGGACGCGCTCGTCGCCGCGTGTGAGAAGGCGGGCCTCGCCCTGATGAAGACGCCGCTGCTCTCCAGCGACTTCATCATGCGCGTGCAGACCTTCCTGGAAGAGGCCCTCACCGAGTCCAGCAGCCTCCACGGTGTGCTCATGGACGTCTTCGGCGTGGGCATCCTCCTGCTCGGCAAGAGCGGCATCGGCAAGAGCGAGATTGCCCTCGATTTGGTGATGCGTGCCCACCGGCTGGTGGCGGACGACATCGTCGACGTCACCCGCCGCAAGGGGGCCGTCTACGGAGCTGGCAACCCCGTCATCAAGCACCACATGGAGATTCGCGGCCTGGGCATCATCAACATCAAAGATTTGTTCGGGGTTGCCGCCGTCCGCGAGCAGAAGAAGATTGAATTGGTCATCGAGTTGCAGGAGTGGGACCCGCATCAGGAGTACGACCGTTTGGGAGTGGACGACAAACACCTGCAGATTGTCGGCGTCGACATCCCGCTGTCCGTGGTGCCGGTCCGTCCGGGCCGGAACATGGCAACCATCATCGAAGTGGCCGCGCGCAACCAATTGTTGAAGCTGCAGGGCCACCACTCCGCGCGGGAGTTCGCCGAGCGGCTCAACCGGGCCATCGCCGAAGGGGCGATGCGCCGCACCCTGGGAGAAGAGGTCGAGTGACCGCCCCCTCTAAGCAGATTGTCGTCATCACCGGCATGTCGGGCTCTGGAAAGTCCACGGCCATCCGGGCGCTGGAGGATGCGGGCTTCTTCTGCATCGACAACCTGCCGGTGCTGCTCTTGCCCAAGCTCACGGAGCTGGCGGGCGGCGGCCACTTCGAGCGCATGGCCCTGGTGATAGACGTGCGCGAGGGCGTCTTCCTCAAGGACGCCCCCCGCATGCTGGCCGAGGTCCGCCGCGCCGGACACCAGGTGGAGGTGCTCTTCCTGGACTCCAGCGATGACAGCCTCATCCGCCGCTTCAGCGAGACGCGCCGCCGTCACCCGCTGGCCCCCAACGGCACCGTCGCCGAGGGCATCAAGGCCGAGCGCGAGGCGCTGAGAGACCTCCGCGAGCTGGCGGACCAGGTCATCGACTCGTCCGCGCTGAACGTGCACGACTTGAAGCGCATGGTGCAGGCGCGCTTCAGCCCGGAGCCTGCGGCGGGGCCCAGCCTGTCCATCATGTCCTTCGGCTACCGGTACGGCGTACCGCCGCAGGCGGACCTCGTCCTGGATGTGCGCTTCCTGCCCAACCCGTACTTCGTCCCGGAGCTGAAGGGACTGACGGGCAAGGTCCCCAAGGTGTCCGCCTACGTGCTGGACCGCGAGGAGACGCAGCAGTTCCTCGACAAGGTGGTGGACCTCTGCCGCTTCCTCTTCCCCCGCTACCAGAAGGAGGGGAAGGCCTACCTCACCGTGGCGCTCGGGTGTACCGGTGGCAAACACCGCTCGGTGGCGATTGCAGCTGAATTGACGCGGCGCCTCCAGGACGCCAACACCCGCGTCCAGCTCTGGGACCGCGACATCGAGAAAGAGTAGCCGCGGCGGGTCAATTCCTACCTTCGCAATCCCGGGCGAGGTCCTGTTTGGTTTTGAACGGGGCCTCACCTAGAGTCTGGAACTCCCCGCAACCGGAGTTCCTTGCATGCATCTGCTCAAGCGCGCTGTCTGGGTTTGTGCCGCCGTTGCCCTGTCCGCCTGTGGAGGGCCGGAGGAGGCTCAGCAGCCGTCCGACGGGTCCGAGCCCATTGGGACGTACGAGGGCACGCTGCTCACCGGCACGTCCAATGGCTGCACGTTCAGCATCGACAAGTTCAACGTGCCGCTGTCGCCGCCCTACTACAACATCTACCTGCGGCGGGCGGCTTCGGCGTCGTGCCCCTATGCGGCGTCCAGCATCGTGATTGGCACGTCGTACACCAACCCGCCCATCTCGCTGGCGGCGAACAACCTGGGCGTGGCCACCGGCTACTCCTACCGGGGCTCGCCGAGCCCCAGCGGCAACATCCAGTGCCGCGTGCGCAACTACGACCCGGCCACGATGACGGTGGTGCGCGAGTCGGACATCGTGGTGATGTTCGGCGCGGGCAACGTCAACGGCTGCAACGTGGCCATCTCCAGCAACGGCACCACGCTGACGGTGGGTGGCACCAAGACGGGCCCCCTGCAGGGGGAGACGGGCAGTGGCAGCAACTACGTGGCCACCTACCTCGACTTCTTCACCAGCACGACGGCGCCCACGTACGTCGCCTACTGAGGCAAGTGGCCCGCGGGGCTCGGGACGCGCGTCCTGGGCCCCGTGGAGCCAGCGCTCGTACCCCCCGCCGATGTGCGGCTGAAACGAGAAGCCCCCGCGCTCCATGGAGGAGGGGGGGCCGGAAGAAACGGGAGCGGCGGTCGCGACGCTAGCTGGACTCGCCCACGCTGAGGCGCCGGCTGCCGCGTCCGTTGCCCTTGCCCAGGCCATGCGTGCGGTGGCGGTTGCTCTCGGCGAGCGACTCGCGCTGCTCGCGCGTGTCCACGTCCTTGCGCTTCTCCACCGCGAGCACGCCGCCGCCGCCGTGGCTCTGCCGGCCCTGCTCGATGGCCTTCTCCAGGTCCTTCGCCTTCACCCAGTACTCGCCGTTGACGGGGTCCTTCACGCGGTACTTGTCGTCCGAGGCGTCCTTCTTGTTCCTGCCGCTGTTGAACCCGTCGATGGTCACCCAGTGCAGCTCGCCGGGCTCCTTGCGCTGCTTGTGGGCGGGCAGGGCGGAGTTGAGGATGGCGTTGGAGTCCACCAGGGCCAGGCCGAACTCGCCCCGCTTCAGGGCGGCACTGATGGCGTTGGCGTCGTACTTCTCGAAGCCCTCGGTGACGTCGATGCCCATCTCCCCGAGCACCACGCCCATCTCCTCCGCCGTGGCGCCGTCCTTCAGGTTGACGTCCACCTTCTTCTCGGTGGTCTTCGGCTGGTTGATTTCCGAGGCCTTGGCGCGGACCTCCTTGAGCTCCTGGTCCGCCGAGCGGTGCGGCTCGTCCTTGCGGCTCGCCTTGTTCAGGTAGGCCAGGCTCGCCTCGCCGCAGCCCGTCTCCGTCTGCTGGGCCACGGCGTCTTCGTTCGTCTCCCAGCCCTTCTCGGCCTGGGCCTCGGCGGCCTCGTTCACCGGGGCCGCGTCCGGGTCCTCCATGCGGGGGAGCTCCTTCGCGCCCGGCGCGTCCGGAACGAAGAGCTTGGGCAGGTCATCCCGCTTCACGGGCGCCGCCTCGAAGGTGTCCTGGACCCGCCGGGCCACCTGCACGGTCCGTCCCGGGCGCTCCCGCTCGACGACGGTGGGCTCCTGGGGCTGGATGGGGCCCTGAACGGTGGCCACCTCCCGGCTGCGGGCAGTGAAGATGTTGAAGTTGACGCCCATGGCGAACCCTCCCAGACGCTCTACGCCTGCCTCATTATCTGCCCCGGAATTCGCAAGTTGCCGAATAAAGCCGGACTGAGAGTGAGCCTCCGGACCCGGTGCGTGGGAAATCGCACGTTTGCGGGCAGACCTGACACATGTAGGGGGCGGAAGCAGGCACACCCTGACTTCACCGCTAGACTGGCCCCATGGTGGACCGAGATGACACGGGCGCGGAGCCTGGAACCGGACCGGAGCTGTCGACGAAGGTGACTTCGGACGACGGTGCGGCCCCGCCGCGCAGCGTGGCGCCGATATCGCGGCCGGATACAGGGCGCGACGGGGCGCTACCGCCGGCGCGGGTGCGCTCGCTGGGCGCGCGCGTGGGGCGCTTCATCCCGCTGAAGGTGCTGGGGCAGGGCGGCATGGGCGTGGTGTACGCGGCCTATGACCCGGACCTGGACCGGAAGGTGGCGCTCAAGCTGTTGCGCGTGACGAGCGCGGACACGGACCTGGAGGCTGGGCGCACGCGCCTGCTGCGCGAGGCGCAGGCCATGGCGCGCGTCTCCCATCCCAACGTCATCCCCGTCTTCGACGTGGGCGAGTGGGACGAGCAGGTCTTCGTCACCATGGAGTTGGTGGAGGGCGGCACGCTGCGCGACTGGCAGCAGGCGAAGCCGCGCTCCTGGCGCGAGACGCTGCAGACGTACCTGTCCGCGGGCCGGGGGCTGGAGGCCGCGCATGCGGCGGGCCTGGTGCACCGCGACTTCAAGCCCACCAACGTGCTGGTGGGCCGTGACGGCCGCGTCTTCGTCACCGACTTCGGGCTGGCGCGGCCGGTGGGAAACCCCGGGCGCGAGGACGGGCCAGCGGAGCTGCCGTCGCCCGTGTCCGAGGGCTCGGGGCGGCTGTTCGAGCCGCTCACCCAGGCGGGCGTGGTGCTGGGCACGCCGCCCTTCATGTCGCCCGAGCAGTTCCGGGGCGACGCGGTGGACGCGCGCTCGGACCAGTTCAGCTTCTGTGCGGCGCTGTACCGCGCGCTGTACGGGACGCGCCCGTTCGACCCGGACCAGCTCTCGCGGGCCGCGAAGTCGAAGGCCCGGCGGCTCGCGGCGGGGGAGGCGGCGCTGGCGCGTCAGGTGTTGCCACCGGACCTCATCCAGGAGCCGCCGCGCGACGCGAAGGTGCCCGCGTGGGTGCGGCGCGCGGTGATGCGCGGGCTGGCGCTGGAGGCGGACGGCCGCTTCGCCTCCATGGGCGGGTTGCTGGAGGCGCTGTCGCAGGAGCAGCACCTGGCGCGGCGGCGCAGGCTGGGCGGCGGCGCGGTGGCGGCGGCGGCGCTGGTGGCCGCGGTGGGCGGGGTGGCGTGGTGGCAGTCGCGCGTGTGCGCGGGCGCGGAAGGACTGCTCGCGGACGCCTGGGGCCCCGAGGCGCGGCAGCGCGTGACGGCGGCCTTCCAGGCCACGGGCAGCCCCATGGCGGCGGACATGGCGACGCGCGTGGGCGGCGTGCTGGACGCGTATGCGAGCGCCTGGGCGCGGCAGCACACCGAGGCGTGTGAAGCCACGCGCGTGCACGCGGTGCAGACGGAGGCGCTGCTGTCCCAGCGCGTGGTGTGCCTGGAGCGGCGGCACAAGGATTTGCGGGCGCTGGTGGGCGCGCTGGCGAGCGTGGAGAAGCCCGGCGTGGAGAAGGCGCTGGACGCGGCGTACGCGCTGCCGTCGCCACAGGACTGCGCGGACGTGGAGGCGCTCAGCGAGCAGCAGGCGCGCCCGGCGGACCCGACGAAGCGCGCGGAGCTGGATGCGCTGGAGGGCCGGCTGTCGGAGGTGAAGGCGCTGCTGGACACGAGCCGTCAGCCCCAGGCGCTGGAGAAGGCGCGCGTGCTGGAGCCGTTGGTGGTGGCCACGGGGTACCTGCCGCTGATGGCGGAGCTGCGCTTCCACCTTGGATGGCTCCAGTCGTTGCAGGGACAGAAGGAGCAGGGCGCGGGCCTGCTGGAGCAGGCCGTCTTCGACGCGGAGGCGGGGCGGGCGGACCGGCTGGAGGTCTCCGTCCTCAACAAGCTGCTCTTCGTGGAGGGCGAGCGGGAGCGCTTCGACCACGCCATCCGGTGGGCGCGGCTGGGGAAGGCGACGCTCCAGCGGCTCGGGGGCGACGCGGTGCTGGAGAGCGATTTGCTCGTGAATGGAGCCAACCTCTCGCTGATGCAGGACAAGCCCGAGGAGGCGCGCGCGCAGTTGCAGGAGGCGTCCGCGCTGCTGGCGAAGACGCTGGAGCCGGGCCACCCCAAGCGGGCGCGAGTCACCTTCACGCTGGGCCGCACGCTGCTGGAGTCGGGCGCATACCCGGAGGCCGCGAAGGTGCTGGAGGAGGCGCTGCATCAGACGGAGGCGGCGGTGGGGCCCCGGCACCTGGACGTGGCGCGGCGGCATCAGGCGCTGTCCATGGCGCTGCGCGAGCAGGGGGACTTCACGAAGGCGCTGGAGCACGCGAAGGCGTCGGTGGCCATCCACCGCGAGCTGCTCGGCAAGGACCACCTGAAGGTGGCGGAGGCGCTCGACGAGGAGGGGATGAGCCTGCTCGGGCTGAAGCGCTACGAGGAGGCGCTGAAGGACTACCAGGAGGCGCTGGCGGTGAAGCGCCAGCACCTGGAGCCGGGTGATGAGGAGCTGCACTACTCCTACGACGGCGTCGGGCAGGCGCTGCTGGGGCTGGGCCGCACGCGCGACGCGGTGGAGCCGCTGCGCCAGGCGGTGACCTTCGCCAGCGCCCAGGAGGACTCGCTGGGTGAGTCCGGCTTCGCGCTGGCGCAGGCGCTCTACAAGGAGGGCCAGCCTGGCGAGGCGCGGACCGAGGCGACGCGGGCCGGGGACCACTTCAAGGCCTCTGGCCGGGAGCTTCGCGCGGAGGCGGTGCGGACGTGGCTGGAGTCACTGCCGCCTGAGGACAAGGAGAAGCCCTCGAAGGCGGCGAAGAAGCCCGCGCGCGCGGAGCGGAAGCGGCGCAAGTAGGGGCATCGCGAGGAACACACCCCACGGAGTCCAGGATGGAGCCGTGGGGTGTCGGGCCAGCGCTCAGTAGAGGTAGTTCAGCGCGGTGCGGTCGGAGCTGCTCCACTCGCCGCTCTCGTTCGACCGGAAGCAGGAGTTCATGACCGACCCGCCCGTCGTGGCCGTGGTCGGCGTCCCGGGGATGTGGTTGGCGCCGATGTTGGACGCGCCCTCGTTGCTGGCGGCGCCGCCGCAGCTGATGCTGCGGTCGTAGTAGTCCGAGTGGCGGAAGCCGATGGTGTGGCCAATCTCGTGGGTGATGACGTGCTCGTTCACGTCGACGCTGTAGCTCTGCAGCCCGGTGCCGATGTTGATGGTCCCGTAGGGCTTGCCGCCCTTGGGGAAGCCCGAAGAGCCGCCGACACCCGACGTGGTCTTCGCGGCGATGTTCGCGGTGCAGCCCGTGCCGCCACGCTGGAAGGTGATGCGGAGGCCCTGGCTGTTGTAGTTCTCGATGGCCAGGTCGAGCCCCTCGCTGAGCCGGGTGTAGCTGTTGAAATCGGCGGTGGGATTGATGCAGATCTTCGTCACGCCGGTGCCGACGAGATTGTTCGTGCTGTACTGCTCCTCGTTACCCGGGGTCTGGAGCATCTCGCGGGATGACTCGAGGGTGACGTGCGCGTCGTTGCCCACGTACACGGCACCGTCGACGACCGCGATGTCGTTCGCCGGGAAGCCCGCCTCGACCAGGTTGGAGACGATCTCCTCGTTCTCGCTCTGCGGCTCGGCACCGCAGCCCATCAGCATCGCGCCGCAGCTCACCACGAGGACTGCCGTTTTCATGAACATGTGTGTGGCCTCTCCATGTCTGGGTGGGTCCTTCCCTCGCACCCTCACGGGACCCGCGAGGAGGACTGTGGGTGTTTTAAAACATTGTATCTGTAAAATCCAACAAATTAAGAAATCTCAATTATAGAGACTTAGTCGGTAAGAATGGAAATTCCTGGTCCTGCTTCGGTGTGGCGAAGCCCTCGAAGGTGGCGAAGGAGCCCGCGCGCGGAGCACCAGCGGCGCAAGTAGGATCAGCGGGTGGAGCTTTCAACCGCGCAGGTCGAACGATTCGTCGAGGACGGCTTCATTCGTGTCGATGGGGCCTTCTCGTCCGCGCTGGCGGCGGAGGCCCGCGACATCCTCTGGCGCGACACGGGCTGTGCACCGGACGACCCGGCGACGTGGACCCGTCCCGTCGTCCGGCTGGGCGAATATGCACAGGAGCCCTTCCGGCTCGCGGCGAACTCGCCCCGGCTGCATGCCGCGTTCGACAGGCTCGTCGGTCCCGGATGCTGGCTGCCCCGGATGAGCCTCGGCTCGTTCCCGGTGCGCTTCCCGAGCAATGAAGTACCCGGCGATGACGGCTGGCATGTGGACGCCAGCTTCCCGGGAGCGGACCCCTCGTCGTTCTTCGACTGGCGCGTGAACGTGGCCTCGCGGGGCCGCGCGCTGCTGATGCTCTTCCTCTTCTCTGACGTGGGCGAGGATGACGCCCCCACGCGCATCCGCGTGGGCTCACACCGGCAGGTGGCCCGGCTGCTCGAGCCGGAGGGTGAAGCGGGCCTGTCGTTCATGGAGCTGGCGAAGAAGCTGGACGCCACGGACGGGTGCCCGCTCGCCTTCGCCACGGGAGAGGCAGGCACCGTCTACCTTTGCCACCCCTTCCTGGTGCACGCCGCGCAGCCCCACCGGGGAACCCGGCCGAAGTTCATGGCCCAGCCGCCCCTGTTCCCGAAGCAGCCCTTTCAGCTCCACCGCGAGGACGGTGCCGGCTCACCCGTGGAGCGTGCCACCCGGCTCGCGCTGGGGCGCTGAGAAGAGCCAGGGTGGAGTCGCAGCCCGGTGCTGCTCGAACAGGCGCCGAAGCGACATGAGCGATTCGTTCGGGGTCCTCAGAGGGCGTCGTCCCCGCGCTCGGGGGCGAGCGCGCGTCGGATGACTGGGAGCAGGTCGGTTGCACCGAGCGCGTCCAGGGCAAGCTCCCACCGGCCCTCGGCGCAGAGACCGCTCAGGCCCCCTTCCTCATAGGCCTGTCGGGCCGCCGTCCTCAGTGCTTCGCGTACTGCCTCGGCGACCGCACGCCCTGCCTCGTCACAGCGATTGCAATCGAGCTCGACACCCAGACGGCTGCTCCGCCCCTCCTCCGTGAGGACCCAGGGGCGCACCATCCAGGGCGGGTCATGGCGCATGTGCTGCCGGTGTCCACACTCGAGGTCGGCAACCCAGTGGTCTTCCGGGTCGCGGTGGAAGCCTGTGATTTTCTGCTTCATCGGTCCCTGTGTCTCCGGAGGCGGGCGAAACAATAGCCCCGCCATGGACCTGCCCGTCCCATGCATGCTCCGCGCTACATGTGCATGAGCCACCGACTGGTGGGCGAAAGGCCGCCCCGACGCCTGGGTCGGGGCGGCCGCGTTTCAACTGGCGTGCCCCTGAGCGGGACGCAGGGCCCCGGTCCGGCGAGCCTCGGTTTCGGGCGCGGCGGCTCGTACCTCGGACAGGCGGGCGAGCGTGAAGGCGCCCACGGCCATCACCACGTCTCGCGCCGCGACGTCGAGGAAGTGCCCGGTGGTGAGCAGGTTCACCGCGATGCCCAGCAGCCAGGCCGCGACGACATAGGCGCCGAGGCGTGTCAGCTTCGAGAGGACCAGGAGTCCCGCCACGATTTCGATGACGCCCACCGCCTGCATGAAGGCCGTGGCGGGAACCATCCCGGCAAGCCAGGGGCTCAGGTATTGCGTCCAGTCCGTCAGCAGATTGAAGAACTTGTCGAGCCCCGCGACAATCGGCACCAGGCCGAATGCAAGCTTCAGGGCCCACCACGACTGATTCAGCCGGCCATCCATCGCAACCTCCGGGGATTTGCAGCAGCGCTGCGGGTTCTTCCATCAGAGTCGCGAAGGAGGGCCGGGGTGACAGCGCGGAAGGCTGTCACCCTTCCACCTGCTACGGCATCCAATGGGTATGAAACCGGGGAAGCATGCAGACGAGGCGCCAGGGGCAGGTCCGCCCTCTGACGAGGAGGTCGCCCTGCGCGTGCGTCAGGGGGAGACGGCGCTGTTCGAAGTGCTGATGCGGCGGCACAACCAGCGCGTGTACCGCGCGGTGCGCTCCCTCCTCCAGGACGAGGCCGAGGTCGAGGACGCGATGCAGCAGGCCTACGTCCAGGCGTTCACCCACCTGGCGCAGTTCGAGGGTGGCTCGCGGTTTTCGACGTGGCTCATCCGCATCGCGGTGAACGAGGCACTGCAGCGTCTGCGGCACCGCGGCCGGCGGGTCGTCCTCGGCGGCGGGGGTGATGGCATCCAGGAGGGAGACATGAAGCTGCTGGAGCGCAACGAGCCCGACCCGGAGCGGCGCGCCTTCGGCCGCGAGCTGGCGCGGCTCCTGGAACTGACGCTCGACGAGCTGCCGGACATCCACCGCACCGTCTTCATGCTCCGTGAGATAGAGAAGCTGTCCACGGCGGAGACCGCCGAGGTGCTGTCGGTCAGCGAGGACGTGGTGAAGACGCGGCTGCACCGGGCCAAGGCGCTCGTCCGCGAGCGGATGGAGGCCCGGCTCGACGGCCAGCTCGAGGAGGCGTTCACCTTCCAGGCGCCTCGTTGTGACCGGGTGGTGGCCGCCGTGCTCGCTCGCATTGGAGCGGGCCGGCGCTGAGGCAGGTGGCGGAGGCCTCTGTCAGCTGGAACGAATGCGGAAAGGGGGGATGCCTGCGGGAGGTGTGGAGGCAGGCTTGAGCTGCGGGGTCAGGCACACGCCGGACATCGCCTCGTTGAATACCCAGGTTGCCGAGGGGACCATGGTCGTCCTCTTCGAGTCGCCATGGACGCCCAGCACATTGTCCAGGAGCTCGAGCGGCTCCGCAGGGGGACGCGGGCCGCCCGTCGGGTTCGCCGCTGGAATTGTTGAAAGCCCGACAGGAATTGCCATCCCGGGTCAAAATCGCCCCAGTCTCCTGGTGAATCGTAGACTTTGAGGCTAATCCCAGACGTGCGGTTTCCAAGGAGGCATTGCCATGAAAATGAATGTGACCTGCATGTGCTTCGGTCTGCTGGCCGTTGCCATGGGATGTGGAAACACTCCGCAGGACGATTCGCCGGCGCAGCCGCCTCCCCATGTCCAGGCTTCGCCCGCCCGGGACATGCCCTCTGCACAGGAATTGGCCGCGACGGCCACGTCGGCGCCCGTGACGGCGGTTCCGGTGCGGTACGTGGTCGACCCCTCGACGACGACGCAGCTCTCCGTCTCCGCGGGCGCGGAGCGGGCGAGTCCCTCCGCGTCTTCCGAAACCCAGGCTCCCGGCGCCATGCGGCGCCTCCTCAAGTAGTGCACCCCGTCCGAGATTGAGGAGACCCCATGACGACGAGAAAGCTTGCGAGGGCAGTCACGGTGGCCGCTGGGCTCGGTATTGCCTGGCCGGCCCACGCCTGGGTGCAGTTCTGCAATGGAACCAGCGTCACCATCTGGACCGCCTATTCCTGGTACAACCCCGGTTGCGTTGCCGAGGATGGCAGCAGTTGGAGCAAGGCGGGCTGGTGGGAGCTGGCGCCAGGGCAGTGCAAGATTGTCTATGGCCCCGCCATCACCAACACCCTCTCTTACTACTACGCCGAGGGCGGAGGGCTTACCTGGGCGGGCCCCTTCTTCACGTGCACCCCGTGGAGCGCCTTCAACTGGTGTGACAACACCTGCAACACCAACTCCCGCAACCTGGGCTGGCGGGAGCTCAACACCGGCGGCGCGTCGAACTACACGCTGACCTTCAACCCCTGACCTTCCGTCAAGCCGTCGGTGGGCAGCACCTCGCCCACCGACGGCCGCTCCGGCTCATTGCGTCCGGAGCAGGTAGAAGTCGTAGTACGTCGAGGTGCTTCCGCGACAACTCACGTCGTCAGGTCAGTGGACGAAGACCTCCGGCGGCCGCAGGAAGCTGAGCGGCAGGTCCCGGGGCTCCTTCGCGAACTCGGAGCGCAGCTCCAGCAACTGCTGCACCTTCTCCATGTCGCTGATGGGGCCGATCTTGAACGTCGGCTTCTCCGTGCTGGCGAGCCCGTCGAAGGGCACCACCCCCGCGACCTGCTCCATCCGAGCCAGGAAGGCCACGTCGAAAGCGAAGAAGGGACTGCAGGTGGTGCAGGTGGCGATGTCATAGAGCCGCTGGTGGCGGCGCAGCAGGTCCGCGAACGGCCACGACGTCAGCCCGGCGCCAAACTGGGTGTCCGGGACGCTGAACATGAAGTTGACGCCTCCGCCCGTCAGGAACTTCGACGGCGTCGCCGGGATGCCCGACGTGGGGCTGATGTGCGTGAAGTTGTTGTTGCCGTTGGTACCGTCCAGGGCGGTGTCCCCGCGGTGGCAGCCGTTGCAGGTGTTGCCGGAGAATTCCTTGCGCGCGCAGACCTCCTGGGCGTCGCCCGGGTTCACGCCGAAGGCCTCCCAGTGGGTGGGCGGGTTCACCAGCGCGCTGCCGCCCAGGAAGAAGTTGCCATTGATTTTGTGGGGCGCCTTGAAGCTGGAGACGCACGCGGTCGGCACAAACACTGGCAGCTTGACCCCGGCCTTGACGTCGGTCAGCACGAACTGGTTGACGTCCGGATCGATGTCGGGGTCGTGGTTGCCAGCGTCACTCGGCGTCAGCGCCACCGTATGCGGCCGCAAAAGCCCGTTGGTGCGCGCGTCGGGGGCGGTGTCGGTGAGGTTCTCGTCCGCCAGCTGGAACTCGCGCAGCTCCCACAGGGGATTCGAGCCGCCCAGCACCAGGGAGATCTCATTGGTGCGCAGCTGGTTGAGGGCGTTCTTGTTGCCCTTGGACGGGGCGCTGCCGTGCAGGACGACGCTCTCGGTCATCGACTCGAGCTTCGCGAGGTAGGTCGCGTCGAAGCTGGTGTGGGTGCCCAGCTGCGCCCAGTCCCGGGCCCAGTCGATGACCTGCTGGCAGCCCGTGCGGGGCACGCCGTACTCGAGGATGGTGGTGAAGAGCTTGAGGTTGCACGTCGCCTCCGTGCCGGCGCCCCAGTTCGTGGGCTTCGTCATGCCGAACACGAAGCGCAGCTCGCCCGCGGTGGAGGACCCGCCGTAGCCGCCCGAGCTGCCGGCCAGGTCGATGCGGTTGACGATGGCCAGGAGCCGGAAGGGCGCGATGTCCAGGTTCAGCGGGCCGGTGATGGACACCTGCCACTTGTTCGTGGAGGTGTTGAACACGAGCGAGGCCACCTGCCCGCTGGCGGTGGCCCAGGGCTGGATGACCTCGCTGAACATGTTCTGGCGGGCCTGCACGAGGTCGCCGTTGACCGTGTAGTCATTGAGCCAATTGGACAGCCACTTCATGACGAAGTCCTCGGCCGTGGTGCCCGAGTCCTGCGCCATCTCCTTGATGAGGTGCGAGAAGGTCCACTTGCCGCCCTGCGTACCCGCGCCGGTGCAGGGGTCCCACGTGCGCGCCGGATTCTGCACGACGGCCGGGTCGCGGATGAGCAGCGCCTTGTCCCAGACGTTCTGGCTGGTGGCGGGCAGCGCCGGACAGCCGGCGATGGGCACCATGCCGCCACCCCGGAAGGCCCGGGCATCCAGCGAGAGGCCCTCGAAGCGGGCGGCCGGGTGGCGCCCGTTGAACAGGATGGTCTCCTTGGTGACCTCGCCGAACTTGCCTTCCGCCACTTCCTTCTCGCTGTTCGTCCGGCGGTCCAGCTCCGAGTCCTTCAGCGACGAGAACAGGGTGAAGAACCCCGGGCCCGGGCTCTTGGGAATCCGGCCCAGCTGGGCCAGGGCGTCGGAGCTGAACAGGACCACGGGGTCCTTCGGGTCGCCCACGACGCGCACGAGGCTGCTCTCCAGCTCTTTGTTGGCGGGAGGCGCCAGCTTCACGTGGATGGCCGTCGTCTCCTCCAGGGGCGTGGCCTGCGCCAGTCGCTGGGCGAAGACCGTGGCGGTCGAAAGGCCTGTCACCGCGGGCAGTTCGCTGACCTTGGAGGTCGTGCTTCCCCCCTCGGCCCGCGCTTCGGACCGGGTGGTGGGTCCTCCCGACGCCTCGTCGGACGAAGATGCCTTGGAACATCCACTGACAGCCAGCATGGCGCCCAGCAGCCACACCGACCCGCGCTTCCCGCCCGTTGCATCCCTGCGCTTTTGAGACATGCACGCCCCGTGGTGAAGCCATCCTTCCCGGATGGCCGGCGTGCACCCTATGAATGGCAGATCAGGGCGGAAGCGGGACCTCGCCCTCACACGCTGAGTCAAAGTCAGACACGCCACAGGGAGGGGCCTCATTTGACGGCTAGTGCATCCTGACTCCGTTCAACCCCAGACATGGCACGGCACCGCGGGGCCAGGGCAATGTTCGCCGGGTGCCGTCCCCTTTCAACCGGAAACCGGAGAATGCAAGGCTTCACCTTCAAGGCCCGCATGCGTAGGTCGGGCCTTCCGCATCCGGGCCCCGCCTTCGCGCTACGCCGGCACCGTGCGCTGGCCCGAGGCGTCATCACGGCGCATCGGCTGGGCCTTTTCATACGTCAGCGACCGCCACACCCACTCCGCGGGGCCGAAGCGGAACCTCGACAGCCACAGGTGGCTCCACACCACCTGGACGGAGAAGACGGCCAGGCAGTACGCCACGCACGCCGCGGGGCCCACCTTCGTGATGAAGCCCAGTCCGTACCCGTAGAAGAACAGCACGCTGATGATTGACTGTGACAGGTAGTTCGTCAGCGCCATGCGCCCCACCGGCGCGAGCAGGCCCAGCACCCGCTGCCAGGTGGCCCGCTGGAAGAGCAGGGTGATGCCGGACACGTAGACGGCCGCGAAGCCCAGCTCGCCCAGGTGCCTCAGCGGCGCGGTGGCGAAGGGCACCCACGTCGGCAGCGTCTCCGGGGTGAAGACCTTCTTCAGCATGAGCTGCTGCAGCACCAGTCCGCTGGCGCTGCCAATCACCCCGGCCACGAGCCCCCACCCGAGGAGCCGGCGGAACAGCCGCAGGTGCTGGGGTACGTCGTGGAAGATGCGGCGCCGCCCCGCCAGCAGGCCCAGCAAGAACCGGCCAAACGTCGAGAGCGTGATGGCGAGAAGCAGCGGCAGGTAGTCGCGGAAGAAGAAGCTGCCGGTCGCCTTCGTCACGTCCGGCCAGCTCCCGCTCGTGAAGGCCGCCAGCGTCTGCGTCCTGATGGCCTCGGATTTCTCGGTGGCCGCCTTGGCGATGGCCGCGCTGGCCTCCGGCGTGTCCGCCATCAACTGTGGGAACTTGAGGATGACCACGCCGACGAAGGACCACCCCAGGGCGAACAGCAGGGCGCTGATGAGCAGCGTTCGGTCCGAGCGCCCCCGGAACAGGAGCAGGCCGAATCCCAGCACCGCGTATGTGCTGAGGATGTCGCCGTACCAGATGAGGAACAGGTGGGCGAGCCCCATCACCAGCATCACCCCCAACCGCCGGACATAGAGCGGCGTGATGGAGGCCCCTCGCGCCTCGGCGCGGCCCATCTGCACCGCGAAGCCGAGGCCGAAGAGGAACGAGAAGAGGGTGATGAACTTCCCGGCCACCAGTAGCGAGAACGCCTGCCAGGTGACGGTGTCGGCGAGCGACGCGTTGTTCATCGCCGTGAGGAACTGCTCTCGCGGCAGGAACACCCTGCCGCTGAACCACACCATCACATTGGAGATGAACACGCCGCACAGGGCGAAGCCGCGCAGCGTGTCAAGGAGCGCCAGTCGCTCGCTGGAGTCCACGGGACGAGCCTCGGAGCTGGGGGCCGAGACCTCGGAAGGGGCAGGGGTCATGCTCGGAGAGGGTGGGGGCAACGTGAGCCCGCCTGCCCGTATTCCCCGTGGGCGCGCGTCACGCGAACGGCGCTGCCCGCGTCCCGGACACGGGCGTCATTCCCGGCGACGAGTCTTCCCGGCGGTTCCCCAAGCGGGAGTGGAGGAGGCGAGGGTTGCGCCCCAGGCAGCGGCCCGGAAGGAGCCGATGAGGGAGAGGACGCCGCGTATGGACTTTCGCGGAGCTGCTGAGATGGTGGAGTTCTTGATATACTGTTATTTCTAGTCTTAAGGTTTTCGTAAGGTTTGCCGGGCTGAATCTCCTCTCCCCCATGGACCCCCGAGCGGGGCGGGAGAGGACCTACGATGCACGAGCATGACGATGGCGGCCTGCAGCAGGACCTGAAGCTCATCCACACGGCCATGGAGCGCAGGACGCTCCTGCGCCTCGCCGTGGGCGCGAGCCTGCTGCCTCTCGTGGGCTGCGGCGGCGAGGAATCCACGAACGGCCTGGGCCTCACGCAGGACTTCGCCTCCTGCACCACGATTCCGACGGAGACGGCGGGGCCCTATCCGGGAGACGGCTCCAACGGCCCCAACGTCCTCACGCAGTCGGGCATCGTCCGGAGCGACATCCGCTCCAGCGTGGGCCCCTACACGGGGACCGCGGGGGGGATTCCGCTGACCGTCACCCTCACGCTCATCAACTCCGCGGGAAGCTGCGCGGCGCTCACCGGGTACGCCATCTACATCTGGCAGTGCGACCGCGAGGGCAGCTACTCGCTCTACTCCTCTGGCGTGACGAACCAGAACTACCTGCGCGGCGTGCAGGCGACGAATGCACAGGGACAGGTGACGTTCACCACCATCTTCCCCGGCTGCTACTCGGGGCGCTGGCCGCACATCCACTTCGAAATCTACCCGAGCCTCGCGTCCGCGACGTCGGCGGCGAACAAGCTTGCCACCTCGCAGCTCGCCCTCCCCAAGGCCACCTGTGATGCGGTGTACGCCACCACCGGCTACTCCACGAGCGTCACCAACCTGTCGCGAATCAGCCTCTCCACCGACAACGTGTTCCGCGACGGCTGGACGTCCCAGCTCGCGAGCGTCACGGGCAACACCACCAGTGGCTACCTGGCGACGCTCAACGTCCCCATCGCCGTCAACCGGTAGAGCCGGGGCCGCCGCGAGGCCCGTGGCGGCGGCCCCGTCATTCCAGTGACTGAGCCCCGGTTTCAGAGCATGTCGAACAGCAAACCGAGCAGCTTGAACTCGACCTTGTAGCGCTCCTTCAGGAACGTCCCGAGGGCCGACGGCTCCACGGTGACCACGTCCCGTGGCGCCACGGAGCCTCGGAGGTTCAGGGCTGCTCCTGCGTCCCCGCGCCACCCGTGGCGGCATTGCGTGGGTCATCCTCCGGGTTGACGTAGGTGATGCCCCACGGCCCCACCGCATGAATCTGGACCATCGTCGGCTGACGGGCGAACGCGTAGTGGCGCACGGTGGCCGGCATCACGGCGAAGCTGCCGGGCGGGAGCGCCTGGGCGTTGGACGTGTCGAGCTTCTCGCCCATCCCCATGAAGAGCTCGCCGGAGAGGACGGTGACGTGCTCGTCCGCCGGGTGGAAGTGTGGCGGGATGCGGTAGCCGGCCGGGAACTTGAACCGCATGGTGAACAGCTTCCCCGCGGCCTTGGGGTCACCCTCGATGACCGCCATCTGCGCGCCCGGCGGTAATGCGACCGGCGGCGGCCCCCAGCGCACGTCATCCGGCTTCACCATGATGTGCTGAGAGACCGCGCGTGCGTCAGGCGAGGCGGCGTGGGCCAGGGTGGTGCCTCCCACTCCCAGCAGCGCGGCTGCGGCAAGGACCGGTCTCATTCTTCGTACATGGGTCGGAATGCTCATGGCGCACCTCCCAGGATGGATGGTGATTGAGAGGGCCGCACGGCACGCGGCAGGCGCGAGAACGCTCGGGCCCCAGGATGGCCGGGAGCTAGAAGGAGGGGCGTGTACCCACGAGGGACAGGGATGGTGGCTGTTGCGCGCCAATCTGGAGCACCTGGGACTGCCCTCTCGGCCTGCGCAGCGGGCTGCTGCGCGGGGGCCTCCCCAGAGCGCGTGGTGTTGAGCTCCAAGCCGGCACGGTGCCCCGTGGCTGGTATATCGCTTGCTGTTGCAGTCGAATGGCGATTCGGGCCGTGGGCCCGCTTTCGTGGGGAGACACGCATGCGCTACAGAGCCCTGGCCTTCACCGTGGTACTGGCTGTCGCGGGCTGCAAGGAAGACCCCGGAGCGCAGTCTCCGTCCACCGAGCAGAGCACGTCGGACGCGTTGAGCGTGGCGCCTCCCATCCCCCCTGGTTTCGACTACCCGCTGCCGGCCCAGGTGCTGGAGCAGGCGGTGGCCACGCGGAACGAGAAATTCATCCGCCAGCACGGCTGGAATCTCTTCGCCGGCATCAACGCCCCCGGCAAGGAGGGCCTGTCCCTCTGGCGGAGCTGGCACACGTCGACGGAGGCCTACGCTCCGCCGCCCCAGGCCACCCCGCAGGACGCGAGCCCACACCGCGCGCGCTCGCTGATTCAGGCGAACAAGGACAATGTTCCGGTGTTCCTGCCGGGGCCGCAGTACCCGGTGCCGAAGGACGTGTGCACGAAGTACGGCCTCTCCGGGTGCCCGGGCTCGCCCGGCTCGCTCTACCAGCTCGCCGACGGCCTCACCTTCCAGAACAACGGCGACATCATGATTGCCGGCGTCATCTACAACGAGGCCGCGTTCACCTGGCTTCGCGGCAACAACGGGACGGGCAATCCGCCGTTCTACAAGGGCTCCGTCCTCACGGGCCTGATGCCGCCGAAGGGCCAGACGAAGGAGGTCTTCCCCTTTCCCATCCACTCCGTCGTGCTCAAGCACATGTACTGGCCGGTGCCCGGTGATGCATGCGGCGCCCTGCCGGTCTGGGACAACCCCACGCCGCCCACGCCCTCGACGTACATGGGCTATGAGAACAACACGACGGCGTGGACCCGCGCCGTGGCCGTGTCGACCCCGGGCTGCCCGGTGCCTCCCGGCGGAACCACGGATGTCTCCTTCCTCTACGGGGTGTTGGACGCGAACGGAGCTCCGCTCGAGCCCATCCAGTTCAAGGACGCGAAGGTCGTCCCGCTCACGGACTTCTTCCACCAGACCTTCTCGAAGGAGGCCCTGGAGGCGCTGAGTCCGCAGGACCGCGCCATCCTCGACGCGTCCGCGTGGTGGGCCTATGGCCGCGAGTTCCAGGCCGGTGACGCCGTGGTCTCCCTCGCCACGCACATCCTCACCAAGGAGATGCCCAAGTGGACCATGCAGACCTTCTGGTGGCACGACGACGCGGACTCGGGGCCGTACGCGAGCGACCGTCCCAGCATCCCGCAGGTGCCGCCGACGTGGCGCAACTACCTGATGGTCAGTGAGTACGGTATTCCCTACCTCGGGGCGCCCTCGCAGCTTCCCGCCCACTTCAATCCGTACATCGAGCTGGTCAGCCACCCGGTGGAGACGAACTGCCGCAACTGCCACCAGCGCGCCGCCTGGCCGCGCGGGGGGCTGGGCATGAGCCCCTCCGCGCAATACCAACTGAGCGCTGGCGACCCGGGCCTGCTCACGCTCCTGAAGCCGACGGACCCCATCTTCCAGAGCCTGCTGCTGCTGGACTTCCAGTGGGCGCTGAGCGACCGCGCCCTCTCCCCCACGGCGCCTGCCGCGCCGTAGCGGGCGCGCTCATCATCAGGGTGGGTGTTCGCCGTGCCCCGTCGCGGCGGGTGGGACGCGGAAGCGGCTCTCCCGCACTTTATGTGAAGCATCGGCGCAGGTGGCGAGCAGCGCCCGACGACGCAGCAGGTCGAAGCTGGCCCGTCCGCACATCTGACGTTTGAGAAGCTTGAGCTTCGCTTTCTGCCCTTCGGATTGCGCGTTGCTCCAGGGCGTGGTCAGCGCGGCCCGGACGGCACTGCCATCCTGCTCAAGCCCGGACGCAAAGGTTTCCACCGCGCGCACGCCGCATGTGCGTGCCTCGCTCAGCCACTGCTCAAAAGTGGCGCAGGACGTGGCCGGCTCGGAATCGCGCGTGACGCCCTACTCGTGCACCAGCTCACTGAAGCGACGTGCCAGCCCAACAATGCGTGAAGCCTCTTCGTCCTGTTCGATGCGCGCCAGCGTGGCGGCCTCGCTCGGGGAGAGCGCGGACTGCGGCTGGAGGCAGAGCAAGGCCAGTTGCTTCGGCGAGGGGAGGCTCTCCGGTGGGCGCGGGGCCTTCACTCTCGGGGCGTTGCCGCGGCGCGAGTGGGGCGTTGAGGGTACTGGGGCCGAGCGGGAGCGTCTGGAGCCGGCGATGGACCTGTCGCTAGGTACCGCGAAAGCCCTTGGCGAATCTCCCGCCAGAGGGTGAGCGCGTTCTCGCAGCCAGCGGCGTGCCTCTGCGCGAGGTACTCCAGAAACGGGTCGAGGATGCTCGGACCGGGGACTCGAGCCGCACGCTCTGGAAAGGCTTCCGCGCAGGCATACTTGCGCACCGTCGCTCGCGCGAGCCTCAGGGTTCGGCTGATTCTCAGCAGCTGCTCTCCGGCCAGGCGCCGGCGCAATACCTCCTCGTATGCGGCGACTCGGCGACCCCCGCTCTCCTCCCCGGCGCACTCCTCGCTGCGAGTACGTGGGAAGCTCGCGTGACGGCAGACGGGGGGAGGACTGCGTACTCGCGACTCCGGGCAATGTCCGCAGGCGCGCGTGAGTTGTCGTCTGCCAGCGCTCCTCCATCTGCCGCCTATTGAGCAGCAGGTGCTAGCGGTCCGCGACCTGCTGGGCACCGGGAGCACCGAGGGCCGCCGCGCGTGCGTACTCAGTCGAGCGGTCTCTGGCGATGATTTTGACGCCTCGGTGCCGGCGTAGCCAGGCAATGACAGTCGGTGCCGAGCGGTCGGGCAGCAAGCCGACGACGCGGTGTGCCTCCAAGTCGACGAGGATGGACCCGTAGGTGCGGCCTTTACGGAGGGCCCAGTCATCCACCTCGAGCACCCGAGGCTTTGTCGGTGGGGGAGCGGGGCGCGGTGCATCAGGCGCAGGAGCGTGTCGGGACTCGTCAGCATGGCGAGCGGAGTGAGAAGTCTGGCTCCAGCTTCCGCTCCAGCCGTCATGCCCACCGCGCGCTGCGCCGTGGCGAGACGACGCGTGCGCCGGGCACGTGGTGCCAGCAGACGGGGTAGGCGCTCTGCGAAGATATGACGCGTACACTTCGTGTTTTGACAGGAGAAGCGGCGCACCCACAGGTGAAGCTGAACGGAACTCCCGGCAGCGGGCAGGTCGTCCGGGCGCCGGACGTAGTTACCGTGCGGCGTGTCGCTGAGCGTTTTGCAGGAGGGGCATCGCGCGCCCTGACCCTCTGGACGGGCCACGACGACGGCTGCCGCTTGGCGCCTACGTGTCACGCGCTCCACCCGACAGCCAGGAATCGAGTACAGCTCTTTCATTCCCAGTAGTACTCGCTGCGGCGGCATCCTGCCGGCCCTGCCTGCTTCTTCGTTCGCGAACCACATTAAGTGCGGGAGAGCCACGAAATCGGGGCGAGCCCCGTGTACCGCGCCTGGAGCCCTTGCTCGCGACCAACGGCAGGCAAGCCCCTCCCCCTCTCAGGGGGCGCCGCGTGCCTCAGCCACAAGCCGCGTACGGGGGGAGAGGTACTGCTCAAGTCAGGTTGTTCCAGCTAGAGTGCCGTACCAAGCGCCACTTCGTGCGCCCATCCCTAGCGATCGTCGACACCTCAATGTCTTGGGCCAACTTCCAATATCCAGCGGTACGGCAGCCAGACCGCAAGGTTCTTTCCTCTCTTCTAAGTGTTCTCACCGAAACTGGCATTACCCCGACTTCGGCGAGCGTGACCGTGCTGGCTGGCCCGAGCGTGTCAGTTTCGGGTGCAGCTGCCAAGACTTGTGAGACTATTCGCGATGTGCTGCCCGTTGAAGGGGGGGCATTGCGGTCGCTAACCGTCAACGGGGCGTTCCAGAGCCGGACCCTCAGCGTCGTTGTTCATCGAGACCCGCAGCAGGTCCTAGATCAGGTC
This sequence comes from Pyxidicoccus sp. MSG2, assembly GCF_026626705.1. Classification (NCBI taxonomy): domain Bacteria; kingdom Pseudomonadati; phylum Myxococcota; class Myxococcia; order Myxococcales; family Myxococcaceae; genus Pyxidicoccus; species Pyxidicoccus sp. MSG2. The sequence goes on from NZ_JAPNKC010000001.1 coordinate 7,131,794, forward strand.
GGAGTCAACTTGGCTGATTTGGGTCCTCTTGGCACAGGTCGCGAGCACATAGTCGCGATGAGTAACTTCATTGCTCGACTGCAGGCGGACTTTCCACCCATAGACACCCGAGGTGGTCTGAAAAGTTTCATGGGCGATGAGACGCTTCGAGTCCTGGAGCGTCGCGAGGCCGAACTGCAGCGGGTCGAACAGCTTGGATACTCTCTGACCGAACAGCTTACCCAGGCAATCGCCGAAACGCGCCTTCGGCTCGTGGAGGAGTTCGACGGGCGGCGTGCCCAACTCGACGCCGACCACAAGGTAGAGTCCGAACGGCTTCGCGCTCAGGCGGCGGAGCGTGAGCGCGCATTAGAGGAGCGTGAGAAGGCGCACAAGGCACGCTTAGCGGAAATCGATGATCGCGACTCTCGTCACGTTCGGCGGGAGATTCGAAAGGAGCAGAAGGAGGAACTTCAGGCCAGCGCCCAAGAGTTCAAGCTGACAGCAGGCACGAACGATCTCCGGAAGCCCATTGCACACGCTAGTCTCGGCCTGATGGCGTTTTTCCTGCTGGCCGCAGTTGCCTCGACCGCAGCCAATATCTACCTGCTCGTGACTGGCGCGCAGTTTTCAGTGGCTATGTGGATTGCCTTGGGAGCGAAACAGGCAGCCCTTACAGCAGGTCTCGTCAGTACGGCTGTATTCTACATTCGGTGGAGCAATCGCTGGCTCGAACAACACTCATCCGAGGAGTTTCGCCTAAAACGGTTAGGCCTCGACCTCGACCGAGCAAGCTGGCTGGTCGAAACGGCAATGGAGTGGAAGGAAGAGAAGGGATCGGAGATTCCTAACATCCTTGTGGAGCGGTTGAGTGCCGGATTGTTCACGCCGGATGTGCAGAAGGAAGCCGCTCCGCTTCACCCAGCGGATCAGTTGGCCTCCGCCCTCCTCGGAGCCTCTGCGGAAGCCTCACTTGAGCTGCCAAGTGGGAGCAAACTTCGCTTGGATCGAAAGGGGCTCCGCGCGCTGCAGAAGGAGTAGCCATGGAGTTGCTCAGCTCCGCAGCCTTCCCGCTCCCTCAATCAGGTGCGGAGGCGGCGAGCGCGGGGCTTGAGGCAGCGACCAGGAAGGAGCGGATGAAGGAGAGGACACCGCAATGGACTGGGCAGAGTTGCTCAGGAGGACGTTCGACTTCGAGGTGTTCGCTTGCGTGAGGTGTGGAGGCAGGCGGCGGGTCTTGGCGTACGTGAATGGGGCCCCCCCGGGGTGCGGGCGGTTCTGGAGCACCTAGGCTTGCCCACGGCATGTGCGAGGTTGGCCCCGGCACGAGGGGGTGACCCCAGGCAGCGTGGTGTTGAGGCTCAAGACAGCCAACAGGCCCAGGCCCCTGCCACGCACCTGATGGGAGCGCGGCAGGGGCAGGCGTGTACCCCAAGGGAGCTGCGCGGCCTGTCCACCGGCCGGGAGCATCGCTCGGGCGGGCCTGTCAGCGGCCCTCCTCGGCCCCTCTGCACCCTCTCTCCCCCTCAACAGGGCCCCCATCCCTCTTATGCGCTGGGTGGCTGTCCCTACGCGCCGGGCGCGGCGGGCAACCTAGCCACCGAGGACGCCGTGTTCATGCTGCACGGCATGGGCGTGGAGACGGGCATCAACCTGGAGAAGCTGGTCGAGGCCGGGGAGATCGCGCAGGAGATGATCGGCCGGAAGCTGGCCGGCAAGTACCTGCAGGCCGCGCTCGGTGAGCGGGAGAAGAAGGCCTCCCGCCGCGCGCAGACCTGAGCGCCGAGGACTACGGGTAGGCGCCCGCCTCGAACCCGAGCTACTCGAGTCGGGCGTCCGGGTATTCGTCATCGGCTGAATGCAGGGCGGCGCAGGGGCTCGCTGCCGTTCCCCGAGGCGCTGCGCGCCTTCGCGGTGCGCTGACTGTTCGTGGGCACTGCATGCGACTCCACAACTGCTCGGCGCCTCTGTAATGGGCTGTATAGGGAAGTCGTCCAGTGCTGTTGCGTGATCGGCATCTGGCAGTGCCCAGGCTACTGAGAGGGCACGGCTCCTGCTCACGCCCTCGCCATGGGCTACGTGGTGAGGTTGTCGGTGGTGTAGCGCCCAAGAGAGGCGGTTCCGAGCGTGAGGCGCAGGACGCCTGCCTCCGCCCGCAACGCCAGATGCTGTTCCCAGCGACAATGACAGCGCCCGGGGGCTCAACACTTGGACGCACCCCAGGTCCCTACGGAGTCGCCGCAGGCGACGACTACGGTGCCCCTCCACAAGGAGGCTCCTATGGCTATCGACGGAGGTGGTGGTTGCGGTTCCAGTAGCGGGTGCGGGGCGGAGAGTGCGGCCGCCAGCGCAAGCAGAGAGGCTGAGGCCGCGAGATCAGCAGAGGCCGCAAAGGCTACAGCTGAGAAAGCTGCAGCCGAGAAGGCTGCTGCCGAGAAGGCTGCTGCTGAGAAGGCTGCCGCCGCTGTGATGGGCTCGCCCGCAGTCAGGGCTGCTTGCGGCTTGAGCAGCTTCACTCCCGCCGTTGCGGTGCCTGGAATGCCGTGCCTATCGCCGTCCTATGTCGACCCTGCAAAGGCGCGGGCTGCCGCCAATGAAGCAGCGAGGTTGGCCACAGCTCGCGACATTGTGCAGAGCCGAGACCGGGTGTGCTACACGCCCGAGGCGCGTGAGAAGAAAGCAAAAGAATACGACAACTCAGCGCCGAAGATTGGGGCTCCCGAGAACGAAGACTGGGTGAGGGATCTCTATGAGATGGGCATCGGCGTCTTCAGGGGCGCCGGTCCGAACACCCCCCTCTCGAACACCCGGCAACCGGGCTCTCTGGGGGGCCCGCCGATGCAACAGTCGCCGCCTACGCGGTCTATCCGGTAGGCTGGAGGCCGTCTCCAGGCAAGTGTTCGCCGTGCCCCGTCCCGGCACCGCGCTAACAGCAGCCTGGACGCGACAGCCCAGATCGCCCGGGTGAGAGGGAGCGGGCTCCCTCCCACCTAGTGCTTACGGCTCAGTCCACCGTGATGTTGTAGCGCAGGCCGACCTTCAGGTTCTTGTACTCGCCCACGGTCTCCCGGTTGACTGTCTGGTGAAGTTGCCCCGGTTCCGGGGCAACTTCACTAAAGGGAGGGCGCCCCGAGAAGAGCGCGGGAATCGAGTACGGCGCCCACCGGTCCTTCCACGGACGTGCCTCTTCGAGCTGGTATGCGAGCCCGAGGAGCAGCGCGTCCTCGCCCGGTGCCCCGGCGAAGTGCATGCCGATGGGGAGCCCACTCTCCGGGAAACACAGAGGCACGGACATCGCCGGGCAGCTCGCGATGTTCTGGATGGGCGTGTACCCGACGGAGCGCGCCGTGCGTCGCAGCAACTCCTCACGTTTCAGCACCGGTGACAGGTGCCCGATGCGCCACGGCTCGGTGGCCAGCGTCGGCGTGAGCACCACGTCGTACCCCCGCGTCGCCTCGCCATATGCGTGTACGGCCTTCGCGAAGGCCGCGCGCGACGAGGGCAGTGCCTCGGGACCGTACGCGAGCACCGTCTCCACCAGCTCCCAGGTGAACGGCTCCAGCTCATCGGTCTGCACGGGCACGTCCCGCACCTTGTCCATCGTCTCGACGACGCCCGCGATGGCTGCACCCGCGACGAGGAAGAACGCATCGCGAAGCGCGGGCCCGTCGAAGGCGGGAGGCGCAATCGGCTCCACGTGGTGGCCCAACTCCGTGAGCAGCACTACCGCCTCATCGTAGGCCCGGCGCACCGCGGGCTCCGGCTCCTCGCCCATCATCGTCCGCGTCCACGTGGCGACGCGCAGCTTGCGTCGAATCGGCTCGCGCACGAAGCCGACAGGCGCGGTGGCCGAGCGGTCCTCGGTGAGCGACAGGAACAGCGCGCTGTCCCGCACCGAGCGGCTGATGCAGTGGTCGCTCGTCATGTCCAGGAAGTCCGACGTGGCGAAGGCCGCGGGCACCGTGCGGCCCCGGCTCGGCTTGAATCCGAAGACGCCGCACGCCGACGCGGGGATGCGGATGGAGCCACCACCGTCATTGGCATGCGCGAGCGGCACGAGCCCCGCCGCGACGGCCGCCGCACTGCCACCGGACGACCCCGTGGCCGAGCAGGACAACTCCCACGGGTTGTGGGTCACGCCCTCCAGGAGCGTCTCGGTGCTGCCGAGCAGACCGAACTCCGACAGCGCGCTCTTCCCGACGCACACCAGCCCCGCCTCTTCGAGCCGCCGGCCATAGGGCGTCTGCTGCGGTACGACGTTGTTCGCGAACAGCCGCGAGCCCATCGACCACCGCATCCCCGGCCACGGCGTCGCGTCCTTGACCAGGAACGGCACTCCGGAGAACGGCCCCGGCTTCGTCGCACCGGGCCGCTCGCGAGCGACGGTGACCACGGCACGCAGCAGCGGGTTCAGCGCGTCGATGCGCGCCAGGCACGCGTCGAACAGCTCCTCCGCGGAGACTTCTCCCCGCGCACACAGCTCCGCCTGGGCCATGCCATCGAGGCGGGCAAGCGACACCAGCTCCGTCATGGGCCTTCCATGCCCGAAGCCGGAGCCGGCCTCAAGGCGCCGCCCACTCCACGCGCAGCCGGTGTCCACCCACGAGCAGCGCCAGCCCCTGGCCCTCGCACAGCGCGGTCCACAGCGCCTTCGAGGACGCCGCCGAGAGGCTCCAGATGAAGCCGTCCTCGTGCAGCCGCGCCTCTTCCTGCTCCATCCCCGGAAGCACGAGGAGGAAGCACCCGCTGATGCGCTCGCCCCGGCCTCCCGGCGGGGAGATGGCCACCGGCCCCGTCTGTCCCGGCTCCCAGGCGAGACACCCGTCCGCGACCTCATCAATCCCGGTGAGCAGCGCGAAGGGCTGCGTCTCCTCGGGGAGCTGCTCGAACAACTGGCGGAACTGCGGGTGCTGCCCGGGGGCGATGCGCAGGACGATGTCCGCGTCCTGCTTCACCACGCGCGCGCTCCACACGCGGGAGTGGCTGACCCGGGGCAGCAGGCTCTGCTCCAGCATCGCCGCCACGGGCAGCTCGGGCCGGTGGATGTCCGACCACGAGGGACAGGGATAGTGGCTGTACGCCTTGCCGAGCGCCGTCATCATCCGCGCGGGCCCGCAGCGCTGGACCAACTCCAGCTCGCTGTCCGTGATGAGCAGGAGCGAGAGCGCGCGGGACGGCACGGGCAGCCCGGGAATGGGCGAGGCCGGCGTGTAGAGCACGTGCATCCCCGGGAACAGCCGGTGCTCACCGAAGATGGTGACGTCGCCCACGTCCACCGTGCGGCCCTCCTCCGCCAGTTGCCGGAAGCGGGAGAAGAGCGAGGCCAGCTTCCGGAGGAGGGCGTCCTCCGCCACGCCGCTGTTGTCCCTCAGCGTGAACACCATCTCCAGTTGCCCGTGTGCCGCCAGCCCCTGCGTCACATACGAGCGAACTGCGATGGGCGCTCCCTGCACCTGGAGCGTGTGGCGCGTCGTCAGCACCACGAGGCCGCCGGGCTCCACCTCGAAGCGGTCCACCCGTCCGGAAGACCGGGGCGCTCCGAACAGGTGCTTCCGCAGTGAACCCCACAGCGACATGGTTGCTCCCGACGGGTGGACGGCACGCCCACCCGGCGGAAGCATTCTTCCACGGTGCCCCGAGTTACGTCTCAGGAGTCGTAGCCGTGGTTCCCCTGCAACACGATGACCTTGCGGCTGGCCGGGTAGTACAGCACCGCGTAGTCATTGAAGTCGTGGCAGTTGTGGCAGGGCGCCTCGTCCACGGCCGTCCACGCCTGGATGGCGCCGCCACCCGCGTACGAGTCCATCGCGGAGAGCAGCGCGGCCCCGTCCGTCCCGGAGAAGAAGTGCGTCTGCGCCAGGCCGGCGCGGTCGGTGAAGGTGCCGTACTCCGCGAGCGGCAGGGACTGGCTCTCCGCGTTGAGCTTCGCCATCACCGCCTGGATGCTGACGGGCGAGGCCGGGCACTGCGGCGTGCTGTACGCCTCGATGGTGTTCAGGGTGTTCCACGCCAGGGGCGAGGAGTCGGCGTTCCACGCCGCCCGCGCGGGCTCGAGCGACGAGGCGTCGATGCCGGTGAGCGACAGGGGCTGCGGCGGAGTCACGTCGCAGACGGTGGCGTACATGCAGCGAGACACCTCGCGGTACGTGCCGCACGAGGAGAAGTCCGTCGTGCCCGTCGGCTTCGCGTGGATGCAGGTGTAGACGGCGGGTGGGCACTCCTGGGACGGCCACACCTCGTACGGGTCGCCGGCGGTGAGCGACAGTTCCGTCACGCGCGCGACGAGGCGCGCCGTCTTCTGGTACGCCACACCGTTGTCGCTGCCCGCGCTGAAGGTGAGCGGGACGGTGTGCGGGTCGATGGCCTCGTGCAGCTTCGTGTACGTCCAGTCGAGGCGGAAGTAGGGCCGGCCGTCGACCTGGGGGATTCCGTCGGGCGCCGTGACGGTGAGCCAGTCCGTGTAACCAGGCACCGAGGCGTGGCCACGGTAGAGCAGGTTGCTGTTGCCCTGGACGACGTAGACGGGGTCCACCTCCTCGTCGATCCAGATGCTGGTGGAGCCGCGGAAGTCGAAGAAGCGCGGGGCGATGACGATGCGCGCGAAGTACCGCTCCGGCGAGCCCGTGAAGGTGTTGACGGAGATGAAGAGCGGCAGGCCGGAGAGCACCGTGTTCAGCTCGTAGCCCTCGCGCAGCACCACCTCGAGGCGGCGCTCGCTGATGATGCTCGTCTCACCGAAGATGTCGTCGGGGACGAAGCTGAACACGCTCTCCAGGTAGCGGTTCGACGTGGCGTGGAGGACGAGGACGCGCTCGCCGTTGCGCGTCTCGAAGGTGCCCATCGTCTCGAAGCTGAGCTCGTTGTTGCCCTCCGTCGCGTAGAGCCGCGTGACGGCGGCGGCGGCGGTGGTGGTGCCGGTCTCCTCGACCGGCTCGGACATCTGGGTGTCGTTACAGGCCGTGGCCCCGAGGGCGAACAGACAGGCCAGTGCGAGACGAAGTGGCTTCATGTGGAGTCTCCAGGTGGAGGGCCCGCATTAGCACACCCACCTGACGGCCTCACACGGGGCCCATGTATCAGTCTCGTGACGGCGCGAGGACTCGACGTCTCACGGTGGGTATCAACAGGAGTAGCAGCCACCACGCCACGGCGGGGCTCGCCGTGTCACAGCCGCACCCGGAGCTCTCCTGGGGTGACTCCGTCCCAGGTGGCCTCACCCGTGTCTGGACGGTGATGGGGAAGCTGCACGTGGCGGTGTTGTGCGCGGCATCCGTCGCGGTGACCTCCACCAGGGTCCTCCCGTAGGTGAACCGGCTGCCCGACGGGAGGCTGTAGGTCACCTCGGGCGTGGAGACGCTGTCCGCCACGGTGGCCGGCGGGTACTGCACCGCGGCGCCCTGGTCGTCGGATGTCTCCACCACCTTGCCGGACGGGCACTGGAGCGAGGGTGGCGTGGTGTCCGAGACGGTGACCACGAAGTCGCAGTGCCGCACCTGGAAGCCGGAGGCGTCCGCGGTGGCCTGCACCGTCGTGCTCCCCAGAGGGAAGACGCTCCCGGGCGGATGGCTGTACTGGATGGACGTGGACGTGGGGACGCCGTCCGCCAGGAGCGCCGGTGCATAGGAAACGCTGGCGCCTGCGCTGCTCGTGGCCTCCTGCCGGGGAGGGAAGGGACATGTCACCGAGGAGGGTGCCAGGAGGCGCGGCTCGACGCCGGTGCTGTCGCCGTCGGAGACGATGAGCAGGCCGTCTCCGAAGGGGGTGAAGGCGCGCGGGCGCGAGCTGCCCGAGCCCAACGACAAATCCACCACCCGCGCCGTGCCCTCGGCCGTGCCGTCACTCCTCCACAGCTCCTCGCCGCCCTCGACGTCGTCGATGGCGAAGTAGAGCTGCCCGCCGACCTCGGTGAGCGCCGTGGGCGGAGTGCCCGGCTCCAGCCCTGCCTGGCGCGGGGGGCGGATGTCCTTCACCTCGCGCGTGCCCTCGGGCGTCCCGTCCGTTCGCCACAGCTCCCGGCCGTTGGGGCCCTCGGCGACGAAGAAGACCTGCGAGCCCACCGTCGTGAGCGACGTGAAGTCGGGGTAGTACACGTCGGTCGGCGCCTCGTAGAGCTTCACCGTGCCCGTGGGCGTGCCATCCGTCCTCCACAGCGAGACGCGCTCCCCGCTGACGCGTTTCTCGAAGATGGCCGCGTCACCCAGGATGGCGAGCTGGTCCCCCTCGACCTGGTTGGTGCCGGAGGCGATGTGCGCGACCCGCGCCGTTCCTGCCCCGGTGCCATCGCTCTTCCAGAGCCAGACCTCCGCTCCCGTCGGCTCCGAGGCGGTGAAGTAGAACGAGCGGCTCGCGCTCCTCAGGTTCCAGGCATGGGTGTCCGCGGTTCCCGGCCGCGCGTCCATGAGGAGGAAGGTACCGCTGGCCGTGCCGTCCGTGCGCCACAGCTCCAGGCCCTCGGCCTTCGTGGAGGCCAGGCTGTAGAGGACGCCGTCGACCTTCGCGGGAGGCTCATATGCGGAGTCGTTTCCGGCGCTGCGGAGGGTGTCGTCGGTGCGCTTGTAGCGGACCGTGCCTGCCTGTGTCCCGTCGGTCTTCCAGAAGTCGCTGTAGCCCACCCGGAACAGGAGCGAGCCACCGAGCTCCGTGAAGCCATGGATGTAATAGGCCCAGCCGATGGCGTCGAACCGCATCGTGCCCCCAGGGGTACCGTCCGTCTTCCAGAGGTCCTGGGTGCCCTGCTCGTTGTCCGCGACGAAGAAGAGCGAGCCCTGGTACTCCGTGAAGCGGCGGGGATTCGAGCCCTGAGCGCCTGGCAGGAAGTCGCGTACGAGCCGCGTGCCCCCGGGCGTTCCGTCCATCACCCACAGCTCCCGGCCGGTGAGTCCATCGTCCGCGGCGAAGAAGGCCCGCGTCCCCAGTCGTGCGAAGCCCGTGACGCCGGAGCCGGCGGGGCGGGTGGCGAGGTCCCTCGTCAGGGTGGTGCCTTCCGACGTCCCGTCCGTCTTCCACAGCTCCTGGCCGTGCACGCCGTCGCTGGCGCGGAAGAAGAGCGTCTGTCCGCTGGCGGTGGCGACCGTCCGCTGCGGCACGGCGTCGTAGGCGTCGGGGACGATGTCGTGCACGAGGGCCAGGTCCACGCCATGGGTGCGCCACAGCTCCCGGCCCCGCGTGGCATCCCTGGCGCTGAAGTAGAGCACGCCGCCCACGCTCACGAAGTCGGACGGCTCCGAGCCGCCAGCCCCCGGCATGAGGTCCGCGAAGAGGCGCGTCCCCGCCACGGTGCCATCGCTCACCCACAGCTCCTGTCCGTGCGAGCCATCATCGACGGCGAAGTACAGCCAGCCCCCCACGGCGGCATACGACGGGGTGGAGGAGAGCCGGCCGCCATTCATCTTCTTCAGGAGGACAGTGCCCGCTTCGGTGCCATCGCTCGTCCAGAGCTCGCCCAGGCTCCGGTAGAAGAAGAACCGGCCTCCGACAGTGGTGGACCACACGAAGTAGAAGGTGTCTTCGGGCCACAGGCGCTTGATGCGCGTCAGGCCCGCCGCCGTCCCGTCTCCTCCCCATAGCTCATCGAAGGTCCCATCCGGCCCCGTCACGCTGCGCAGCACGAAGGGCGAAGCCCCGGCGAAATCGAAGCCCTGGATGCCCGCGGCGACGCGCACCGTGCCGGCTTCCGTGCCGTCGCTCCGCCACAGCTCCGGCGAGTCGTCCACCCCCCGGAACGTGGAGAAGAAGAGGACGCCATTCACGTCCACGAACGCGTTCGGGAAGGAGCCGTCATTGCCCTCGCGGATGTCCTTCACGCGCACCGTCCCTGCTTCCGTCCCGTCGGTCTTCCACAGCTCATCGCCATGGTCCGCGTCGAAGTTGGCGAAGTAGAGCCGGTTGCCGCCGCGGGCGAGCTGTCGGGGCCAGGAGTCGCCCTTGAGCCCGATGACCTTCGTCGTGCCGGCCTCCGTCCCGTCCGTCTTCCAGAGGGCCCAGGTGCCCACCGTGGACCCGGGTGAGGTGCTGCTCCGCGCGAAGAAGTAGACCTGTCCGTCGAGCAGGGCCAGTCCGCCGGGAGTGGAGCTCGCGGGCCCGGGGAAGAGGTCCTTGACGCGCACCGTCCCCGCGGGCGTCCCGTCGCTCACGTACAGCTCCCGGCCCGTCACCCCGTCATCCGCCGTGAAGAAGACGCGCTCCCCCACGACGAGCAGCTCATTGGGCGCCGAGGACTCCGTCGAGCGGTTGATGTCGAACGTGAGGGTGGGCCCGAGGCTCGTCAGCGGCTGCGCGCTCGAGCGCGTGCGGACGGACGGTGTCGCCTCGTCACCGCCGGGTGGACTGGCACAGGCCAGGGTGAACATCAGCCCGAACACGGGCGCCGTGTGCCATCGCGAGACTGCCGACATGGTGCTCCTCCTCCAGGAATCGAAGGAAGAGGATGGCGGAGCGGGCTCGCGAGGGCCGTACCACTAAAGTGGTACGGACCGGCGCCAGCGCGGCGAGAATCCGCGGCCATGATGGACCACGCTGTATCGACCTTCCTGTCCGGCTGCGCGCCCTTCCACGACCTCTGCTTCTTCGCGAAGGCCCTCGACGAGCTGATGGAGACGGGGGTGACGAACTCCACCTTCTTCTGCCTGGACGCTGGCGAGCTGACGAAATCCCGGACGTCCGTCGGCTGGACTGCGGTCGCGGCCGCCACCATCAAGCCCCAGGGCCAGATGCGGGCCCTGCTCTACATCGGCGGCCGTGGCGACTTCTGGGAGGTGAACACGCAGACCGTCGAAGAGACGACCGGCCGGATTGAAGGCGTCCGCTTCTCCCTGACCTCGCTCGCGGCCATCGACGACGTCATCTTCGCCTGCGGCATGGGCAGGGAGGTCTTTCGGCGGGAGGACACGGGCCGCTGGACGTCCATGAGCCCGAAGGAGCCGCTGCCCGACACGGGCATCGTGGGGTTCGAGGCCCTCGCGGGCTTTTCGCTCGACGAAATCTACGCGGTGGGCTGGGAGGGAGAGCTGTGGCTGCTGCGGGGCAACCAGTGGCGCAGGCTGGAGAGTCCCGTCTCCACCCACCTGAGCGCGGTCTGCTGTGCCGCGGATGGGAAGGTCTACGTCACTGGCGACGACGGTGTGCTGCTGCGAGGCCGCCTGGACACGTGGGAGGTGCTGGAGACGGGCCGGCGGGAGAACCTGCGGGACGTGCAGGCCTTCGACGGCACGGTGTGTGTCGCCACCGACTTCCGCATCCTGAAGCTGGATGGCCACCGCCTCGTGCCGGAGACGGCCTTCGTGGACGACGACCGCCCGTCCACGTGCGTGCGCCTGCTCCGTGCCGAGGACGGGCTCTTCTCGATGGGTCTGAAGGACCTGTTCCTGTTCCGGGGTGGGAGCTGGAAGCGCCTCGTCTGATTCAGGGCGCGAAGAGCCCTGCGGGGCCTGGGTGTTACCCAGGTATGGCGGGGCTGACACTGAGCGAGCAGGCGCGAGCGGAGCTGGAGGAGACGTTTCGCTCGACACAGGACCGGCGCCCGGCGGAGCGCTGCCATGCGGTGCTGATGGCCGCGCGCGGCCGCAAGCCGAGGGACATCTCCGTCGATGTCGCGGCGGGTGTGCGCACCGTCTTCTATGAGTCAGGACGCAGGAAGAGACGGCCCACGTCCGTCCAGGCCCGGACAAGGCTCCAGCAGGCGAGCCGCGTGTAGCCATCCTGCCGCTGGTGAATGAAGGGGCCGCCTCGGCTTGCCACTCGCCGTCCGAGCCGGACGCCTGTGCGAGGGCTGCCGGGGACTCGGATGCCGGGTGAGCGGGATGCCGCCGCCGACAACCCGGGCCGCCACCGGAGACAGTCCACGGTGCGCGAGGCGGGCCGTGGCTGTGTCCTGCGCGCGGCGATTTCGTCACCGTCGCTGGGATGGACAGACTCTCCTCAACCGTCGAGCGTGGGGCGGCCGCAGGCATCTCCTTCGTGAGGCTCGAGGCAGCAACAGCCAACTCGCCCGACGAGAGTGGGCCATTTGATGGCAACGCCCCCTGCGTAGGCGCGTTGGGTGCCGTGCGCATGGAAGGAGCCGAGGACTCGGGCCGGGCTGCATCAGAAAGAGGAGGGCCGTCCCCATGAGGCGCGTCAGCGCCCTCGTCCGGTGCGTGCGGCTCCGGCTGCGCGTGGTCGGGAGGAGTGCCGCCCCTGTTGTGGGAGCCACCGGGGTCTTCCGTCTTCGCCAACGCGCGCCAGAGGGCCTCGGCCGACGCGAGGACGTCCTCCCGGTATACCCCCTCGTTTCTCTCCGCCAGCACGCGCACCCACTCCGTCAGCGTGCCCCACACCAGGGCTTCGCCCACCCTGGCGCAGCCGGGCACCAGCGCCCCGTCCTGCTCTCCCTTCAGGAGCACCTCGCGCACCATGGCCCGCGCCGCACTGCCGGGCGCCGGCTGCCCTTCGACTTCCGGGTGCCGGTGCAGGAAGGCGAAGGCGAAAGGGCCGGGCAGCCCCAGCGCCCAGTGCGTCAGCGCATTCCAGAAGGTGAAGAAGGCCTCACGGAAGCTGACGCCGTCCGCCCCGTGCTTGCAGAAGAAGGCCCAGTCCACCTCCCGGCAGAAGGTGTCCTCGTGGAAGCTCCGCACCGTCTGGGCGAAGTGCTGCTTGCTGCCGTAGCGCCGGTACAAGCTGCCCACCGACATCCCCACGGACCGGGCCAGCTCCTCGGCCTTCACGTGCTCGTAGCCATGCCGGCCCAGCACTTCCGCCGAGCTCTGCATCATCCCCGAGAGGTAATGCTCCGCGAACGCCATCCCCTACCCCCTCCTGCCCCCTTCCGGGGCGGCCGTCCCGTGGAAGTAATGTTCCTTCCACCATTCCCTTCTACCGGAGGGGGCTGACATGGCTGGTAGGGAGCGCCTGCCATCCCCGGCGGGTAGGCACCCGTGGCCGAGCCCGTTCTCTCGATTTCATCGAGTCAGCTCGTGGGACCGGCGCAGGGGTCCGCGTCGCCGCGCTCCGATTGCTCGGCCTTCAGCAACGCGTGCCTGGCAAGGACTCCTGACGCTCGAGCGGTGAGCCTCCTGGCTCGCGCCACTCCTGGCAGCGCCGCCCCGGAGAGGATTCCCGGACGTGCCGCCATGAATCGAGGCGGTGACGGCAGCGGGCGGGCCTGTCGCTGGACGTGGCGTGGCGGAGCCCCCCTGCGCAGACGCATTCCCATCGTGCGGAATCCGCCTGCGTCTTGAATGAGGCGGTGCCGTGGCGGCATCAACGGTGCGAATGCGGACTCAGCGCTCGGGTACGTCCATGACGGTAGGCGCCGCGTGGCTTGCGGCCTTCCGGGACTCCGGGTGGCAGGGCGCCCAGGCCATCATCGGGGCCTTCGCATGGGGGAACAGATGGTTGGCCTCCCGGAGGATGGCCAGCCCCTGCTCGCACCGCCCCTGCCGCACCTCCGAGTCCCCCAGCAGCACGCGGGCCTCGTAGGCGCCCGGGTCGAGCCGGGCCGCGCGCGCGTACCGCTCCGCCGACCGGGGCTCCTGGTAGACGAGTTGCCGGGCCTGGCCCCTCACCGCGCCGTATGCGAGCGGGCATGCCGTCAGCAGCACCACGCCCGCCATCGCCATCTGTCGTCTTCCCGCCTCGAAGGACAACGTCACCTGCTCCCTTCGCGCGGAGGCGAGCGCGCCCACCACCACCGCCACGAGGAAGGTCGCTGGTGGCGTCAGCAGCACCGTGTCCAGCGCGCCCAGCACGACGAGCGCGATGAGCACTGCCAGCAGCGTCCACCCATCCCTCCGCGTCTCATCCGTCTCTCCGTCATGTATGCGCTTCCAGGCGCCGAGGAGCAGCAACGCTCCCGCCGCCGCCAGCACCAGCAGCGCGAGGACACCTCGCTCCGCGAGCAGCCCCACCCAGTCCGCCTGCGGGAGCGCATCCACCGGCACGAGCGCACCCTCCGAATACGACGGGTCTCCCGGCGTGGCGAAGCGCGGGTACTGCACCGTCCAGTTTCCCGGCCCCACGCCCAGCAGCGGCGCCCCGGCGACCATGTGCAGCGTGTTCGTGTATTGAATCAGCCGCCCGCGCCCGGAGCCCGCGTCGTGCTCGCCCACGCGCCGCAGCGTGTCCGCGTACGAGCCCCGCCACGACAGTGCATCGGGTGCCACGAGCGCTACGCCCGCGCCTCCCAACAGCGCCGCCACCAGGGCCACCGTGTGCCACCGTGCTCCGGCCGCTCGCGTCCTGCCCGTCACCCAGGCTACCAGCAGCAGCACCGCGAGGACGCCCATTGCCAGCCACGCGGCCCGCGAGCGTGAGAGTGTGATGGCCGTGCCCATCAGCGCCACCGTGCCCAGATGGAGCCCGAGCGTGCGCCAGCTTCTCGCGCGCGCGAGGCCGCGCCACAGGACGGGAAGCGCCAGCACGAGCAGGTGCGCGGCGCGGTTGCGGTGCCCGAGCAGTCCACCGGGAGCTCGCTTCTCCGGGGACAGTCCATCGAGCAGTCCATACGCCTCCAGCACCACGGAGAGCGCGAGCACTCCCACGCCGACCGCCACCGTGAGCAGCAACTCCTCCCGCCGCCCCTCTCCAGCGACAACCCGGGCCGCCAGGAAGAGGAGGGTGCCCGAGAGCGTCACACCCAGCGCGCCCAGGGCCAGCCACTTGTTGTGCGCGACGACGAGGGCGGACAGTGCACCGAGCCCCGCGAAGGCGAGCCCCGCCAGGTCCACTTCATCCAGGCGCCATCGCCGGGGCACCGCCAGGCAGGCCACGCCGGTGAGCAGCGCGGCGGCGTGGAAGAGCAGGCCCTTGGGAAGGGTGAACCTGTCCGCCACGAGCCACGCGCGGGGAACGGCCACCCACAGCGTCGCGAGCAGTCCTCCCGCCAGGCAGAGCCAGGGCGCTGCGTCCACGGACCTCCGCGCCCGGAGGGGCTCAGCCGTCATGGCGTGAGTTCTCCCAGGCCGCCCGCTCTTCGGCAACCTCCCGTGCGAGCCCGCACTCATCGCGGAGCATGGCCTCCAGCGGGTAGTCGTGACGCGGCAGGGTGCTCGGTCCTTCGGTGGGGGCGCGAAGTGCGGCCAGCGCTTCTCCAGGCGACTCGCCCCGTGCGAGCCGTGCGTGGAGGGCCCGCACGCGGAGCAGGTCCCGCTGGAGCTCGGGCGCTTCGAGCAGGCCCGACCGGTGAAGCTGGCTCAGCACCCGCAGTTGCGCCCGCCGGGCGCGCTCCGCGTTACCTCCCGTGAGCGGCTCACGGGGCGAGGGGAGCAGGCTGGCCAGGAATGAGGCCTCGAACGCATCCAGCGTGTCGGGCGCCTTGCTGAAGTAGCGCTGGCTCGCGTCCGCCGCGCCCCACACGCCGTCTCCCCACTCCGCGGTGGACAGGTACAGCTCCAGGATGCGGCGCTTGTCCAGGTGGGCTTCCAGCTCGCGCGCGATGAGCAGCTCTCGCAGCTTGCGATGCGGCGTGCGACTCGGGGTCAGGTACAGGTTGCGGGCGAGCTGCTGGGTGAGGGTGCTCCCGCCGCGCCGGGTCTGCCCGCGCAGCCAGCCCGCCGCGACTTCCCTCACCACCCTCCACTCCACGCCCGCGTGGCGGAAGAAGCCGCGGTCCTCCGCCTTCACCACGGCACATGCCAGCAGCGTGGACACGCCCTCCAGGGACGTCTGCCGCAAGGCCGGGCCGTCGTCGGGCCTTTCCTGCTCCCGGGCGCGCAGCCGCATGAGGCTCGTCCGCTCCGGAGTCTCCCGCTCGAGGGGGGACACGTCCGGGACGCTCAGCCACAGCGCCGCCGCATACAGCAGCGGCGCTCCGAGCAGCAGCAGCCCTGCCTTCGTCCGTCGGCGCATCCGTATTCTCCGTGCCCTGGCGCCACACCGGGCGGGACGCGCGAGCGCCCCGCACCGGCCTGGCGCGCCCCGGTCCGCGCTCGAGCGCGGCCGGGGTCAGCTCAGTAGCCGCACCGCACGTCGATGTTGGCGGCCACGTTCTCCTTCGTGAACCGGCTCACGAAGTTGTTGTCGATGACGATGCCCGGGAGGTTCCACGCCGCGGACTGCGCACGGTCCGCGTCGCTGGGGCCGGTGCCGTAGATGTTGTTCGCAACCCCCTCGCACTTCGTCTGGTTCTCCAGGATGGAGTAGGGGTGGGTGTGTACCCAGGCCACGGCATTCGCAGGCGGAGCCAGGGCGCTGGCCCCATCGATGCCGCAGGGCTTGAAGGTCAGGGTCGGGCTCGTCTCCTCCTGGAAGGAGTAGCTCCCATCGGCGTTCTTGATGACCCAGCCCAGCCGCTCACGACGCTCGCTCTCGGGCTGGACCTGGCCGTTCTTCATGAAGTTGGACTTCTCCCAGAGTGACTTGAAGCCCGCCTGCACGGCGGCGGAGTCGACCATGGCATTCCCCGTCTCGCAGGGGTCCTTGTCGTCGTCGTCATCCTCGTCGGGCGGAGGGTCCTCGCCGGGGCCGCCGCCGCACTCGGGCGCCGTCGGGTCGTAATCACACGGGTCGGGGCTGCACCCGGGCCAGCTCGGGTCCATGGTGCAGATGTCCCCGGGACACCCGGGAGCGGTCGGGTCGTACAGACACGGGTCTCCGCCGCAGTTGGGGTCCATGTACGGGTCGCACTCGGGTTCATCGTCGTCATCGTCGCAGTTGCCCCCGGTGCACGCCTCGACGACGACCTCTTCCAGTTCACACGGCGGCTGGCCCTCGAAGCCGCAGCCGTCACCGCGTTGCACCAGTGTGGCGAAGGGGTCTTCCTTCTGGGTGCCCACCTCACTGCAGGCACCCAGCGCGAGAGCCGTGCACAACACCGCCAACACACCGCCAGATTTCATTCGATGAAGAGTCATGGGAACCCCAGAGCAGGAACGCCCTCGCGAACGACTCCTCCTGGAAGGGAGAAGCCGTCACGAGGGCGTCTATTGTCTGGAATTCTCGCCTTGACCTGAAAAACGGTCAAGGCGGGGTGGCGTGAGCGCTGGCTTCAGTCCGCCGTGAAGTACAGGTTGTCCATCAGCAGCTTGTCCGCGGCCGCGCCCTGTCCGGAGATGAAGACGAAGGGCGCGTTGATGGCGTTGAGCTTCACGCCGTTGTTCGCGGTGAAGTCCGCCACCGGGATGGCCAGGTGGTGCCACTCGCCATCGTTCTTGTACCCGTACTTCGCCACGTCGAGCTGCACGCTCTTGGTGGCGTCGTTCATGCCCACCTTCACGCTGGCGAAGCCGGGGTCCTCGGACTTGAAGCTGACGTGCAGCGTCTTCCACGCGTCCAGGTTGCGCGCCGCGTCCCAGTGGATGCCGAAGCCCAGCCACGTCTTGCCCGCGTGCACCACGAGGTCCGCCGCGCGCCCCTCCACATGGTCCTGGGAGGGCTCCATCGTGACGGTGTTCTCGTACAGGTAGACGTGCGTGGTGGTGTTGTCGATGGCGATGTCGTCGGAGCGGCCGCCCTCGTAGAAGCCCACGCCCAGCCGGCGCTGCCCCTCCTGGAAGGGGAAGGGCCCCGGCAGTGCGCCCGCGTTCGGGTCGGTCCCCGCGTCCGGCCGGGTGGACTGCCCCTGGTTCTCGTAGTCCGAGTCCCCCGGCTCCGGCCGGCACGCGGCCACCAACAGCAACAGCGCGAATACGGACTTCTTCATGGCTTCACCGCCCTGTCCTGGCCATTGGCCGTCTGCACCAGCACCCAGCCGCCCTGCACCGTCCCGCCCATCTCGACGATGCCCTTGTACGAGGGCGTCACCAGCTCGTAGGGAATCGTCCCCGTCGCGTCGTACGTCACCGCGTCGGGGAAGTTGTCGAGCACGGACTGGTATGCGCGGATGGCCTGTGCGCGCACCTTGGGCAGGTCCTCCTGGCTCGCCTCACCGTTCTGGTAGATGGAGAGCAGGTCGGTGCCCACGTAGAACTGGGCCTCGCCGTACGGTCCGCGCGCGAGCAGCGTGGCCCACGCGTAGAACGCGGCCACGTGGTCCCCGCTGCCCTGAATCTGCCACTTCGTCTCCGCGCCGGGCGAGTTGAGCCGGAAGGGGTTGTTCGGGTCTTCCAGCACGGACTGGTCCGGATGGATGCCCACGTCCTCGCTGTGGAGCTGGAGCGTGAGTCCGTCCAGCGACTCTCCATACACGTAGCTGGCCTTGTCGTAACACCCGCAGATGCCCACCGCCGCGGCCAGCAAGAGCCACGTCTTCATACGGTTTCCCTCAGAGCGAAAGGATTGCATACGCCCCCACCTCATACTCGCGGCCCTTCAGCCCCTCTTCGAGGGCTGCCGCGCTGAGCCCCTCCGAGTACTCGTTCAGGTAGCGCACCAGCCCGCGCAGGCCGAAGCGTGTCGTCACCGCGCCCAGCACCGGACGCTTGAGGCCGTACGACACGTCGCCTCCGAGCTGGATGGGGTAGGTGAGGTTGAAGACGCGGTGGTAGTCGTACGGACCCCAGTCATTGAAGTGCGCCTGCGCGGTGAAGAGCAGCGTGTCCAGCAGCACGGAGCCGTCCAGGCCGAAGCGGTGCACCTGCCGCGCGTCCTCGCCCGGGGACTGGTTGCTGCCCACGAAGGCGGTGCCGTACAGCTTCAGGCGCGGCGACGGGTTGCCCACCAGCCGCAGCGTCGTCTCCCACTCGTCGCGGGCGGGCGGCGCGGCGCCGAAGGCCACCGTGCTGCCGTCCGCGAGGATGGCGATGCCCGCGTCACGCGACGTGGGCTGCCGGCGGTACACCAGGTCCAGGCCCGCGGCGAAGGGCGCGTCCTCGCGCATCTCCCTATCCCACGACCAGAACCACGTGCCGGGCGTCGGGTCGAAGGTGAGCAGCAGCTCGGCGCCCAGCGTCTCGCGGTTGTCGAGCACCGTGAATGCATCCGTCAGCACGTTGCGCGGCCGCACGCCCGGGGAGTACTGCCCCGACACCGCGTCGTACGAGTCGCCGATGGTGGGGTTCGGCCCGATGAGGGGCTTCTGGTAGAGCAGGTTGGGGGACACCTGGAAGGTGCTGCCCACCTGCACCGTCATGCCGGCCTGGCCCGCGAAGTGGTTGCCGCGGCCGCTCTCGCGCAGGCTCCAGCCCGTGAGCACCGTGGTCTGCTCCGGACCGCCGTCCGCCACGAGCCCGCGGAAGGAGGACTGGACGAACCAGCGCACCGCGCCCATGTCGTAGGTGAGCCGCGCCTTCGCGCCGAGCGTGTCCAGGAACTGCACCTTGTCCTGGAGCACCTCGTAGCCGGTGCCCAGGTAGCTGGGCCCGTCGGTGCGGCGCGTCCAGGTGAACTCCTCGCCGATGCGCTGGGGCGCGGCGAGGATGCCGCCGAACTCCAGCTCCATGGGGCCGCGCGTCCAGTCGAAGCTCAGCGCCGTGCGGCGCGCCACGCGCTCGCGGATGACGGAGCTGGTCTGCTGCGACGAGCCCCGGGCGATGTCCTCCTGGTGCATCAGGGTGATGCCCACCTGTCCCACGCTCTTCTGGTACTTGGCGACGATGGACGGGTTGGCGCCCCAGTACAGCTCCGGGCCCACCGCGACCTTGAGGCCTTCCAGGGTCTTCTTGCCGGCGAACACGACGCCGAAGGGCGCGTTGCCGTGGTAGATGTCGATGTTCGGCCCGTAGTTGGCTTCGCGGTAGAGGTTGAAGAAGTCACCCTCCTCGCCCCAGTGGTAGTGGCCGGTGCGGTAGAAGCCCTCGAGCGCGAAGTCCTGTCGGTCCAGCTTGAACTCGGCCTGGTACAGCGCGAAGCGCTCCAGGCCCAGCGACTGGCCCACGGCCCCGCCCGTCGTCGGGGGCGCGGCGCCGGACACGCCCTGCGCGGTGGAGGGCTGCGTGCCCCGGTTCTCGTAGAAGAGGTTGTTGAGCCGGTTCTGCGCCACGTTGCCCACCACGTTGAACGAGGCGCGCCCGTACACGCCGGAGGCCGGCTGGAGCGCCAGATCGAAGAAGATGGACTCCGTGTGGTCCGCCGCCGTCGCGTTGGCCCGCGTCGTCGCCAGGCTCCCGCGTGACAGCGAGCTGTCCAGGAGCAGGCGCAGGTTGGACACGCGCACCGCGCTCAGTTCCTCCGCGCGCGCCAGCGCTACGGAGGACTCGTAGCCCCGGGACATCTCCGTGGGACGGATGGCCGCGAAGTGCTCGCGGATGGTGTCCAGGTTGGTGGTGGGCGCGTACGGGTCCAGGCGGAAGGCGGCCTGGAGGACGTAGTACGCGGTGCGCGGCTGCACCCGGGCGATGCCGGCCTCGTCGTCGGGGCCGAGCGCGCAGATGCCGAACCACTCCTCATTCATGTTGTTCTGGCCGTCCACGAAGTCGGCCGGGTAGCCGCCGTTGGGCCACGAGGCGGTGGTGTCGTGGATGGAGAGGTTGGCCTCCTGGCCATGCTTCCACCAGCCATCCACCCACTGGAACACGAAGCCGCCAATCGCGTTCTGCGCGCGGCCCTGGCCGTAGCCCTGCGTGTAGATTTCCTCCCACTGCTTGCGCAGGTACTCCGCCTGCGCAAGGTGGTCCTCACGCCCCGCCTTCGCGTCGTACGCGTCCGCGCCGAACTCGGTGAACATCACCGGCTTGTCCAGCTTGCGCGACACCTCGTCGAAGAGGTCTCTCGCGGAGGGGCCGCGGTAGACGTTGGAGCCGAAGATGTCCAGGTCCGGAGCCAGCCGCGCGATGAGGTCGATGTACTGGAGGTCGCCGTTGGCGATGGACACCGGGTGGTGCGTGTCGCGGGCCTTGATGGTGCGAGCCGCCTCGCCCATCAGCGTGTAGAGGGACTCCGCGCGCGCGGCGTCCTCCTGGCCGGGCAGCGGCTGGATTTCGAACCCCGTCCAGTGCAGGCCGTAGTTGTTCTCGTTGCCCAGCATCCACATCAGCACGCCGGGCGTGTTGCCGTACTTCTCCGCCTTCGCCACCAGGTCCCCGAGCAGCGCCTGGCGGTGCACCGGGTTGGAGTAGTCCGTGTTCGGCACCATGACGCCGTTGACGTTGGTGCCGTAGCGGCCCATCAGCGGGTTGAGCACCGTGTAGATGCCGTAGTTCCGGTAGATGTATTCCACCCAGCGCGGGGGGATGTCGTCGAACTGGCGGATGGCGTTGACGCCCATGTCGCGCAAGAGCGTCATCTCGCGCGCCAGCACCGCGCGGATGAAGTCCTCCGGCTGGTTCCACAGCGAGTAGCGGTAGTTCTCGCCAATGGGCGTGTAGCCCCAGTTCATGCCGTGGACGGCGAAGTCGCGCCCGTCCACCTGGAGCTTGAAGCCGCGCTCGTCGCGGTGGACGCGCACGGTGGACACTGCGTTCGCGGAGACCTGGACCTCGGAAGGCCGCACCACGGGCGCGGGCTGGGTCGCCACGGGCGCGTCGGCCGGAGGCGCCGCGGTGGGCGGTGCCGGCGGCGCGGGCTCGGTGGCCTTGGGCTCGGCGGGCGCGGGCCCGGCGGCCGTGGGGTTGGTGGAGTTGGGGCCCGTCGTCGCCGGAGCGGCGGGGGCCGGCGTCTGAGACAGCGACGCCGCCAGACACGTCACGAGGATGAGGGAATTCATGCCGCCAGCTCCACGTCCAGGCCGTTGCGCGCCACCACGGCGCGGTAGAGGTGAGCGCTGTCCTTGGGAATGCGCTTCTGGGTGGCGTAGTCGACGAAGACGATTCCGAAGCGCTTCTGGTAGCCGTAGGCCCACTCGAAGTTGTCCATGAGGGACCAGGCGAAGTAGCCGGCCAGCGGCACGCCCTGCCCGATGGCCTCCAGCGACGCCTCCAGGTGCGTGCGCAGGTAGTGGACGCGCTTGGTGTCGCGCACGCGGCCGTCGGCGTCGGGGCCCGTGGCGTAGGCGGCCCCGTTCTCCGTGATGTAGATGCGCTGCGGCTTGTAGTCCTGGTGCACGCGCACCAGCAGGTCCTTCAGGCCACCCGCGTAGACCTCCCAGTCCATGTCCGTCTTCTCCGGCTCGGCATGGACGGTGCGGGGCGCGTTCTGCGACTCGGGGATGCGGTCGCTGCGGATGATGCCGCGCGAGTAGTAGTTGATGCCGAGGAAGTCGGTGGGCGTGGCCATGGCCTCCAGGTCACCCGGCTTCACGAAGTCCAGCTTCTCCGAGGGGATTCGCCCGGCGGCCACGTGGTCCGCGATGACGTCCTTCGGGTAGCCCCGGCCGTAGATGGGGTCCAGGTACCAGCGGTTGAAGCCACCGTCGAAGGCGCGGCACGCGTCCAGGTCCGCCGCGCTGGGGGACGCGGGCTGGGCGGGGACGAGGTTGAGGGTGATGCCCACCTCCGCCTTCTTCACGTTGGCGCGGATGACGGACACCGCCTGCCCGTGCGACAGCAGCACGTGGTGGGCCGCGGCGAGCGCCTCGCTCCAGTTCTTGTGTCCCGGCGCATGCTCACCGTTGGCGTAGCCCAGGACGCTGATGCACCAGGGCTCGTTGTGGGTAATCCACTTCGACACGCGGTCGCCGAGCCGCTGGCTGACTTCGTCCGCGTAGTCGACGAAGGCGCCTGCCGTGTCGCGCGCCGTCCAGCCGCCCTTGTCGTCCAGGGCCTGCGGGAGGTCCCAGTGGTAGAGCGTCACCATGGGCTCGATGCCGGCCGTGAGCAGGCCGTCCACCAGGCGCGAGTAGAAGTCCAGGCCGGCGGTGTTCACCTTGCCGCGGCCCGTGGGGAACACGCGCGGCCAGGCGACGGAGAAGCGGTAGGACTTGACGCCCAGCCAGCGCATCAGCTCCACGTCTTCGCGCCAGCGGTTGTAGTGGTCGCACGCGACGCTGCCGTCCGTCCCGTCGGCGATCTTGCCCGGCGTGGCGGCGAAGCGGTCCCAGATGGACTCGCCGCGCCCGTCTGCCTGGGTGGCGCCTTCAATCTGGAACGAGGAAGTGGCCACGCCCCAGAGAAAGTCATGAGGGAACTGCCGCATCGTCAGGGACTCCTTTCGAGGATTCGAGGTGGCAGCGGACGAGGTGGTCCGCCGCGGGGAGGTGTTCAGCAGGGAGGGTGTCGTGACAGCGCGCGTCCGCGTGGGGACAGCGGGGCGCGAAGGCGCAGCCGTGCGGAGGCGCCGGGCCCGCGCCGGCCTTCACCGGCAGTGGCGTGTGCAGGAAGTCCGCGCCATCCGGCACGGCGGACAGGAGCAGCTGCGTATACGGGTGCCGGGGGGCGGCGAGGACTTCCGTGGTGCGTCCGGCCTCGACGACGCGGCCCGCGTACAGCACGAGGATGCGGTCCGCGAGGTGGCGCGCGCTCGCCAGGTCATGGGTGATGAAGAGGATGCCGATGCCACGCTCGCGCGTCAGGCCGCGCAGGAGCTGGAGCACGCCCCGGCGCGTGGACACGTCCAGCATGGAGGTGGGCTCGTCCGCGATGATGACGTCCGGCTCCACCGCCAGGGCGCGCGCCACGGCCACGCGCTGGCGCTGGCCGCCGGACAGCTCGTGCGGGAAGCGGCGGGCGAAGGACTCCGCGGGCGTCAGGCCCACCGACTCCAGCAGCGCGTGGACGCGCGACGTCAATTCCGCCCCGGTGGCCCGCCCGTGGCGCAGCAGGGGGCGCTCCAGGTGATAGGCCACGGTGTGGACGGGGTTGAGCGAGGCGAACGGGTCCTGGAACACCATCTGCACGCGGCCCCGGTAGGCCAGTGACGCGCGCTTCTCGCCGGCGAGCACGTCCGTGCCGCCCAGCCGCAGGCTGCCGCCATCCGGCGTGTCCAGCCGCGCCAGCAGGCGGGCCAGGGTGCTCTTGCCGCTGCCGGACTCGCCCACGAGCGCGACGATTTCGCCGCGCTCCAGGGTGAGGGACACCTGGTCGAGCAGCGTGCGCCGGGCGCGCGAGAGGAAGCCGCCCACGGGGACGGTGCGCGACAGCGCGGTGGCCTCCAGCAGGGGAGCGCTCATCGGTGGCCTCCACGAAGCGCGGTGCGCGCGGGCGCGAGCTCATTCGCCGCGAGCGCCGCGTCGGGCATCGGCCCGTCGGTGTCGGCGGCGGTGAGGTGGGGGAAGGACGACAGCAGCAGGCGCGTGTAGGGGTGGCGCGCCTCGGTGCGGATGCGCTGCGCGGTGTCCACCTCCACCAGCTTGCCGCCCTGGAGGATGCCCACGCGGTCCGCCAGCGCGAGCAGCAGCGGCAAATCGTGGGTGATGAAGAGGACCGCGAAGCCCAGCCGGCTCTTCAATTCCAGCACCCGCTGGAGCAATTCCTTCTGCACCACCACGTCCAGCGCGGTGGTGGGCTCGTCCATCACCACCAGCTTCGGTTGCAGCGCCAGCGCCAGGGCAATGCCCACCCGCTGCCGCATGCCGCCCGACAACTGGTGCGGCCACGCATCCACCAGCTTCGGCTCCAGGCCCACCATGGCCAGCAACTCCCGCGCGCGGGCGTACGAGGACGCGCGCGAGGTGGGGCCATGCGCCGCCAGCGTGTCGTGGAACTGCTCGCCCAGGGTGAGCACGGGGTTGAGCGCGCTCATCGCGCTCTGGAACACCATGGACACCTGGGCCCAGCGGAAGGCGCGCAGCGCGTCGGCACCCAGGGCGGTGACGTCCGTGTCCCCCAGGAGGATGCGCCCCTGGGAGATGCTCGCGGCGGGAGGCAGCAGGCGCAGCAGCCCGTAGCCGATGGTGGACTTGCCGCTGCCGGACTCACCGGCCAGGCCGAAGACCTCTCCGGGCGCGATGTCGAAGGACACGGAGTCCACCACCCGCGAGCGGCCGCGCTCCGTCGCGTAGTCGACGCACAACTCGCGCACGCTGAGCAGCACGCCGGGCGGGAGCGGCTCGGTCTGCGCCGCCGTCACCGCGGGCGTGAAGGGCGCCACGGCCGGAGGGGCGCGGAGCGCCGGGTTGGTCAATTCGTCGATGGCGGAGGAGAGCAGCGTCAGCGAGAAGCCGACCAGCGCGATGCACACGCCGGTGGGGACGAAAATCCACCACGAGCGCGTCAGCAGCGCCGCGTCGTTGCCCGCCCAGTAGAGGTTGGTGCCCCACGTCACCGAGCCCACGTCCCCCAGGCCGAGGAACTCCAGGCCCACCTGCGCGCCCACGGCGTACAGCGTGTTTCCAATGAAGGAAGAGCCCACCAGCGAGGCCATGTTGGGCAGCAATTCCCGCGCGACGATGCGCGAGCGGCTCTCGCCCACCACGACGGCGGCGGCCACGAAGTCGCGGTTGCGCAGTGCCAGGGACTCGGCGCGGAAGACGCGCGCGTTCCACGCCCAGCCCGCCACCGTCAGCACCGCCACCATGCGCATCGGTCCGGACGGCAGGTACGCACCCAGCACGATGGCCAGCGGCAGTCCGGGGATGACGAGGAACACGTTGGTGGTGAGCGACAACGCGTCGTCCACCCGTCGGCCCAGATAACCCGCCGTCACGCCCACCAGTGCGCCCACCAGCGTGACGAGCGCGCCCACCGCGAAGCCCACCGCGAGCGTCTCGCGCGCACCCACCACCGTCTGCGCGAGCACGTCCTGCCCCTGGCCCGTGGTGCCGAAGAGGTGCGCACGCGAGGGCGGCTGGTGGGGCCGGCCCACCAGGTCGGTCGGGTCCATGACGAGCCACGGCCCGATGAGGGCGATCACCAGGAAGAAGAGCAGGATGCTCCCGCCCACCGCGGCCTTCCGGTGGCGGAGCAGGCTTCGGATGGAGTCACGCATGGGCGCGGGTCCTCGGGTCCAACCAGAGGCAGAGCAGGTCCACGGCGAAGTTGGCGGCCAGCACCGCCAGGGTGATGACCAGGAAGAGCCCCTGCATCAGCGGGTAGTCCTGGTTGCGCACCGCGAGGATGAGCAGGTACCCGGTGCCCGGATACGAGAAGACGATTTCCGTCAGCAGCGAGCCGCTCAGCACGAAGCCCAGCGCCATGCCGAAGCCGGTGACGTTGGGCAGCAGCGCGTTGCGCGCGGCGTAGCGCAGCATCACCTGCCTGGGCGGCAGCCCCTTCGCGTGCGCCAGCCGCAGGGTGTCCGTGCCCAGCGTGGCCACCATGGTGTTGCGCATGCTCAGCATCCACCCGCCCAGCGTGGCCACCACGATGGAGGCCGCCGGCAGCACCGCGTGCCGCGCCACGTCCGCCGCGAAGGCGAACGAAAGCCCCGGCTCCATGTCGTGCGAGTACGCGTGGCGCAGCGGGAACCACCCCAGCCCGAAGCCGAAGAGGTACAGCGCCAGCATGGCCAGCCAGAAGTAGGGGAACGCACCCAGGAAGGCGAGCGCGGGTGCCACCACCGAGTCCAGCCACCCGCCCCGGTTCCACGCGGCCAGCACGCCGAGGAACGAGCCCAGCACGAAGCTGAAGATGACCGCGCACCCGGCCAGCCCCAGCGTCCACACCAGCCCGGTGCCGATGACCTCGGACACGTGCGACGGGTAGTAGGCGTAGGACAGGCCCAGGTCACCGGTGAGCAGGTGCCGCAGGTAGGTGAAGTACTGCACGTGCATCGGCGCGTCGGTGAAGCCGAAGGCGGCGCGCAGCGCGTCCATGGCCTCGGGCTGGATGCGGCCCTCGAAGCGCGCGAACATGGCCGTCGCCGGGTCCCCGGGCGCGAGCCGGGGGATGACGAAGTTGAGCGTGAGCGAGGCCCACGCCGCGAGCAGGTAGAAGCCGAGCCGCCGGAAGACGTAGCGCATCGTCAGGGCTCCCTCGGGGCGAGCGACGTCAGCACCAGCAGACTGTCGGGCTCGGCGTGGGGGGACAGGCGCGCGTAGGGGCGCGCCTGACTGGGCCACCCGGTGAAGCGGCGCGAGTTGGACTCGCCCCAGGACGGGTTGGGGAAGAGGGGAATGGCGGGCGCCGTCTCGGAGAAGCGCCGCTGCACCGCGGCCATCAGCGCCTTCTGCTCGTCCACGGACGTCTCCGTCTCGAAGCGCGTGAGCAGCGCGTCCGCCTCCGCGTCTCCGAAGCGGTGCCAGTTGGCCGCGGCCACTTCACCCACCGGGCGCACCGTGCGCGGCGACAGGAGCCACTTGTAGAAGATGTACGGCGTGGGCCCGTCCAGCGACCAGGAGATGGCGAGCTGGAACTCGCCCTTCTGCAGGCGCGCGTACCAGGCGCCGAACTCGTACGTCTTGAGGTGTGCCTGCAGGCCGAGCTTGCGGAGGTCACGGGCCAGCACCTGCCCGGCGCGCACCCAGTCGGACCAGCCGCCCACCACCTCGATTTCGAGCTCCAGCGGCTGCCCGTCCGCCATCCGACGCACGCCGTCCGGCCCCTTCTTCAGGCCCGCCTCGTCCAGCAGCGCGTTGGCCGCCGCCTCGTCGTGGTGCACCCACGCGCCCTTCGCGGCCTCCGCGTCGCGCCAGCCCGTGTACGAGTCATTGAGGGCCGTGGCGTCCGCCGGGCGCGTGTACCCATACATGGCGATGTCCACCAGCCGCTCGCGGTCCAGCGCCATGCTCAGCGCCTTGCGCACGCGCACGTCGTCCAGCGGGGGGCGCGTGGTGTTGGGGTAGAGGAAGACGGTGCTGCCGAAGAGGGGGAACCAGCGCCCGTGGTGCTCCGGGTCCTTCGACACGAAGGTGCGGTCCACGGCGGGCACGAAGTTGCCGGCCCAGTCCACCTCGCCCTCCACCAGCGCCAGGTTGGCCTGGTCATTGGTGGGGAAGGCGAGGAAGCGCAGCGCGTCCACCGCGGGCCGGCCGGGCTGCCAGTAGTGCGGGTTGCGGCCCAGCTCGTACACCTGGTTGCGGAAGACGCGCACCTGGGTGAAGGGCCCCGTGGCCACCGGGTCCGGGTTGGTGAAGGTCACCGGGTCCGCCACGTGCTCCCAGATGTGGCGCGGCACCAGCGGCTGGTGCGCCAGCTCCGTGAAGCCGGGGATGTAGACGCGCGAGAAGTGGAAGGCCACCGTCTGCGGCCCCTCCGCGCTCACCTCGGAGAGGAAGCGCCACGCGCCGCCCGTGTCCAGGGCGGGGTGCTGCTTGAGGAGCTGGAAGGTGTAGGCCACGTCCTCCGCGGAGAAGGGGCGGCCGTCGGACCACTGGACGCCCTCGCGCAGCGTGAAGCGCAGCGTCTTGCGGTCCTCGGACCAGGCATGCGCGGTAGCGAGCCACGGGTGCCACTGCCCGGTGGAGGGGGTGAACACCTCCATGCATTCATAGACACCGGCCCGCGTGGGCCAGCGCGCATTGGCTCCGGTGAACAGCGGGTTGAAGTTGCGCACCCAGGCGCTCTGCATCTCCACGGAGACGAACAGCACGCCCGGAGCGCGCGGGCGCGGCTCCGACGAGCAGGCCACCAGGAGGGCGGTGAGCACCCAGAGCGCACGCCTCATGTGCCCCTCTCGTAGACGCGGACGTAGTCCACCTTCATCTGCTGGGGGAACACGGTGGTGCGGTCCGGCGGCCCCACGAAGTTCCCGCCCACCGCGACGTTGAGGATGATGAAGTGCGGATGGTCGAAGACCCACTTCTTCCCGGCGGGCAGCTTCGCGGGCGTCGCCTCGAAGAACGTCACCCCGTCGAGCTGCCAGCGGATGCGGTCCGGGTCCCACTCGACGGCGTAGACGTGGAAGGCCTCGTTGAGCTTCCCGCCGCTGGAGACATACTCGGCGCCCAGGTTGTTTCCACCGGAGTAGCCCGGGCCGTGGATCGAGCCGCGGATGATGGCCGGCAGCTGGCCCCGGTACTCCATGATGTCGAGCTCACCGCAGTCCGGCCAGCCCACCTGGCCGACGTCGGCGCCCAGCAGCCAGAAGGCCGGCCAGATGCCGCGCCCCACCGGCAGCTGGATGCGCGCCTCGAAGCGGCCATAGGCCCGTGAGAAGCGCCCGCTCGAGTTGATGCGCGCGGACGTGTAGTCCTTGCCCTCGTACCGCTCCTTGCGCGCGGTGATGACCAGGTTGCCGGTGCCGTCGAGCGAGGCATTCTCCGGTCGCGCCGTGTCGAACTCGAGCTGCTCATTGCCCCAGCCGCCTCCTCCCACGTCGTGCACCCAGCGCTCGGAGGAGGGCGGGGTTCCCGCCTGTCCATCGAACTCGTCCTGCCACACCAGCTTCCATTCCGTGCCGGGCTGCTGGGTGGTGTCGGGCGGCGGCGCCTCGGGCTTGTCGTTGCGAGGGCTCGCCGGGTCACACGCGAGGACTCCCAGGCCCAGTACCGCGAGCCAGGGGAGGAGACGGAGAGAGGTCATGCCGTTTTTCCTACGTGTTGAATTGGAAAGAGAGAGCGGTTGCGCAGCGCCGCCTGGAGGACGAGGGTGGCCGCGCCCACCGCGATGGCGCGGTCTCCCAGCGCGGAGGTGACGATGCGCGTCTCCGCCATGGAGGTGGACAGCGCCCGCTTGCGCACCGACGCGCGAAGAGGGTCCAACAGGAGGTCTCCCACCGAGGAGATTTCTCCGCCCAGCACGACGATGGCCGGGTTGAGCAGGTTGAGCAGACCCGCCACCGCGATGCCCAGGTAGTGCCCCAGGCTGTCGATGACCTGCCGCGCGGCCGGCTCGCCCGCGCGGGCGCCCTCCACCAATTCCTTCACGCTGGGCGAGCGGCGGCTCTTGGTGCCCATCAGCTCCCGCGCGCGCTCCACCAGCGCCCCGGTGCCGATGAGGGTGACGAGGCACCCGCGCAGACCGCAGACACACTGCGGGCCGGACGAGTCCACGGCGATGTGGCCAATCTCACCGGCGGTGCCGCCCGAGCCACGGTAGACGTCCCCGTGGATGATGAAGCCCGAGCCGATGCCGGTCGCCAGCTTGATGTACGTCAGGTCCTCGCCGCCGATGCCCGCGCCCCAGTAGCACTCCGACAGCGCACCCAGGTTCGCGTCGTTGTCCACGAACACCGGCATGCCGAACGCGGACTTGAGCCAGTCCTGCACGTCGTAGTCCTTCCACGCGGGCACGATGAGCGGCGACAGCCGGCCCGGGGCGGACGGGTGGACGGGGCTCGGGACGGCCACGCCCATGCCCACCACCGAGCGACGCGGCACGCGCTCCGCCTCCAGGCACTCGTGCACCAGTTCCTTCACCTTCTGGAGAGTGCCCTTCGGGTCGTCGCGCACCGCCTGGGCG
This sequence comes from Pyxidicoccus sp. MSG2, assembly GCF_026626705.1. Lineage (NCBI taxonomy): Bacteria > Pseudomonadati > Myxococcota > Myxococcia > Myxococcales > Myxococcaceae > Pyxidicoccus > Pyxidicoccus sp. MSG2. Next base: position 7,161,715 of record NZ_JAPNKC010000001.1, read on the forward strand.
GCATGCCGCTGCACGCGCACGCGCCCGCGCAGGTCCGTGAGGATGACCGTCACGTGGGTGGCGCCCATCTCCACGCCGAGGATGCTGTACGCGTCGTCGCAGAAGCCGATGAGGGTGGGGCGGCGGCCGCCGCGGGACACGCCGGCGCCAATGCTGCGCACCAGCCCGGAGTGCTCCAGGTCCGCGACGATGGCCGACACGGTCGACGGGCTCAGCTCCGTCCGCCGGGCAATCTCCGCCCGGGAGATCTGCCGCTCCCGCCAGATCATGTTGAGCAGCAGGCTGCTGTTCTGCGCGCGCATGCCCGCCGCGTCGACCGTCGTCTCCACCGTTCCCATCCTCATCGTGCCCCTACGCTCCATTCCGCCGCGGGGAAGGTGCGGTGGGTGTCAACGCCACTGGATGTCGTCTGACACCCAGCCGAAGCCACCCACCTCCCTCCGATATCGGACGCGGCTGCCGCCGATTGTGTACTGCTTCGGCGCCGCCGTGAGCGCGACGTCCTTCGATTCCAGGCCCCGGCCGACCGCGGTGGCGCCCAGGCCCGCCACCGTCCACGTCGACGCGAAACGCTTGTGCCGCTGCATCGTCCCTCCGCTGCTGGGTGACTTTGTACGTACGACGAAGAAATGCAGTGAAGCCAAGAATCGTCGTCTGCGCTGCGCGCCGCGTTACCCATGCTGCGCTGCGTCGGAGAAGAGTTCCCTCCGTCGCGCGCCCGCTCGGGCCGCCTGCGCCTCCGGGTCCCCGCGCCCATCCCGCCGCGAACGCATCCAAGTTCGTTCGAGTGGTGAAGAAAGTATCAGCGTCCTCGGCGCGATTGCAAGCGGGGGGGCCCGGCGACGTGACGTGGGGGGTGGGGGGCCGGGGTGGGCCTGGGCCGGGCGCGGGCCGGGAAGTAGGCTTGGCGGCAGGCGTGGGCTCGGAGGCACACCGGCATGGCACAGGACCTGAACTCGCTGCTCCAGTCGCTGCAGGAACTGACGCGGGCGGCGAAGGAGGGCCGGCTCTCACGCGCGGAGCTGGAGGTGGAGGTGCGCAAGGTGACGCTGGCGTTGCAGGAGGTGCTCACGCGGCTGGGCGGTCAGCTCCAGGCCACGGCCTCGCCGGGGACGGCGTCGCTGGTGGAGGTGTTCCGCTCGCAGCTGGCGACGGTGCTCCAGCAGAACGGCGTGGAGATGGAGCAGACCGACGAGATGAAGAAGCTCAGCGAGGAGCTGGAGCGCCTCAAGCGGGGCTTCATCCGGAGCTGACCCGAGGCCCGAAACGGCCCCGGAACGCACGACGGCCCGCCAACCCCAGGAGGGTGGCGGGCCGCCTCACTTCAGGAAGGTGGAAGCTCAGGCCGCGGCGGCGGGAGCCGCGCCACCGGTGGCACCGCCCACGGGCGCGGCGCCCTGGCTGCCCATGGACTGCAGGAGCTGGCCAATCATCTGCACCATCTGCTGGAGCGTCTTGAGCAGCTTCTTGATGGGGTCCTTCTCGTCCTCGTCCTCGGCGATGCCACCCGCGCCCTCGGCGCCACCGGCCTGCTGCGCGCCCTCGGCACCGCCAGGCTGCTGCGCACCACCGGCCTGCTGGGCGCCGCCGGGCTGCTGGGCGCCACCGGCCTGCTGCGCGCCCTCGGGGCCGCCGGCCTGCTCCGCCTCGCCGCCCTTCTCGCCGGCCAGCGTCTTGAGCGCGTTCACCAGCTGCTCGAGGGTTTCGAGGATCTTCTGGAGCGCCTCCTGCGGGTTGGCCTTCTCGGCCGCGCCGGCCTTCTCCGCCTTGCCCTTGCCGGACACACCCTCGAACGCGCTCTCACCCAGCAGCGAGCGGAGGATGGGGTTCTGGCTGAGCGCCTTCAGCGCCGTCTGCGCCGTCTCCATGCCCGGAATCTTTCCGGCCTCGGGCGTGGAGCCGATGGAACGGAAGGAAGCCAGGGAAGGACCCGCGGACAGCTTGGAGATGCCGCTCATGGTTATGCTCCGGGCGAAGAGAGGAGGTGGTTGGGTAGGGGCTGAAATCCAACCCCTGCAACCATTGTCGTACATGAGGGTTTTTGGTTGCTTATCACCTACATTTCCCTGCTCATCGTCCGGAAACCCTGGAGTGACAGGGGTTTAGCACTACTGGGTCAGGAGCCCGAGACGTGAACGGTCCATGCCCAGCTGGAATGCGGGGTACTGGCCCATGGCTTCGCCCGGGTGCGCTGCGAGGGGTGCAAGGACGAGTTGCTGGTGGCCTTCAGCTGCAAGGGGCGGGGCCTGTGCCCCTCCTGCAACGCCAGGCGGGCGCACGTGACGGCGGCGCATCTTGTGGAGCGGGTGCTGCCTCATGCGCCCTACCGGCAGTGGACGCTCTCCTTCCCCTTCCGGGTGCGGTGGGTGCTGGCGAGGGACGCCCGCCTCTTCTCCGCGGTGCTGTCCATCTTCCTTCGGGCGCTGGCTGCCCTGCAGCGCAGGCGGGCGAGGAGGCTTGGGGTGAGGGGGGCGCAGGCGGGCGCCGTCACCTTCCTGCAGCGCTTCAGCAGCGCCCTGGCCCTCAACCCGCACCTCCACTCGGTGGTGCCCGACGGCGTCTGGGGGGAGGAGGGGGAGGGGGCGCGCTTCGTGCCGCTGCCTCCCCCCACGCAAGAGGCGGTGGAGCGGCTGGTGGCGGTGGTGCGCCACCGAGTGCTGCGGCTGCTGGAGAGGCGGGGCGTGCTGCCGGCGGAGGGGCCCGAGAACGCCCGCGAGGCCCTGCAGGCCGCCAGCCTGCAGCAGCTGCCGTGGGCCAAGGTGGAGGTGCGAGCGCCGCCGAGGAGTCGCCCTCGCTGCGCGCAACTGGAGGGCTTCTCCCTGCACGCCAACACCCACCTGCATGCCAATGACAGGGAGGGGCTGGAGAGGCTGTGTCGCTACGGGGCGAGAGGGGCCCTGGCGCTGGAGAGGCTGACGAGGCTGGAGGATGGGCGCCTCTGCTACCGCATGAAGCGGCCGCTGCCGGACGGCACCAGGCACCTGGTGCTGCCGGTGGACGCCTTCCTGCGGCGGCTGGCCGCGCTGGTACCTCCGCCCGGCAGCAACCTTGTCCGCTTCCACGGCCTCTTTGCGCCGGGCGCGGCGCTGCGGCCCCGGGTGGTGCCCAGGTCCGAGGCGCCAGCGCCAATTTCAGCTGAGGCCCCTGCTGGCGCTGCGCAGGTGAGGAGCAAGCAGCGCGCTGCGCGGTTGGACCAGGCGACGCTGCTGAAGCGCAGTTTCGACTTCGACGTCTTCACCTGTCCTGGCTGCGGCGGGCGCCGGAGGGGAGTGGCGGTGCTGAAAGGCCCCGGCGTCAAGGAGGTGTTGAGGCACCTGGGGTGGCCCACCGTCCCCTTGCCCCTGGCAATTGCACGAGGCTTTGCCCCAAGGGGAGTGGCTGCACTGAAGGGCAGAGGCCCCCGACACCTCGGTCTCACCGGCACCGGCTGGGCCACAGAGGCCGCCCGACAGGCAAGGAGTGCGCGCGCAGGCAGGCGGCGGGGGGCCGCGCACCCCTGGAGGGCCACGGCCCGCCAGCGTCCGAGGGGGGCGCACAGCGGGGCTTCCGGACGCCGAGGTGAAAGTGGCCGCCAATTCCGCCTATACGTCATGGGAGGTTGACCGCAGCGTGTGCCCTACCGTCCTGCCTCTCGCCCCTGGGCTCCTCCTTCGGGAGAAACCGGGTACGGAGGACGAGCATCGTGGTCACCACCCGAATCTTGAGTAATGAATCTACACGGGAATAACCGGCTTGACGTGCGCGCAGTAATGGCTACACTGGCTAAGTAGTCGAGAGAGCACTGGCCCGCCAGAATGGTGGGATCCGGGAAAAAGGAAGCCCAGTACCCCTGCCAGGGTACTGGGCTCTGGCTCTCTCAACCGGCCGCGACGTGAACCGATAGCCGGGCGAACAAGCCGCGTTGCAGCGACAAAGTAATTCGTCCGGTCTGGTCAGTCCAGTCGCGTCCTCTGTTGTCCGAGGCGCAGATGCTCGTTCAGACGAATCAAGTCAAGAAGCTCACCCTGACCGGCAAGTCCGGTCGCCCGTACCTCTTCTCGCTCTACCCCTTCAACTCGAACTGGACCTCCGTCGGCGCGGTGTACGGCGTTCTCAGTGGCGACCCGGCGCACCCAGTGCTCCTGTACGTCGGTCAGACCGAGGACCTCCAGCAGCGCTTCGCCAATCACCACAAGGCATTCAGCTTCGCCTTGTTCAAGGCGACGCAGCTGGCGGTCCACCTCGAGCCCAATGAGTTGATGCGACGCGTGATCGAGGCAGACCTCGTCGGGCACTACTCCCCGCAGCTCAACCTGACGAACCACGGGTAGAAACGATGTCCAGGCCCTCCGCCCTCGTTGAGGTGGCAGAGATTTCGCCGGGTTTCTCCATTCCGGGCGCAATCCAGCACGACCCGAGCGGGAAGTATCAGCTCATCCTGCCTCGTCACCTCGACGGGGGCGGCCGGCCGTTCGTCTACAATGAGGAGCGCCATGCGATGCGCATGGCGCTCCCCGCTCGCGCCGATGCCTATCTGGTGCGGCCGGGCGACGTGCTCTTCGTCTCCCGCGGCGACCGCAACCGGGCGGTCGCGATTCACGACTGCCCCGAGAAGACGGTCGTCCCGACCACCTTCTTCGTTTTGCGGCCTCGGGGCGGCATCTTTTCGGACTACTTGGCCTGGTACCTCAACCAGGTGCCCGCGCAGGGGGCGATTACGCAGATCCGTACCGGCGCGGGGACTCCGATGGTGCAACGAGCGAAGTTCGGGGAACTGTCGATTGTGGTCCCACCGATTGAGCGGCAGCAGCGCATCGCGCACCTCGGCGCGCTGATGCTGGCCGAGCAGGAGTTGGTTGACCGACTCGCGGCGGTTGTGGCTCGACGGAGTCGCCTCATCGGACGGCGTCTCATCGAAAATTCTTAGAGCACATCTCGGCGGGGCCCAGTCCTGGCAGCCTGCTCCTCGGGCAAGGGGCTGCCAGAACGCTCTACCGAAATCGGCTCTCAATAACTCAAGCAACGAGGCTGACCATGGCGGACACGATCTCTCAGGACGAAATCAACAGTATTCTCTGGCGCGCGTGCGACTCCTTCCGTGGCACCGTGGATGCCACCGAGTACAAGGACTACATCCTCACGATGTTGTTCGTGAAGTTTGTCAGCGACGTGTGGAAGGACCATTACGAACAGTATCGAAAGCAGTTCGGCAACGATGACGAGCGTATCCGGCGCAAGCTTGAGCGCGAACGGTTCGTCCTGCCCGACATCAGCACGTTCGACTACATCTATGGAACGCGCGAGGCGCCGAACCTTGGTGAAGTGATCAATGAAGCGCTTGAGCACCTTGAACTCGCTAACAAGGCGAAGCTCGCGCACGTCTTCCGCAACATCGACTTCAACAGCGATTCACGCCTCGGAAACACCAATAAGCGTAACCACATCCTGAAGAACCTCCTTGAGGATTTCGCCAATCCAAAGCTCGACCTGCGCCCGTCGCGAATTAAGAATCTTGACGTTATTGGCAATGCATACGAGTACTTGATTGGCCGGTTCGCCGGCGATGCAGGGAAGAAGGCGGGCGAGTTCTATACACCACCCGAGGTGTCGGTCCTCATCGCGAAGCTTGTAGCACCGCAGCCCGGTGAGCGCGTCTACGACCCGGCGTGTGGCTCGGGCTCGTTGCTAATCAAGTGCGCTGCGGAGGCGGGCTCGCACAACATCGCCATTTATGGCCAAGAGGCAATCAGCAGCACTTGGGCGCTGTGCATGATGAACATGTTCCTGCACGACATGACCATTGCCCACATTGAGTGGGGCGACACGCTGCTTGAGCCGAAACACATAGCGGCTGACAAGCTGATGACGTTCGAGGTGGTCGTAGCCAACCCGCCGTTTTCCCTCGACAAGTGGGGGGCGGAGCGTGCTGGCGAGGAAGCACGTCATTACAACCGTTGGCACCGCGGTGTACCGCCGAAGAGTAAGGGAGACTACGCATTCATCAGTCACATGATCGAGTCCACAACACCGGGAACCGGGCGTGTGGCGGTCGTCGTGCCGCACGGCGTACTTTTTCGAGGCGGCTCTGAGGGCGAGATTCGTCGCAAACTCATTGAGGAGAATCTCCTTGATGCTGTGATAGGCCTCCCCTCCAATCTCTTTTTTGGCACTGGCATTCCCGCTGCGATTCTTGTCCTTCGTCGAGATCGTAGTAAGCGTACCGACGTACTCTTTATTGATGCCTCGCGCGAGTTCGAGGACAGCAAGAATCAGAAAAAGCTCCGCGTTGACGTCGAGGTGGCGAAAGTCGTTGCCACTTATGCAAAGCGCAAGAACGTCGATAAGTACGCGTACGTTGCCCTGCGCAAGGAAATTGAGGTGAATGACTTCAACCTCAACATCCCGCGCTACGTAGACACGTTTGAGGCCGAGGATGCGGTTGATCTCGCGGCAGTGCAGACCGAGATTGACGGAATTGAGATTGAGCTAGCGAGAGTTCGAAAGGAAATGGCGAAGGCGTTGAAGGAGCTGGGATTGTGAAAGAGCGTGACACGAATGCCGAGGCCGAAGAGTGGCTTGAACTGTCGCTAGAGCAAGCGTGCGGAAAACCGATCGTGTACGGCATCGTGCAGGCAGGTCCTAATTGCCCCGGAGGAGTGCCCTACATCAGGAGCACCGATGTCGGTCAACCACTTGACGCAGCTAGCCTACTGCGCACGACGCCTGAGATTGCTGAGAAATATCGACGCTCGACCGTATCCGCAGGAGACATTGTCTTCTCGCTTCGCGGCAACATTGGCGAGATGAGCATTGTACCCGCAGAACTTGAAGGCGCTAATCTCACTCAAGGCACTGCTCGAATTTCTTCGTCTAGTGTCGTGCTGGGAGAGTTTCTCTTCTATGCGCTCCAGACGGAGGCCGTTCAACGAAGCCTGTATTCAGTGGCGAAAGGGAGCGCTCTTCAAGAAGTGACGCTCAATGATCTGCGGTTGATCTCAGTCTTGATTCCGCAGTCTCGCATCTTGCAGAGGTATATTGCTGAAGCTCTTGGGAATTGGGATCGAGCGATTCAGTTGCTCGAATCTTCAATAAAGCAGCGGGCGCGGCTTCGGTGGGGCTTTATGCAGAAACTGCTCACCGGCAAGCGCCGACCGCAAGCACTCGGTGCAAAGTGGAGCACAATCACGTTGGCGGAGTTCTTCGAGGAGTTCTCGGAGCCCAACAGAGATCGGCGAGTGCAACTGCCCCTTTCGTGCTCAAAGCTGTACGGTGTGATTCCGCAGGCCGAGCGTTTCGAAAAGCGCATGGCTTCAGCAGACCTCAGCAGGTATCAGGTCGTCAGACGGAACAATCTTGTCTATGACCCAATGCTACTTTGGGATGCCTCAATAGGATTCGTCGAAACTGTCGACGAAGGCGTAATTTCTCCCGCCTACAATTGCTTCAGATTCAAAGGAGATGCAATGGAGAGGAGCTGGTTTCGCTACCTTTTCCAGACGCATTACATGAAGCACCAATACAAAGTAATCTCTCAGGGAACAAACACGCGGCGCAAGAAGGCGCCAGCAGGTGCGTTCCTCGGAATCACGATCGAAATGCCGACCGACGCTAGAGAAATCAAGCAAGTTGTCGCTTTTTTGGAGAAGGCCGATCGTGAGATTGCGTTGCTCAAGAAGCTTCTCGCGGCTTACCGCCAGCAAAAGAAGGGCCTGATGCAGCAACTCCTGACTGGGAAGCCGTGCGTACATGCGCCCCTTACAAGCCGCGCAGCAGGATGAGGTGACCCGATGGCGCTCTCCCTGTATCTCGAAGACCTCGACAGCCAACTCCCGGCGGTGCAGTTGCTGCACTCACTCGGTTGGCAGTACATCAGTCGCGAGGAGGCGTTGCGGCTGCGCGGCGGGCGTCAGGACCAGGTGGTGCTCACGGAGGTGCTGCGCCCCTGGCTTGAGCACAATAATCAAATCGAAGCCAAAGGGAAGACGTTCTCGTTCTCGCCTGTGCACCTGTCGGAGGCAATACGACGACTCACCGACGAGCCGTACGAGGGCCTAGTCCGTACGAATGAGAAGATCTACAACCTGCTCACTCTAGGTACGAGCGTCGACGTGGAGGTCGAGAGCGATCGAAAAGGGCGCCAGATTCATTACATCGACTGGCTCGACTCGAAGAAGAACGTCTACCACGTCACCGACGAATTCTCAGTCGAGCGCTCGAAGTCACACGAAACCTCTCGCCCTGACCTCGTGCTCTTTATCAATGGAATCCCCGTTGTGGCGATCGAGTGCAAGCGCCGCGATATGGATCAGCAAGCCGGGGACAAGGCTATCGAGCGCGCTATTAAGCAGCTCATCACGTATCAAAAGGACGACCATATCCCGCGGCTGTTCCAGTACGCGCAGCTCTTGTTCGCGACGAGTGTGAACGACTGCCGTTACGGCACAGTGGGGACACCGATGAAATTCTGGAGTGTCTGGCGGGAGGAGGGGGACTACGAGCAATCGGTGCACGCCGCCGTCAATCAGCGTCTGCCTGAACCTGTCGAGGCAGCGCTATTCGCTCCGGCGGATTCAAAGCACGCCAAGGCGTATAGTGCAGCTCGCCTGTGGTGGCGGGAGCGCATGCTCAACGGAGATCGGCTGCCGACGGAGCAGGACAGGACTCTGTGGGCAATGTTGCGGCCGACGCGGCTTCTCGAATTCATCCGCGACGCTGTTGTCTTCGATGCGGGCGTTCGGAAGGTCGCTCGCTATCAGCAATGGTTCGCGGTCCGGGCCACCCTCGACCGCGTGACCGGCATGCACGAGGGACTCCGCGAAGGCGGTGTCATCTGGCACACGACTGGGTCGGGTAAGTCTCTTACGATGGTCATGTTGGCGAAGGCCATCGCGCTCCACCCAGGGATCAAGAGTCCGCGCGTCGTGCTCGTCACCGACCGCGACGACCTTGATCGGCAACTCGCGGACACGTTCGCGGCGTGCGGCAAAACGGCCGAGCGTGCGCGCACGGGCGAGCACCTCGTCCGGCTCATTACCGAGAACAAGGCCACAGTGATCAGCGCGATCATCAACAAGTTCGCCACGGCCATGGCCAAGCACCAGGCGAAGGACCAAAGCACGAATATCTTCGTGATGGTGGATGAGGGCCACCGTTCCAACTACGGCACGTTCGCCGCGCAGATGCGGCGCGTGTTCCCCAACGCCTGCTACATCGGGTTTACCGGCACTCCGCTACTCAAGCGGGAGAAGGACACGGCACGAAAGTTCGGTGGCTTCATCCATAGTTACTCGATGAAGCAGGCCGTGGACGATAAAGCTGTTGTGCCACTCATCTACGAAGGGCGGATGGCGCTTCTGCAGCAGAACGATAATGCTGTGAACGCATGGTTCGACCGGCTCACTGAAGGACTCACACGCGCTCAAAAAGCAGAGCTCAAGCGAGGTCTCGCCCGGCGGGAGGTTCTTGAGGAAACGCCGGAGCGCATCAAGCTCATCTCCTACGACATCAGCCAACACTACAAGAAGAACTTCCAAGGTCGCGGGCTCAAGGGACAGGTGGCCGCACGTTCTCGAACAAGCGCAATCCGCTATCGGCGCTTCATGCAAGAATTCGGGCTCGTTCGCGCAGAGGTGATCATGTCGCCGCCAGACCTGCGGGGGGACGCTGAGTCTATCGAGGAGGACCAGTCGCTCGTCGAGGCTTTCTGGTCAGAGATGATGAAGCGCTTCAGGACTGAGGAGGACTACAACAAGCAGATCAAGGCGTCATTCGCCCGCGAGGATGGTGAGGTCGAACTCATCATCGTTGTCGACAAACTGCTCACCGGCTTCGATGAGCCGCGCAACTCCGTGCTCTACATTGATAAGTCACTCCGCGAGCACAACATCCTTCAGGCGATCGCGCGTGTGAACCGACTGTTCTCCGGAAAGGACTATGGCTACATCGTCGACTACCGTGGCATCCTCGGCGAGCTGAACGAGGCGATGCAGACCTATGAGGAGCTCGCAGGCTTTGACGCCGCCGACATCGATCTTCTCGGCTCGGTCATCGACATCAGCAAGGTCATCAAGGATTTGCCGCAGCACCACGCTGATATCTGGGCGGTGTTCAAAGAGGTGCGCAACAAGTCGGATAATGAAGCGATGGAGCGGCACCTTGCTCCCGACAACCGGCGCGAGGCTTTCTACGCGGCCCTTCGATCCTTCCAGAAGACACTCTCGGCGGCACTCGCGTCGGAGCGCCTCTACGACCTTGTCCCGAAGCAGCGAGTCGACGCATATAAGCAGGACTTCAAGCGGTTCGTGTCGCTCCGCGCCTCCGTACAGAGCCGCTACGCTGACCGCGTCGACTACGGTCAGTACGAACGCCAGCTCAAGAAGATGATGGAGAGTCACATTCAGGCGCCGGAGGTGAACATCATCACGCCAGAGGTGAATATCTTCGACGAGGAGGCGTTCGACCGTGAGGTCGAGAAGCACGAAACGAAGGCGTCGAAAGCCGATACCATCGCCAATCGGATCAGCAAGACGTGCCGCGAGAAAATGGAGGAAGACCCTTTCTTCTACATGAAGTTCGCAGCACTCGTGCAGCAGGCGATCGATGACTATCGCGAGGCGCGCATCAGCGAGCTTGAGTACCTCAAGCGCGTGGAAGAGTACCTTGAGACGCTCCGACAGGGCCACGAGGAGGAACTGCCAGCCGAACTCGACGGCGCCGAGCACGTAGAGGCTCGTGCGTTCTTCGGTGTCCTCGGCGAGGCGCTTGAGAGCGCGGAGGTGACAGGAGCACCTACCGGGAAAGCTGGACATCGTGAACGCCGTCGGCTGGCAGCACGGCTCGCATTGGAAATCGTGCAGGCCGTGAAGCAGAGGAAGATACGAGACTGGGCGAAGAGCCCTGATGCCGTGAAGAGCGTCGAAGATTCCATTGATGACTACCTCTTCGACGCGCGCGCGCGGAACGGCATTGGTTGGTCGACGCAGGACATTGATCGTGTCCTCCAGCGCGTCATGGCGATTCTGAAGAAACTCGCGACAATGGCGCACGCCTGACATGCCTTCCGACCACGTCAAATGGGGCGAGATCAACATCGCCTACAGCTATCGCTACACCCGCAGCCGGACGCTGAGCATAACGATCCACCCCGATCTCGCCGTCGAGGTGGCGGCGCCTGAGGGCACGTCCCGAGACGTGATCCGCTCTAAGGTGTTGAAACGTGGGGCGTGGATTGCGAACGCATGGCGTGAGTACTCCCGATTCCACCCGCTCCAGCCGCCTCGGCAGTACATCCCCGGAGAAACTCACCGTTACCTCGGACGCCAATATCGGCTGCGCTTTGTCGAGGGGGTGGAAGTCTCCGTGGCGCTGCGGCGCGGATACCTCGATGTCACATCACCGGGTCCTCCGACCAGCGAGCTGCTGCGCCCGCTCGTGATCGCCTGGTACGAGCAACGTGCTGCGGAGATTCTCCGCGAGCGCTTCGACGCGTGTTACCGCATTTCGGAGTCACATAGAATCCCACCACCGCGACTCGCCGTACGGGCAATGGCGACGCGATGGGGCAGTTGCTCGAAGGGTGGTCAGGTGACGCTGAACCCCGAGTTGATCAAGACGCCGAAGGACTGCATCGACTACGTGATCACCCACGAGCTTTGTCACCTCGTCGAGTACAACCACAGTCCACGGTTTTGGAAACTTCTCCAGAAGCTGATGCCAGACTGGGAGGAACGGCGGGAACGACTAAACAGGATAGCGGATATTTGATGCTGGGCCGGCACCAGCTTCCCGCTGAGGCCCCTGCTGGCGCTGCGCAGGTGCGGAGCAAGCAGCGCGCTGCGCGGTTGGACTGGGCGACGCTGCTGAAGCGCAGTTTCGACTTCGACGTCTGCGTGAGCGGTATCTTCTCTCGAGGTGCCTTGCGGCCCCGGCTTCCCACCCCCTGCCGCCACTGGATGAAGGACATGCCCGCTCGACGTGCCCCATCTTGGCAACCCGCGCTCCTGCTCGTGGCAAGCGCCCTGCTCGCGGCCTGCGCCAGCGGCCCCCGGCGCCCCCGGCGCCCCCGGCGCGAGGAGCTGCGCCTGGACACGGAGACCGCGCATCGCCTCCGACATGCGGCCCTTCTGGGCAAGGGCGCGAGTGCCCTGGCCTCGGGCGCGGCGCGAGCCATGGGCTCCAACCTCGCTGAGTTGGTCCCTGATCTCCTCGGGGTGCTCGGGAGCGAAGGCGCGGTGGGGGAGCTCGAAGAGCGCCTCTGGGAGTGCGCCAGGCAGGCCGAACGCAAGGTGAATGGCCGCTATTTCGGCAATCGGGCGCCGACGCGGGCGGAGTGCGGCGAAGAGGTCAACGTGGATGGCTGCGGCGAGCGAATCACCCGGGCCATGCTCCTGGGACAGCAGAAGCATGTCCTGGCCCTCCAGTGTGCTCGCGAGGTGCTGGAGGAACTGTGGCCCGCGCCGTTCAGCGTCGAGCAGCGCTACCGCTACTACCCGAACGCCCGGTTGCTGGAGACCGTGAGCCGGCAAGAAGAGGCGCGCCTCATCAAGGAAGGATGCACGAAGGAGCTGTGGCGCACCATCAAACCGGACCTGGTGCTCCATGCGGACGGAGACCTGCTGCGCTCCGTGCTCACCCTGGACTTCAAGTTTCCCTGTCCCAACACCAATGAGCCCAGGTGGACGCGATACGGAGAGAGCAGCGCCTATGCCAACGCCAACCAAGGCGAGGTCTACGAGGACGCACTGGGGGGAAAGCCCTTTCTCCTTTCGCCCGGCCTGGGGGTGGCTCCATGAGGAAGGCTATTCCCGTCATCCGCATTCCGAGCATGCGCAGCGATGTCGAGGTTCGCGACGGCGTCATCCTCTGCTTCTTCATGCGCTGCTCGCACGGAGACGTGGCTTCAGCGATGTGGCGCGCCCTGCAGGCCTACAGGCGTGCCATCTCGCCCAACGCATTGAACTGGTACGGCGCGGACGATGGAGACACCCTGCCGTTGGACGACAAGGGATGGGAGCACATCCGCGAGAGGATGCTCGAGCGGCCATGGGCGGGCGCCGCGCGGCACGTCTCGCTGGCCGAGGCGACTGGCGAAGCGGGCGGGTACCACTTCAACTACGATGGCCGCCAGCTTGAGCATCCATTGCACTGGCGCAAGAAGGGCGCCACCAGTGCGGTGTCCTTCTCGTTTCCCACCGAGTACCTCCTGGAGCACGGCCCCGCGCACCTGCGTGCGCTGGCCCTGGAGCTTGGCCGGGAGCTGCCCTTCAGCTTCGGCTACGCCAGCCTCGCCTTCGTCTCGCATCCCGGGCTCTGGCACGGTGTCCGGAAGCAGCTCGTCGGTCTGCTGGAGCGCTACCCGGGGCTGGACCTGTACCTGCTGAGTGAGACGGGCAACGTCATCGGTACCGGGGCGCGGGGGGCGTACTGGATGACCTTCCTGGGCCCGCCGCTGCTGAACCAGCTCGGCGGTCAGGAGGCGTTGCGCGAGCAGCTCTGCTTCCCGGAAGTCACATTCGAGCCAATGGAGAGGGAGCGGCTGCTGCTGACGCTGGGGGAGTGGCCGGAGGCCATGGACACGGAGAAGGGGCCCCCTCCCGCGCAGTACCGGGCGCTGGCGCGGCTGCTGGAGCCGTACCTCTGCGAGGAGGGCGGCCTGTGGCCTCCCATGACTCGCGAGTACATGCACCACTGGCTGCGCCGGCTCTGCCGGTAGTCCACGGGGAACGGCGAGTTGCGCGGGGCGCGACGCATGGAGCGGCGGGGCGGCCGCCGCACCCCGGGCTACGGGGCGTCGTCAGCGAGCGCCGCGGGACTCGAGGTGGGCGGGCGCGGATTGGGGACGGCGGGCGTGTAGCAAACGCCCTGGTGCACGTAGGCGTCCTCCTTGCCGCAGTCCTTCGGCTCCAGGGTCAGCTTTATCCAGCAGCCGCCATTGATGGGCACGTGGAGCTTCCCGGGGCAGCGGCCGTTGGCATCCGGGCGCCGCTGTCCTGGCAGGGGCCTGGGGGGCAGCTCCGCGGCGCTGGTCGACCATGCAGAGGGAGTCCGGGTGAGAGGCACCGGAGCCGTCAGCGCGGAGTCCCCGACGGCCACGGTGCCGCCGTCCTTCGCCTCCTCGGGCGCTGAAGCGGAAGCGTGCACCTTCCCGGACTCCTCCACGGGATGAGCGCTCAGCCTCCACCCGGCTCCCAGCGCCAGGGCTCCGCCCAGGCCGGCTGCCACGAGCCACGGGCGCCTGGAGCGGCCAGCCGCTTGAGGCAGGACGTGACGGAGCGCTGCCCTGGCCTCCACGGGCCGAGGTGCCTCCAGGACAAAGAGGGGCACATCCGCCTCCGGCCCCGCCGTGTCCGCGGCATCCTCCAGCGCCTCGGCGAGCTCGCGGGCACTGCCCCGTGCCTCGGGGCTCACGGAGAGCATCCGGGACGTCAACGCGCCCAGCGCCTCGCAGTGGCGGGCGTTGAGCGCTCGCGCGGACGGGGGGCTGGCTTCCTCGACGTGCCCGGAACCGGACGCCGGGTCCGGCGGGGGAGGGTACTCGCCGGTGAGCAGCCGGAAGGCGGTGACGCCCAGCGCGAAGACATCATCCGCCGGTCCTGGCGCGTAGGGGACGGCCGGGCCCTGGAGGGGGAGGCTCGCGGACCGCCACGCCTCCGGGGAGCGGTAGGCCGGAGTGCCGGGAGGAAACGGCGGCGGCGTGAGCGTGGCGGCACCCAGGTAGTGCCCGGCGCCGAAGTCGGTGAGGAAGACCCGGCCCACCGCATGGCTGATGAGCGTGTTGCCACCCTTGACGTCTCGGTGAACGCCGCCCGCGGCATGCGTGGCCTCCAGGGCCCGCGCGAGGCCTGCGAGGACGCGGAGCACCTGGCGCGAGGAGGGCCGGTGCTCCATCGCCCAGTCGTACAGCGAGACGCCGTCCACCAGCTCCATTGCGAGGTATGGGTAGGCGTGGCCCGCCGGGTGTCGCCAGACGCCGTGGTCCACGAGGCGGGGGACGTTCGGGTGGCGGATGCGGGAGAGCAGCTCGACCTCGCGTGCGAAGCGCTCGTCCCGGGGGTACAGGGCCAGCTTGAGTGCGACGGGGCCAGGTGCCGGCTGCGCGCCCACGGCCCGGTAGACGGCGCCGCAGGCCCCTCGCCCGCGTCGCTCCAGCACGCGCCAGGGCCCCACCCACGTCCCCGGGGGAAGGCGCGCCGGGTTCAGGTCGGCAGGGTGCATGGGGCTCCCGAGGCGTAGCGCGGTCCGTTCCGCGCGCGGAGGAGGCTACTTGAACCGCGCGAGCCGCGGGGGCGGGGTTTCACCGCGCAACGAGCAGGGATGGACATGTTCCGCGAGTACACGCACCGCTGGCTCCGCCGGCTCTGCTAGTGAGCGGTATCTTCTTGAGGTGCCTTGCTGCTTGTCCGTCTTCACCCGACGGCTTCGCGTGGCGTACATGGGCGCAAAGTTGGGGACGGCCACCACCACCTCATGGCCCAACGCCTCCAGGCCTCGGGCCACCCACTCGCTCTATCACCGGTGGTCCTTCCGTGGCGTCGTGGGGCGCCGGGCACCTGGACGTGTACGTCGGGGGCACCGACAACGCCCTGCACCACCGCGCCTTCAACGGCGGCTGGGCCGGCTGGGAGTGGCTTGGCGGTGAGCTGACGTCCTCTCCGTCCGTGGCGAGCTGGGGCAACGGCCGCCTGGACATCTTCTACCGCAGCCCGGACGCCACGATGCGCCACTCCTGGTACAGCAACGGCTGGTAGGCGGCTGAAGTCACGGCCTTGGCCCGCGGCACGTGCCCCGGGCCAGGGCCGGAAGACTGGAACAGAGACGCGGAGCCGGTCGCGAAGGCACGCCCCGACGCGGCACTCGCGCAGCTCCGCGGAGACCTCGAGCGGGCCGCCTCCCGGGTGTGTCCGCCCGCCCTGTCCGACCGGCGCGATGACTTGGTGCAGACCGCCATGATTCGCGTCATGGAACTCCAGCGCCGCGCCCCGGACCCAGCTCTCACCCGTCTATCTCTACCGCGTCGCCTACACGGCGCTCATCGACGAGATGCGCAGCCAGGGCCGGCGAAGGGAGGTGGCGATCGAGGAGGTGGAGTCGCTGCCCCGGCAGCCGGCGGCACCGGGAGACCCGGAGCGGTCCGCGGGGGCCGCACAGATTGGCCGGGCGGTGCGTGACTGCCTCCTGCGGCTGGTGCAGGACCGGAGGCTCGCGGTGACGCTGTACCTGCGGGTGGTGGATTCTGACGCCCTGAATTTCAAACCAGTCTTTGAGTGCCTGTTCTTGGGGGAAGATGTGGTGCTTTCCCTTCGACCGGGCGTGAGCTGGTGTGACGGCGGGATGATTCGGCCCGGGGCGCCGTTCCAATTGGGAAAGAGCATGACAGCGCCCTTCGGCAGGTTTTGCCCTACGCCCGAATTTCGCCGGAGCCCCCTTCCCGGTGCCGCAGCAGCCGCGGGCGCGCGCGCGGGAGGGAAGCGCGCCAGCTCGATTTCTCCGGGCAGCTCCCCGCATCGGTAGAAGCCGCAGACGTTCTCCATACACAGGAGGGAAATGCACTGGTCGTTAGCAAACCCCATCACTCCGGTCTGTCCTGACGAGAGGTGCGGCAAAACCCTGTCGTGGCGCCTGCCCGGCACGCCACGACGAATCAAGGGTTTGGACTGCCAGGGAGTCAGGCCGCCGCCTTCCGGTGCCGCTCGTCCACCCACGCGACGACGTCCGGGTAGCTGCTCTCCACCCACCGGCGGAAGCGCTGCGCCTGGGAGGGGTAGTTGCCGTCGGCGTCCATGGAGGGGAGCTGGCCGAAGAACAGCGAGTGGAGGCGGTCGCCCAGCGTGTACATGTCCGTGGAGCCGTTGTTGTTGGCCCGGGACAGCTGCTCGACGAACCCCTGGAAGTTGGCCCCCGTCATGCCGAAGGCGGAGGCCGCCTGGGCGAGCGTGTCGATGTAGCCCCGGTGGCCCGAAATCTCGAGGTGCGCGCCGAGGAACTTCTGGATGTCCTGGGGTGACATTCCCAGGTTCCCGCCCAGCCGCTCCGCGAGGAGCTCGGGGTCGGACTGGATGAGGCTCTCGGCAAGCGCCGGGTCCATGCCGCTCTGGACGAGCAGCTCCTCCTGACGCTCGCGGTGGATGAGCTGGTCCGGGTCCAGCGTCTTCACGAGGATGCCGCCCGCGAAGAGGGCGGCCCCGAGGAGCTGCAGTCCGGGCGTGACGCTGGTGAAGGCCGCCGCGGCGAGGATGGTTCCGCCCGCGGCCTGGGCGAGCGACGCGCTGGCGGAGAAGTACTTGCCCTCCTTTGCGGCCTGGAAGGTCTGCATGACGTCACCCACCGCGCCGAGGATGGCGCCGACGGCGGACAACCTTCCCAGGGCCTTGCTGGCGGTGGCGCCCTTCACGAGGACCTCGGAGAGGTAGTTCACCCCGTCCGCGCCCACGCTGAGCCCATCGCCCACAATCTTGATACGCGCGGCCATGTCCGCTTCGGACCACTGGCCGGCATCCCCCACGAAGGCCGAGGTCGCGATGACGACGCCCAGGCCCCGCAGTGCCTGCCCACCGGCGGAGTCGGGGCGGCCGATGAGCCCCGCGGACTGGTCGCGCATCATGCTGTCGAGCGACTGCATGTTCCGCCGGTACTGCTCGAGCGGCATGTTCGGCTTCAGCGTCTGCAGCACCGACGTGTACTTGCGCATGTCCTTGGGGT
Source organism: Pyxidicoccus sp. MSG2 (assembly GCF_026626705.1). NCBI lineage: Bacteria > Pseudomonadati > Myxococcota > Myxococcia > Myxococcales > Myxococcaceae > Pyxidicoccus > Pyxidicoccus sp. MSG2. The sequence continues at coordinate 7,179,391 of NZ_JAPNKC010000001.1, forward strand.
CCATGCCGTACAGGTGGGCGTACTGCGCCAGGCCCTCGTAGATGTTCCGGGCCGTGGCCACGTCGCGGATGCTGGCGGCCTTGATGGCGTCGCGGCCCGCGGCCTTGACCAGCGCGACGGCGAGCTTCTCGTCGAAGTCCTTGCCGTCCTTCATCTTCGCGACGACGTCGAAGAAGACGGGCCGACCCTGGCCCTTGGCGTTGAGCTGCGACGCCAGGTACTCGGCGCCCGAGTCCGTCTCCGCCAGCCGGGGCAGCGCACGCGCCAGTTCCTCCACGCGCGGGTCGTCGGGATGGATGGGCACGCCATCCGGCGCGGCCTTCGACAGCAGCGCGCCGAGCCGCTGGAACTCGGCCACGTCCTTCTGGCGCTCGGGCGTCATGAAGGTGGAGATGACCTTCTGCTGCTGCTCCGGGGTGAGCACCTTCGCAGGGCCGCTGAGCAGCTCCGTGAGCTTCTTCTGGTGCTCCTCCGCCTTCTCCGCGGCGACGGTGAAGTCGGAGCGAATCTTGTCCACGGACTTCCACACCGTCTCGTGGAGGGCGTTGAGGTCCTTCGCGAAGGCAGGGGTTCCACCCACCGGGAGGGCCACGGGCCCGTCCTTGGCGCCCCCCATGTCCACGGCGAGCCGCGAGCCGACGCCCGCGTCGATGCAGTTCTTCACCGCGCTGAGCAGCACGGGGTTCTGCGTGAAGCCCGGCTGCATCCTGCTGACGAAGTACTCACCCACCCTGCCGGCGGCGGGGTCCTTCATCGCCTCCGCCGCGCGCGCGAGGCTGTAGTACGTCTGGTACTTGATGGCGGACTCCTGGCCCGAAAACTTCGCGAGCACCAGCGAGTCGTTGAGGTCGGGCGGCTTCTGCGGCGGCGGCGGGTGGAGCTGGCGGTCCGTCTCCGGTGACACGCCGTCGAAGAAGTCGCCCATCTTCTCCAGTGACGGCTTCGCGGCCTCCACCAGCGCCTGCTGGTAGGCCGGGTCCGGATTGCTGACCACGAGCTGCTCGAACTGCCTCGCGCCCTCCTGCAGGCTGCGCTGGAGCGTCTTCTCCAGCGCCTTTGCGTCCTGCTGTGCCCGCTCGGCGGGCGTCGCGCTCGTGGCCTGCGTGGCGACGGTCGCCTTCGCGCCGGTGCTGGCGGTGGTGAGGCCGGGCTCGGGGATGGGCAGGCCGGCGGCGGCGTTCTTCAGGAGGTCCACCACGCCCGCGTCCTTCCTCGGAGGCAGCGCGGAGGCAGCGGCGGCCCCCGCACTCGCTCCGGCTGCGCCGGCACCGCGCGAGGCGCCCTGCAAGGCATTGAAGGACGGCTGGCCGCCGGTGGGCGAGAAGAAGACGCTGAGTTGCTGGCGCGTCATCGCCACCGGGCCACCGGTGTGCAGCGGGTCCGCGACGAGGTACTTCCCGTCCTGCGTCTTGCCGAGGATGGCGTTGAGGTGGCCGACGTCGCCGTTGCCCATGCGCTCGGGGAACTGCGAGCGCCAGGACGCGTTGGTGGCGCCATTGGCGATGACGGGGTTGCCCGCCGCGAGCTGCTGGTCCAGCGACTCCCAGCCCTGCCCGTAGCGCGAGGTGAGGCCCGCGCCCTTGATGCCGTCGGACACCATGGTGCCGCCCGTCAATTCATGGTCGCGGTCCAGCAGCGGCACGCGCGCGCCATCGGACGCCTTCACATAGGTGAACTCCGACTCGCGGCGCGGGCTCATCAGCGCGCGCGCATGGTCCACCTGCTGCTCCTTCGTCAGCCCCGGGGGCATGTGGCCCGTATACGCCAGGGACATGGCGAGGCTGGCGGGTCCGCAGTTGGTGCTGCCGCGCGGGCCGGACCGGTTGTAGTCGGAGGTGAACTGGGTGATGAACGCGGCCTCCGCGGACATGGCCGCGCCCCCCGTCTTGCCGCCCGCCTGCGAGGAGCGCGTGAGGGCCTTGGACAGCGCCTCGCGAGTGCCGGCTTCGTAGCGGCCATCGGAGGAGACTCCGCTGTCCTTCTGGAACTTCTCCAGCGCGGCCTCCGTCTGCGGACCGAACAGGCCCGGCCCGGTGGCCACCTGCTCCTTCGTCAGGTAGCCCAGCTCGACCAGGGACTCCTGGAGTTGCTGCACGTCCTTGCCGGTGTCGCCGCGCTTCAGGTCCTTTTCCGGGACGGGCCAGGGCTCCTCTGGAGGTGGCTCGGGAGGAGGAGGCGGGGGCGGCGGACGCAGCCTGGGGGCGGAGGAAGAAGCAGATTCCTCCTCGAAGCTGGAGGCGTCGTCATGCCCCGTGGCGCGAGTCCCGTCCTCTTCGTGGACGACCTCGCGCTCGGGGGCTTCGCTTCGCTGGACGCTTCCCGCGTCCTGGGACGAGTAACTCTGGGTGGAAGGAGAAGGACCGTCGACGCGCATGGGGTGTGGGCTCCTGGGACAGCAGGATTAGGCACTCCGGTTGTCGGACGTGACACCGGGCCCGTTGTCCCAGGAACGCCGTCAGCGGGAGTCCTCCCGCCGTACGCGCTCGCGCGAAAACGAATTCAATATGGATGCGTTTCTCGCGCGTTGTCTCTGCGCTCGCCTGCCGCGTCGTGCCTTCTCAGACTACGAGTCGATCCCCGGGTCGAGCAGGTAGCTGACTCGCACCAGGAACTCGCGGGAGAACACGGGGAGCGGGGCGTGGCCGCCGTTGTAGGGCTGGGCGAGGCGGAAGTTGGTGCCCATCAAATTGTAGACGCCCGCGCCCAATTCCAGCCCCGGCGTGCCCACGTTCTCCGCGCTGACGAAGAGGTTGAAGAGCAATTGCGTGGGCAATTCCTCCACCGCCGAGTCCCCCGCGTCGTCCGGCGCATCCACCGCGTAGCGCTTGCCCACGAGCACCGCGGTGGGGCTGACGGTGAGCCACGGCAGCACCTTCACGTTGCCGGCGACGGACGCCTTGTGCGTGGGCATCGCGGTGAAGGCGTTGGAGTGCCCGGGCACCTGGTAGTCCTCCACGTCGTTGCGTCCGGACGGTGTGTAGAACGAGTAGTTCAGCGCGAGCCGGCCCCAGCCCGCCCGCAGGTGGTAGTCCAGCTCGACGCCACGGCTGCCCAGGCGCCCGAGGTTCCGGTACGCCTCCGTGTTCGACACCGCGTCGTACGAGTAGATGATGGGGTCCGTCACGCCCATGTCGAAGACGTTGGCGCTCACCGTCTGGCCTTCACCGAGCCGCAGCGTGCCCTCCAGCTCGAACACGGTGGTGCGCTCCGGCCGGACGTCCTCGCCCAGGCTGATGTTCTCGATGCCCGGCGCGCGGAACGCGCGGCTGAAGAGCGCCTTGGCGCTGAACGGCCCGAAGGCGCGCAGCAGCACCAGCCGCGGCACGAAGGAGCCGCCGAAGGCGCTGTGATTCTCGTAGCGCGCGCCGGCCACCACGGTGGCGATGGGGTTGTCCAGGTAGGCCTCCATGAAGCCCGCCAGGTTGAGGTACGAGACGCGCTCGGCGCCCTCCTCACCGAAGGCCGTCTGCAGGCCCACGTCCGCGGGCCCTTTGAGCTGGCCCTGGTCGGACGTCACGTCCAGGCCGCCGGTGAGCTGGAGGAAGTCCAGCGCCGCCCAACGCGCCATGGCCCGCCCGCGCAGCCGCCGCACCTGCTTCTCGTAATAGAAAGGTGACTCCTGGTTCGAGTCGCGGAAGGGCTCGGACAGGGTGAGGTTGAAGCGCGAGACGAGCTCCAACCGCTCGCTGGGACGGAACTTGTCGCTCAGCTCGGCGTGGAAGGTCTCGAACTCGGTGGGCGCCGGGGCGTCGAGCACCTCGTCGAAGGCGACGATGGTGGAGATGGTGCTGCGCTGGTACAGCACGCTGAGCTGCAAGTCCTTGTAGCCCACGCCGGCCTGCACCGTGGTGGGGTCCAGCTGGCTCTGCCCGCTCATGGTGGCCGAGTTGCCGAAGTAGTCGCGGAACTCGGCGTCGCTGCGCTGGCCCTGGCCCAGGGACGCGGAGGCGAAGAGGCTCAGGCCCGGCGCGGACTCGAAGACCTTGCGCCCGGAGACGGTGACGCTGCGGCGGCCGTTGACGGTCTCCAGCTCGCCGTAGGTGCCCGTGAGCTGCAGGTCCGTGCTGCCCTGGATGCCGCGGGTGATGACGTTGATGACGGCCAGCTCCGCGTTGCCGCCGTAGATGACCGAGCCCGGGCCGCGCACCACCTCGATGCGCTCCACCAGCTCAATCGGGAACTCGTGGCCGAGCTGCATCGTCGAGTACAGCTGCTCGTTCATCTCCTTGCCGTCGATGACGAGGAGCACCTTGCCTTCGTAGCCCCACAGGCCGCGGAAGCCGGGGCCCACCGAGCCCTGCACGTCCACGCCGAAGAAGAAGCCCGGAACCTGGAGCAGCAGGTCCATCAAGTCCCGAGCGCCGGACGCGCGAATCTCCTCCGCGTTCATCGCGGTGACGACGGCGGGGGACTCCTGCAGCTTCGTGACGGCGAACGAGGCCACCTGACTGTGGACCTCGGGCTCCTCGCTCATCGGCGCGGCGTCCTCCGGGGGCGCGGACGGCTCCAGCTCGGATGACTCGGGGGAGGGCTCCTGCGCGAGGGCAGGGCTCGTGCACAGGAAGAGGGACAGGGCCACGGAACCGACGGACCACCAGGGGCGGACGCGCATGGGAACCTCGAACGAAGGTGAGCGCCGGCCTCGGGGCCGTCGCTCGGGGGAAGTGGGGAAGGGGACAGGGAGCGCCGGCCTGGGAACCGGCGCGAGGGCTCAGCGAACGCGGACGGCGGTGAGGCGGTCGGGCTCGACTTCGACGGTCAGCTTGCGCTTCACCACGCCGTTGACGCGGACCTCCACGCGGGCGGGCCCGGCCGGAAGGCCCTGCGCCGTGAGGGGTGGGAAGCCATAGGGACGGTTGTTGATCCACACCTCGCCGTAGAGCGAGGGCGACGTGACGTCGAGTCCGCCCTTCCCCGTCGCGGTGCGGGCCACCGTGGTGGTCGCCGCGGGCGCGGCGGGCTCGGTGCCGGACGCGGGCCGCGCGACCGCCGCCGCGGGACTCGTGGGCACCGGAGCCGCCGTCACCGGCTGCGGCACGGGAGCGGGAGCGGGAGCGGGGCGGGACGGCGGAGGAGCCAGCTCGGCGGTGAGGTCCTTGTTGATGGAGTGGACATCATCCTCGCCCAACTCCACCGTCTCCTCGGCCAGCCGGCGCTCTCCCTGCGCGAGCGTCACGCGGTACGTCCCCGCGCGCAGCGGAATGCGCGCGGGCGTGAGGTCCACCGTCTTCCCATCCACCAGCACCATCAACCCCGGCGGCGTGGACGTCACCAGCAGCAGCCCGTTCCGGGGCTCCTCGGCTGCCGCGGCGGGCTCCTCGCGAGGCTGCGTGCGCGACGCCACCCGGACGGGCCGCGCCTTCGGCTCCTTGCGCGTCGGCGCGGTGGGCTCACGCACGGCCCGGGTCCGGTCGCCGCGCGTGCGGCCCTGCTCGCGGGTCCACAGGTCCGCGGCGATGCGCAGCAGCTCCACCAGGTCGCCCTTGTCCTCCTTGCGAAGCCGCAGCGCCTCGGTGAACTCGGCCACGGCCGTCTCGTAGTCGCGGTCCTCCAGCGCGGCCAGGCCCGCGGCGCGCCGGGCCCGCGCGAGGCCGGAGTTCGCGTCCTCCTCGGGAGCAGGCGTCGGCGCCGGCGCGACGGAGGCCACCGTCACCGGAGCGGGTGGCTTGGGCGCCTCGGCGACGGCGGGCGCAACGGGGCTCGCGGCGCGGCGGCTTCGCAGCACGCTGTAGCCCACGCCATTCGCGGCGACGGTGCCCAGCAGGATGACGGCAATCCAGGTCGACTGTTTCATCGGTGTCTCACTGCGGCGCGAGGGAGCGGAGGGACCGCCCCGTCAGGCCGCGGCCGCTCAGGCGGCGAAGTACCAGAACAACGCGGAGCCAATCGCGGAGACCCCCGCCGCCACCGCGATGGCCCATGGAAATCCCGCCGCGCCTCCCTGCGTCTGCGCCGGAGCCGCTCCACTCGGGGTGAGCGCGAGCATGTCGGTGCTCTCTCCGACGGGAGGAGCGGGCTTCGCGCTGGGCGAGCCGCTCGGGGTGCGGGTGGTCGCGGAGCCGAACGCGGGCAGCGCCGTGGGCATCTGCCCCGACGGGTCCGGCGGGCACAGCTTCGTCACCAGCATGGCCAACTCGCGCCCGCCCGACGTCCAGTGCTGCGAGGAGCGGAACCGCTCCAGGTCCACGTGCAGCTCGCGCGCGCTCTGGTACCTCGCGTCCGGGTTCTTCTGCAGCAGCTTGAGGAGGATGGCCTCCAGGCCGGGCGGGAAGTCCGGTTGGGCTTCCGACGGCGGGGGCACGTGCGCCTGGGAGGTGGCGACGATGGTCGCCTCCACCGTGTCGCGCTTGAACAGGCGCTTCCCGGTGGAGGCCTCGTAGAGGACGATGCCGAGCGAGTACAGGTCGGAGCGGTGGTCCAGCTCCCGGTTCGTAATCTGCTCCGGCGACATGTACGGGTACTTCCCCTTCACCACGCCAGCGACGGTGCGCTCCATGTTGACGGAGCTCTTCACGATGCCGAAGTCGGCCAGCTTGACGATGCCGTCGCGCGACACCAGCACGTTGCCGGGCGTGATGTCCCGGTGCACCAGCTTGAGCGGCGTGCCGTCCGGCAGCGTCTTCGCGTGCGCGTACGAGAGCGCGTCGGAGATGGCCAGCCCCACGTCCACCGCCACCCGCGGCCCCAGCGGGAAGGCGCTCTTCCACGCATGGCGCAGCACCCGGTCCAGGGACTGGCCCTGAATCCACTCCATGGCCAGGTAGTACTGCCCGTCGATTTTGCCGAAGTCGAACACCTGGACGATGTTCGGGTGCGTCAGCAGCGCGGCGACCTTCGCCTCGTCGGCGAACATCCGGCTGAAGGCGTCCAGGTTCGCGTATTCCGGAAGGATGCGCTTGATGACGCACGGCTTGGAGAAGCCGTCCGGCCCGTCGATGGACGCCAGCAGCAGGTGCGCCATGCCTCCAGACGCGAGCTGCTGGAGAATCCGGTATTTACCGAAATACGCCTCTCCTGTGTCCACCACGTGCCTCAAGCTTTGCTGGAAAAAGAGGAACGTACTGGAGAGTTGGCCTACCCCACAAGTTTGCGACCTTGTGTCAATGAGATTTGAACACCGAGGGTATAGGGCGCCCGGGCTCAGCTCGGCTTGCGCGGCTTGCGGCGGGCCTTGCGGTGCTGCTTCTTGGGCGGGGGCTCCGTCACCTCGGCGAAGCGCGCGCCGGTGATGCCCGCGTGCTCGAGGGCTTCCTTGATGCCCTCGGAGACGATGAGGCTCACCGGCCAGCCCCAGGAGCGGAGGACGCGGGCGCCCTCCGTCTTCTCGGGGTCGATTCTCAGGCCGCGCACGGTGCGGTAGTGGCCCACGCGCTCGGGCCACCCGTCCTCGGGCGTGTAGCGGTGGACCTCCCCGCACTTGCGGTCGTCGATGCAGCGCACCAGCCGGGTGGCGACGAGGATGAAGTACGGCTCGTCACAGTCCTCCACCTCCACGGGTAGGAGCTGCACGTCGTCAGGCGCCAGCTCGCGGAAGATGGAGGCCACCCGCGCATGCACCACCGGCGTGAGGCCGGCGCCGGCGAGGGAGAAGTCGAGCGGGGGGCCCGGGGGCTGGACGCTGGAGCGCAGCTTGCCCAGGCCCCGCACCGGTGTGCCGGAGGTGAACAGCCAGACCGAGTCCACCTTCTTCTTCCGCTCCAGGGAGACGGGGTCCCCCAGCTCGCGCCGGCCAGGGGCGCGGAAGTCGTCGTGCAAATCGTAGTAGCGCACGGGCCGGGCCGTCCGGGAGGGGGCCCGGCGAGCGGCCGACTGTCGGCGGGAGGGTGCCTCGGGAGACACCTCGTCCGGAGTCTCCCACAGGGTTTCGGCACGGGGGCCGTCAGCCTGTCTCGGGGAGCGTCGCGCCAGTAGGCGAAGCGCCTCGGTGAACCGCCTGAACATCCCCCGATTTTACCCTCTCCCCGCCAGGGAGGGAGCACGTCGCGCGCGCCGCCCCGGCTCCCCTGCCTCCTCCCCGGGCTACCAGGAGGTGTGCAGGGAGTAACCCGCGGTGCGGGTGTCCAGGCTGAGGAAGGAGAACTGGCCCTCCGAGCACGTGCCACTGTTGAGGAACAGGCGGCTGCCGTGCTCCACGCGCATGCCCAGGTGGGTGTGGCCGGTGACGACGATGTCCGCGCCGCTGTCGTTGGCGCGCGCCAGGGCCCACTGCTGGAAGGTGCAGCGCGCCGGGTCCGGCAGGGCGTGGGTCAGCCGCGCGTCCAGCGCCTGGAACATGCGGAACATGGCCCGCAGTCGCATCCGCCGAAGCCAGGCACCCGCCCACACCGCCGCCTCGGACAGGAAGCGCGCCTTGCGGATGACCCAGTCGTGGTGATGCCCGTGGGTGAACAGCATCCTCACCCCGTCGGCCTCCAGGACGAGCTGCTCGGGCGCGCCGAGCAGCGTGCCGGCCACGAGGTCATGGTTGCCGTGGATGTAGTGGTACTGGGGCCGCGCGAAGCGCTCGACGATGTCGGGGTGCGCCGCGCGGGCGGCGGCCAGCTCGGCCACCTGCCTCCCCGGCGTCCGCGAGGTGAGTGTCTCGAAGACGTCACCCAGCAGGACGATGCGCTCGAAGTTGCTCTCCAGGAAGCGCAGGAAGCGCAGGAAGCCGGAGTCGTCGTGCCCGAAGTGGTCCGCGGAATCTCTCCGCCCGAGGTGCAGGTCCGAAATCACCGCGATGCGCATGAGGTCTCCTCGCTCCTTTCGTGGGTAACGCGCTCGGGAATTTCCAACCACGTGACTCTGGCGGGCGGGTGTGTACCGTGTGCCATTTGCATGAATCTTCGTGTCGTCCCGTTCACGCTCTGCATGCTGCTCCTGGGGGCCTCGCTGGCTCATGCCCAGGTGCCGGGGCCTCGCCGGAAGATGGCGGCGGTGCGCGTGGAGCAGCCGCCCACGTTGGACGGCGTGCTGGACGACGAGGCCTGGAAGCAGGCCACCTTCACCACCGACCTCATCCAGAAGGAGCCGGACCAGGGTCTCCCCGCCACCCTGCGCACGGAGGTCGCATTCGTCTACGACGAAGACGCGCTCTATGTCGGCGCTCGGATGTTCAGCGACTCGCCAGCGGACATCGAGGCGGTGATGACGCGCCGGGACGAGAGCGGCGTGGCGGAGCGGCTCATCGTCTCGCTCGACACCTGGCATGACCGGCGCACGGCCTACAGCTTCGCGGTGACGGCCGCGGGCCAGCGCGTGGACTGGTTCCACCCGGTGGACAGCGAGTACGAGCGCGACTTCTCCTTCAACCCGGTGTGGCAGGCGCGCACCCGACTGACGGGCGAGGGCTGGGTCGCGGAGCTGCGGATTCCCTTCTCCCAGCTGCGCTTCAACGACGGGGACGAGCAGGTGTGGGGGCTCAACCTCAACCGCTACGTGCCGCGCCGCAACGAGGACGACTTCTGGGTGGCCGTCCCGCGCCACGTCACCGGCTGGTCCTCGTGGTTCGGTGACTTGACGGGCGTGCGCGGCGTGCGGCCCTCGCGCCGGCTGGAGCTGCTGCCGTACGTGGCGGGGGACTGGCAGGTGAACTCCGGGCGCAACCCGCGCGCGGGCACCCCGTTCGACGCGCGTCGCGACTATGCGGGCAGTGTGGGCGGCGACGCGAAGGTGGGCCTGGGCCCCAACCTCACGCTGGACGCCACGGTGAACCCGGACTTCGGCCAGTTGGAAGCGGACCCGGCGGTGGTGAACCTGAGCGCCTTCGAGACCTTCTTCGAGGAGCGCCGGCCCTTCTTCACGGAGGGCAGCCAGCTCTTCACGGGCAACGGCCCCGCGTACTTCTACTCGCGCCGCATCGGCGCCTCGCCGCGCCTGCTCGTCGACCTCCAGTCCCAGCGGGACTACGTGGAGGCGCCCCGGGCAAGCACGCTGTGGGGCGCGGGGAAGCTCACCGGGCGGCTGGCGTCGGGCATGTCCGTGGGGGCGCTGGCGGCCGTCACCGGCCACAGCTTCGCGGACGTCTACGACTTCGACACGTCGGAGGAGGGCCGGGTGAAGCTGGAGCCCTTCACCGGCTACGGCGTGGTGCGCGTGCAGCAGGAACTGGGCGAGGGCTCGGTGGTGGGGGCGATGCTGACGGGCGTGAACCGCTCGCTGACGTCCTCGGGCCAGGGCGCGAGCCTCGCCTTCAACCTGCCCCAGCAGGCGTACACGGCGGGCGCGGATGCGTCGTTCCGGCTGGGGCCGGGCGGCGAGTACGCGCTCACCGCGTACGCGGGTGGCAGCTACGTGAGCGGCACGCGCGAGGCCATGGTGCGGCTGCAGCGCTCCAGCGCGCGCTACTACCAGCGGCCGGACCAGTCCTATGCGGTGTTGAATCCGGAGGCCACGTCGCTGTCGGGCTACACCGCGGGCGCGGCGTTGGAGCGGGTGAGCGGGCGCAACTGGCTGTGGCGCGTGCGCGGCTACGCGGAGTCCCCGGGCTTCGAAATCAACGACGTGGGCCGGCTCCAGTCGGCGGATGACCTGGACGCGGAGCTGAGCCTCACGTACCGGGACACGGACCCGGGCCGGTGGCTGCGAGGCCTGGAGGCGACGCTGTCGCTGTACAACGACTGGAACTACGGCGGGGTGCGCCAGGCCACCAGCCTGTCCTCGACGGTGGAGGCCACGCTGCCCAACTTCTGGACGGCGGAGGTGACGGCCACGTACCTGCCGCGCGCGCTGTCGGACGTGCTGACGCGCGGCGGGCCGCTGATGCAGACGGGGCAGGGCGTGGACGTCATCGCCGAGCTGTCCAACGCCTTCAGCGCGACGACGCGCTGGAGCCTCGAGGGGAAGGCGTGGCGCTACGAGACGGGCAGCCATGGCTACACGGTGGGCGGCAGCCTGGGCGTGCAGCCCACGCGACGGCTGCGCCTGGCGGTGGAGCCGGGCCTGTCCCACTACACGGAGGAGCCGCAGTACGTGGCCACGGTGGCTGGCGGGCGGCCGGAGACGTATGGCTCACGCTACGTCTTCGGCGCGGTGGAGCGGCGCGAGCTGTTCGCGCGGCTGCGCGTGGACTTCTTCGTCACCCCGGACCTGAGCGTGGAGCTGTACGCGGAGCCCTTCGCGTCCAGCGGGCGCTACAGCCGTTTCGGTGAGCTGCTCCAGGCTCAGGGACGCGCGCTGCTCTACTATGGCGATGAGAATGTCACGCGCGAGGCGGGACGGCTGAGGGTGGTGGACCCCGCCGGGACGGCCTTCGAGGTGGACGACCCGGACTTCAACCTCCGCTCGCTGCGCAGCAACCTGGTGGTGCGCTGGGAGTTCCGTCCGGGCAGCACGCTCTTCTTCGTGTGGCAGCAGGACCGCTCCAACGAGCAGGCCCTGGGGAGCGTGCTGGAGCCGGACGCGCTGGGCAACAGCTTCTCCGCGCCGGGCAGCCACACCTTCGCGGTGAAGCTGGCCTGGTGGCTGCCGGTGAACTGACGCCGTCGCGGCTCCCTCAGGGAGCGGTGGGCCTATCCCCGGTGAAGCGACCTGCTCTACCGTTCGGCGTGCGCTCCGCAACTGTTCCAGGAGAGAACGCCATGCCCCATCGCTCATTGCGTCCGCTGTTGCTGCTGGCCTCGCTGCTCATCGGCTGCTCATCCGGCCTCCGCGTCAACGTCCTCGAGCCCGCGCGGGTGAACGTGGGCGCCTCGCGCAAGCTCGTGGTGGTGCAGACCGAGGGCCAGTCCACCGTGCAGGACGTCGTCCTCCAGGAGCTGTATCGGCAGAGCCGGCAGGACGGCTACTTCTCGTTCACGGACCGCACCCACGCGGGCGGCACCGTGAAGCTCACGGGGAGCGAGGTGTTGCTGCAGGGGGAGAAGGCCACCGCCCTGGAGTCGGGGGAGGTCGGCCTGCGCATCGACGTGCTCGGTTGGGACGCGGATTTGGAGAAGCGCCAGCTCCAGGTCAAGGACGAGAAGGGCAGGATGCCGAAGAAGACCCAGAAGCAGGTCTTCGTCGCGAAGCTCATCCTGGGGGTGACGGCCTTCAACTCCGCGGGCAAGGTGCTGCTCGCGGAGGAGGAGTACGCGGGCGAGGTCGAGTCGGAGCGCGTGGACGTCCTGCTGCGCACGGTGGCCGGGCAGTTGGTGGACCGCGTGCTCCGGGACCTCACCCCGCGTCAGGTCTCCCACTACCTGCGCATGGATGACGAGGACGCGGCGCAGAAGGACATCGTCAAGGTGGCGGAGAAGGGCGACGTCGGACAGGCCATCACGCAGCTGACGTCCTACGTCGAGCAGCATCCGGACAACGCGGGTGGCTGGTACAACCTGGCCGTGCTGCTGGACGCCAGCGGCGAGTACGAGAAGGCGCTGGAGCACTACTCGCGCGCCATCTCCCTGACCTCGAAGGACTTCTATGTGAAGATGCAGGAAGCGTGCTCCAGCCGGCTCGCGAGCCGTCAGGCGCTGCGCGAGTGATGTGGCTGTTGGGAGGAGTCGTCGTTGAGTCCGGCGTCCACCGCTCCCCGGGGAGGTCCCACCGCGCGGGCGGCGTCTCCGGCCTCGGACGACCTGACGGCGCTCTACCGGCGCTTCGGCCCCGCCGTTCACCGCAGGGCGCTGTCGCTCACGCGTGACGCCGAGGAGGCGCTCGACGTCACGCAGGACACCTTCCTGGCGTACATGAAGGTGCGGGGCACGCCACGCGACGAGGCCTCTCCCTTCACGGTGCTGTATCAAATCGCCACGTATCGCGCGGTGGACCGCGTGCGCCGCCGCGCGCGCTGGTCCGGCAGCCTGGGCCCGCTGTCGGTGGAGGACGAGGACGCGGAGGACCGGCGTCAGGAGGCCGTGACTTCGCACGCCGGAGGGCTGGAGCGGGTGGAGGCCCTGCAGGACCTCGCACTCCTCACCCAGGGCGAGGACGAAGAGGTGCTGACGGTGGCGGTGCTCTACTTCGTGGAAGGGCACACCACGGACGAGGTGGCGCAGGTGTTGGACATGTCGCGCAAGACGGTGTCCCGGATGCTGGCGCGGTTCGCGGAGCGCGCGCGGAAGCGCAGCCTCCGCCTCACGCCCGGAGGGGCACCGTGAGCGCGGGAGAGCGCCGCATCCAGGATGCGTTGCTGGAGCGCTACCTCGCGGACGCGCTCGCTCCGGAGGCACGCCGTCAGCTGGAGTCCGTGCTGGCGGAGTCGGCGCCGGACCGGGAGCGACTGGAGGCGCTGCGGGCGGACTCGGCGGCGTTCCTCGTCCAGCACCCGCCCGGGCCGCTGGTGGCCCGCTACGAGGCCGCCGAGCCCGCGCGGCGGCGGCCCTGGTGGGTGCTGCTGGTGCCCGCGCTCGCGGCCTCGGTGCTGGTGGTGGTGTGGCTCCGGGAGGACCCGTACACCGTGAAGGGCACGGTGTCGCTGGTGCTGCACCGCAAGGCCGGCGACGGCAGCACGCGGGTGGAGCCGGGCGCGACGCTGGCCCCGGGAGACGTCCTCCAGTTCGAGGTGAAGGCGGCGGAGGACGGCTACGTGGCGGTGCTGAGCCGGGACGGGCAGGGCACCGTCACCGTGTATCACCCCTTCGGAGGCACGGAGGCGGCGCGCTACCAGGCGGCACGTCCGATGCTGCCGGCCGCGATTGAATTGGACGGGGTCCGCGGGCACGAGGAGGTGTACGCGCTGCACTCGAGCCAGCCCTTCGCGTTGGACCAGGCCGTGGCCGCGCTGAAGGAAGGCCGGAAGCTGGAGGACGCGGCCCCGAAGGGTGTGGCGGTGGAGCACGTCGGCTTCGACAAGCGCTGACCCGGCCCGGAAGCACCGCGAAGAAAAAAGTCCCACGGAAAATCCCCCACGCGATGAACGAGAGAGCGGGGCGCGATGGTGGGCGCGGGTCCTTGGGGGACCCGTGCCGCCAGGCCTGTCGGGCGCGCTCCGCCATGCAAGGGGGAAGGCCAAGATGACGACGGTGCGGTGTGTGATTGCCTCGGAGCAGCGCCAGTTGGACGACGCGCTCCGGGTGCGCTGGGCGGTGTTCGGCGCGGAAATGGGGCTGCTGGGGACGCCTCCTCCGGCGCCACGGGACGTGAGCTGCTTCGACACATTGGAGACGACGCTCCACTTCGTCGTGTACGCCGGGGACACGGCGGTGGCGACGTCGCGCCTGCTGCTGCCGAACGCGGAGGTGGCGCGCGCTTCCGGGCAGAGGCTGGGCATCGAGCTGGAGCAGAAGCTGGACCTGCGCCAGGTGGACGCGCCGGGCATGCGGCTGGCGGAGACGACGCGCTACTGCGTGCTGCGCGGGTATCGCGGCTCGGAGGTGCTGCTGCGCCTGCAGGCGGAGATGTACCGGGAGAGTCGCAGGCGCGGGGTGACGCACTGGATTGCGTCCGCGAACACGGAGACGGACTGCGCGCAGGACGCGCTCATCGCCTTCCAGGTGGCAGCGCGGATGCGGTGTGTGAGTCCCCACTGGAAGGTGACACCCCACGAACCCGTCCAGGCTCCCGAGGTGCCCGAGGCCCCGCTCTACACGCCGGAGGAGCGCCTGCGCGCGTGCCAGGGCCGCTTCGACGGCCTGCGCCTGCCTCGCACGCTGTCCCTCTTCGCGAAGAAGCTGGGCGCGCGCTTCATCAGTGAGCCCCTCTATGACGCGCGCTTCCACCGGTACGCCACGCCGCTGGTCGCCGCGTTGGACGCGATTCCCGTCAGCACGCTGGCCTGGTTCGACGCGTTGCCGGTGAGCGCCTCGCGCGCCGCCTGAAGTCCCCACCCCACCACCACTCACTTCAACAGCGGGCGCGCCACGGGTGCGCCCGAACGGGAGAAGCACATGTCGACGGAGCTCATCGTGAAGCTGGAGCAGGAGGCGAATACCCTGGTGCGTGAGTTGGACGCCCACCCGGACGCGCGCAGTCTCTTCGAGGGCACGACGGACGCGGGCCAGTACGCCGGGTATCTCGCGCAGTCGTACCACTACGTGCGGTGGACGGCGCCGCTGCTGGGTCTCGCGGGCCGGCGAATGCAGCGACTGGGGCGCCACCCCGCGCTGGGCGCGCTGCTCGTGCAGAAGGCGAAGGAGGAGTCGGGCCACGAGCGCTGGCTGCTCTCCGACCTGCGCGCGCTGGGCTGGTCGAAGGAGCGGGTGGAGGCGACGCCCGCCTGCGCGGCCGTGCGCGCGTACGTGAGCTGGAACCGCTTCACCGCGGAGGCGGGCATGCCCACCGCCTTCCTCGGGACGGCCTACGTGCTGGAGCACCTGTCCGTGGTGCGCGCGGGGCTGGCGGCGGAGCGCCTGGTCGCGCGTGGGGCCATCCCCGACATCCACCGCGCCGTCACCTTCCTGCGGGGCCACGCGGGCGCGGACGGGGACCACGTGGCGGAGCTGGCCAGCGTGCTGAGCACCCTGCGGGACGCGGCCGAGCGAGAGGCCATCCTCCTCTCCGCCACCACCACGCGGGCCCTCTATCCGGCCCTCTTCACTCCCGCCACGGAGGCCGCCGCCCACGTCGTGGGCTGAGCACCGACACCCGCCCTCCCGCACTTCGACTTGCAAAGGTGTCGAAAGGACACTAACAATGTGTCGAAGGTACACGAAGCGAGAGGGCGGGCTCAATGGTCATCGGGTACATGAAGGCGGCACCGACGACGTACGTCATGCAGTTCGAGGGGGGACGGGTGGTCCGCGAGGGGGCGGGGCTCTCGTTCTTCTACTGGAAGCCGTCCGCGACGCTGGTGTCGGTGCCGCTGTCGAGCGCGGACGTGCCCTTCGCCTTCAACGAGGTGACGCGGGACTTCCAGGCGGTGACGCTGCAGGGGCAGCTCACGTACCGGGTGGCGGACCCGAAGCGGCTGGCGTCGCTGCTGGACTACTCGGTGGGGACGTCCGGGCGCCACCGCTCGGACGACCCGGAGAAGCTGGCGGAGCGGCTGGTGCAGGTGGCGCAGGTTCGCGCGCGCACGGTGGTGCAGGGCATGCCGCTGCGTGAGGTGTTGGTCCACACGGACACGATTGAGGCCCAGGTGCTCGCGGCCCTGGCGGTGGCGGAGTCGGTGCGGGGGCTGGGCGTGGAGGTGATGGCCTTCTCGCTCCTGTCGGTGCAGCCGACGCCGGAGATGGCGCGGGCGCTGGAGGCGGAGGCGCGCGAAGGACTGCAGCGTACGGCGGACGAGGCCATCTACGCGCGCCGCAACGCCGCCGTGGAGCAGGAGCGCCGCATCAAGGAGAGCGAACTGGCCACCGAGCTGGCGGTGGAGGCGCGGCAGCGCCAGATTCGCGAGGCGAAGATGTCGGCGGACATCGCCGTGGAGGAGCAGCGCTCCGCGCTGATGGAGCGCTGGAGCCAGAACGAGCGCCAGGCGGCGGACGCGCGCGCGTACGCGCTGGAGAAGACGCTGGCGCCAGTGCGCGGGGTGGACTGGAAGACGCTGATGGCCACGTCGGCGGGGGGCGGGGACCCGGCGCTGAACATCGCGCTCGCCTTCCGGGAGATGGCGGAGAACGCGCAGCGCATCGGCGAGCTGAACGTGTCGCCGGACCTGCTGCACTCGCTGATGAGCGCGTCGGGCAGCGGAGGCAAGCCCACCGGGCCTCGCAATCGCTGACCGGAAGAGAGGGCGGCCATGTACGAGAAGATCGTCCTCGTCACCCGCCGCACGCGGCTGGCGGGGCTGGTGGAGCGCTTCAACACGAAGAAGCAGGCGAAGTTCTACGTGGAGCACGCGGGGCAGGACTTCGAGGAGTTCTCCCGCGAGGACGAGTCCTACCGCCGCGCGGTGGACGCGCTGCGCGACACGCTGGGCCTGGGGCTGCCGGTGCAGCAGGTGGACCGGAGTCTGGTTCCCACCTTCCTCTTCACGGGGAAGGAGGTCGTCGTCGTGGCCGGGCAGGACGGGCTGGTGGCGAACGTGGCGAAGTACGTGGGGGAGCAGCCGCTGGTGGGCGTGAATCCGGACCCGGAGCGCTTCGACGGCGTGCTGCTGCCCTACCGCGTGGAGGGGGCGCGGGGCGCGGTGCGCAAGGTGCTGGAGGGGAAGGCGGGCTTCCGGCAGGTGACGCTGGCGGAAGCGCGGCTGGAGGACGGGCAGCGGCTGCTCGCCTTCAATGACTTGTTCATCGGCGCGAAGTCGCACGTGTCGGCGCGCTACCGGCTGCGCTACGGGGACAAGGAGGAGTCGCAGTCGTCCAGCGGGGTGCTGGTGTCCACGGGGGCGGGCTCCAGCGGGTGGCTGTCGTCGGTCTTCACGCTGGCGCGGAGCCTGACGCAGCAGACGGGCGGGGTGCCGGGGCAGCCGTGGAAGCTGGCGTGGGAGGACCCCAAGCTGGCCTTCGTGGTGCGCGAGCCCTTCATCAGCCGCCACTCCGCCGCGGACGTGGTGGGCGGCTTCGTGACGGCGGAGCGCGAGCTGGTGCTGGAGTCGAGGATGGCGTCGGCGGGTGTCATCTTCAGCGATGGCGTGGAGGAGGACTTCCTCAAGTTCGGCGCCGGTGCCACCGCGCGCATCCGTCCGGCGAAGCAGCGCGTGCGCCTGGTGGTGGGCTGAAATGCGAGGGCCGCCGTGCCCGGACACGGGGCACGGCGGCCTCGGTGCATCAGCTCCCGGACCGCGGGAGCCGCGGCCTCAGAAGTGTTCCTTCATGAACTCCTTCAGGTCCTCACGGGATTCCTCGAGCTTCTCCTTCGCCCCGTCGATTTTCTGCTGCAGCGCGCGGTCCTGCTTGTCCAGCTCGATGATGCGGGAGTGGATGTAGTCCATCTGCTCCTGGTCCTTGAGGGTCTGCGTCGCCTGGTCCAGATAGTGGCCCAGCTCCTTCTGGATGTTGGCCTGCTGCGCCTCCAGGTCCTTGATGACGCCCTCGATGAGGCGCATGCGGGCCTGGGGCTCGGGCTCGCTGAACAGCGGGTTGGTGCCGTTGTAGCAACTGCCGATGAACATCACCTTGCTGAGACCGTTGGCGAACTTCGTGATGGGGTTCTTGAGGACCATGTTCAGGAGCCCCGCGCCCTTCACCGCGGTGCCAGCCTTCGACGCGATGCCCTTCTTGTGCGCGACGTCCTCGCCCTCGGTGCCGGTGGGGTCCACCAGGTCCAGCGGGCGGTTGCGCACGTAGCCGTAGAGGTTGCACTCCACCGGGCTGGTGCGGCACTTCTCCAGGTCCTCGAGGAACACGGGGTCCGGCGTGGTGAAGCGGCTGATGCGGGGGTCGTAGTCGCGCACCCCCATCCGGACGAAGCCGAGGTCGGCGTCGTACGCCTTCTCCACATAGTCCAGCGCGGCAGCCCCCACCGGGTGGGTGACGCGGTCCCCGTAGGGAGAGGCCAGGCGCTCCGTGCCATCCGCCTCCGCCATGACGCTGCCGCGGCGGTCGGTGGCCAGCAGCTGGAAGGCGCCATTCCTCAGCACGCCCACGAGCTGCTTGTCCACGCGCACCGGCTGGGTGATGCCAGAGCCGTCCAGGTAGCCGCCATCCTTGAGGTAGGCCGCGAGCGGCGTGCCCCCGCTGCCCAGCTTGAGGATGCGCTCACCGTCCTCGTCGTAGAGGAAGCTCCAGCTGCTGGCGCCGCTCTGCGCGGTGGCCACCTGGCCGTCGGGACCGTAGGTGAGGGTGAGGCCATCCCGGCTCACCGTGCGCCCCAGTCCGTCGAGCGTGTACGTCACGCCACCGGCCACCAGCGTGTTGCCGCCCGCCGTGAGCGTGCGCGTGCCCGAGCCATCCGTGATGGAGGTGGGCAGGCCCGCGGCGTCGAAGCCGTAGGTGTACGCATGCTGCGCGTCCTGAGCGCTGGTGAGGAAGCCTTGCGGGGAGTAGCCGTACTGGCGCGTCAGCTGCGTGCCGCCGAACTGCGTCACCTCGCTGCCGGTGAGGCCCCGGGCATTCAGCTTCCACGCGACCGACGAACTCCAGGCCGGCGTCGTCTGCGCCAGGCTGGTGCGCTGGCGGGTGAGCGCGTCATAGCTGAACACCACGGACGTGCCGCCGCCGAAGCCCACCTGCGCCAGCTGCCCGAGCCCGTTGTACTGCACGCTGGCCCAGGGCTGTCCGTTGAGCGTCATCGTGCTCAGCCGGCCGTACGCGTCCCAGCCGTTCCCGACGGAGGTGGTGCTGAGGACGTTGCCGCTCGTGTCCTTCACCTGGGTCGTCTCCAGCTTGACCTCGCCGCTCTCCGCGTAGGTCTGGGTGGTCTCCACGGTGCGCCAGCCGGTGAAGGTCAGCGTCGTCCGGGACAGGGTGCCGTCCGGGCGGTACTGGAGCAGCTTCGTGTACCCGTCGCCGGAGGTGGCCGTGTGCAGCCCCGGCCAGGTGGTGTTCGTGGGCTGCGCCGGCGAGGCGCCGTCGTAGTAGAGCTGGTACGTCTTCACGCCGCCGCCCGCCTGCGTGTGGGTGATGATGGTGCGGCGGCCCGCGGTGTCGTACTGGTAGCTCTCGCTGCGGACCAGCGTGTTGGCCGGCGTGCGGAACCGCTTCGCCGTCACCAGCCACGTGCCGGGCGCGTACTCGAAGTCCACGTTCGCCACGCCGTCGCGCTCCACGCGCCCGACGCGGCCGTAGGCGTCATAGGTCAGCCGGTGCCCCTGGCCTCCGGGCAGCGTCACCGCGCGCAGGCGGCCGAGGGCGTCATGGGCGTAGGTATGGACGGCGCCGGACTCGTCCTCGTACCGCGCCACCCGTTTCTCCGAGTCCAGGAACTGACGGTGCGCCAGCGTCCCGTTCTCCTGCGTCTCCACGCGCAGGCCCCCGGCGTCCAGCGACCAGGCCGTCGCCAGGGTCTGCTGCACGTCCACGTGGTGGCGCAGCACCTTCTCCACCTCGTAGCCGAAGACGGCGGTGCGCGTGCTCGCCGTCTGCTCCACGCCGCTCAGGAGCGTGGCGTAGTCGAGCGCCGCCATGTCGGTGTTGGCCGGCAGGTTCGGGCGCACGTAGCTCAGCTTCTCGCGCTGCTGGCGGCCATGCACCGTCAGGCCGTCCACCACCCAGCCCTCCGGGATGAGGCGGCCCTTCGCCACCTCCTCACCCGCGGCGGTGGAGTAGTCCTGGGTGAAGCGCCGGGCGTTGTTGCCCGCGTCCACCAGCGCCGTGGCGGCGATGCTCGCGGGCCGCGTGGCCATGGCGAACCGGTAGTCCAGCAGCTCGTTCGGGTTCGCCTCGCTGGCGCCGCCGAGCTCGTTCCAGCGCTTCATCAGCCGCTCCAGCCCGTCGTAGCGGAAGCGCTCGGTGTGGGCATTCGTGCCCCGGCGCAGGGTGAGGGTGATGAGCCCGTCGTGCAGCGGGCTGCGCTCGGTGGCCTCCAGCACCACGCCGTCCGGCTGAGTCACCTTGGAGAGCACCAGGCGGCCCGGGGCGTACTCGAAGGACGTCGTCCCCTGTCCCGGCACGCTCACCGTCTTGACGGTGGAGTCCGGCCAGTAGCTCACCGTCTGCAGCGCCATGGGGCCCTGGGGCCCGAGCGCCTCCACCTTCTCCACCTGGCCCGCCGCGTTGCGGGTGATGGTGCCCTGGTAGGAGAAGTCGAGCGAGGGCTGCTGCGGGTGGCTCCCGCTGAACGTCAGCGCGGCGGGCAGGCAGTGCAGGTGCTTCGTCAGGCCCGCGAGGCTCGCGCGCCCGGTGGTGGTGGTGAGGGTGCCCCATTGGGTGGCGCGCACCGTCTGTTGCGGGCACACGCCGTCATAGGCCACCGTCTGCGTCGTCTCGCTCAGCACCAGGGCCGGCTGGCCCGCGTCCTGGAAGCCCTTCTCCTCTCTCGCCAGCCGCTTGTAGGGGACGCCCTGGAAGGTGACGTCGGTGTACTGGCGGAAGGTCACCTCCTTGACCAGGGGCGTGCGCGCGTCCGTCTTCGTCTCCGACAGCAGCAGCCCCGCGAAGGTGTCACCGTTGAGGAAGTTGACGGCGTGGACCTCCTGCGGCGCGGTGCGCACCACGCTGTCGAACCCGAGGAGGTAGCCGCCCTGCGAGTGATAGCTCGCGCCGAAGTACTGGTAGGTATAGGTGATGGTGTCGTAGCCGGATGGCGCCGACGTCAGCGACGCGAGCACGGGCTGGCGCACGCGCGCGCCGGGAGCGGCCGGCAGGCGGGTGTACGTGAAGCCCAGCACGGTGCCCTTGCCGTCGTCCGCGGACTTGAGCAGGCCCGTCTCCGGCCCGTCCAGCGAGGCGCTGTAGGCGTCCAGGCCCTGCGTCACGGTGAGGCTGGTGTTGCCGCTGCCCGAGAAGTCGCCCTGCGTGAGCGCGCTCGTCGTGCCGTTGTAGAAGGCCAGCGCCGGGACGGACGTCTCGCGGAACGCGGTGCTGTCATTGATGAAGAGGAGCGCGAGCCCGGGCTTCGACAGCAGCACGTCCGACATGCCGTCGCGATTCACATCCACGAACATCGCGGAGTAGGTGCTCAGCTGCGCCAGGGGCGTCCCGTTCTTCGTCAGCACCGGGAACAACTTGCTGGACGCGGAGTCGAAGGTGAACCGGCCGGTGCCCGGCCACACGTGCAGGCCGTTGGTGAGCCGCGCGACGATGTCCGGGATGCTGTCGCCGTTCATGTCGTGCACCCACGTCGTCGTCGCCGACACGCTCGGGCTGAGGGTGCCGCTGACGATGGCGCCGAAGCTGAGGGCGGGCGGCGCGCCGCTGGTGTTGGGCCGCACCTGGAAGGCGCCGGGGACGACGCGGATGAAGTCCGGCTGCTGGTCATTGTCCAGGTCCACGAAGCGGGTGTTCGGACCCAGTTGCCACGCGCCCGACAGGGACTGCTGCGAGCGCAGCGTGCCCGCGCGGTCGCAGACCTTGACCTCGGTCGTCGAGCCGCTCGGGTTGTTGATGGCGACCACCTCCGGTTCCGCCTGGTTGGGGCGCAGCCGCGTGAGCAGGCGCGGCTCGTTGCCCAGGCTCGCCGCGGGGCGGCACACCGTCTGGGTTCCCGCGTTGGGCGGAGGCAGGGCCTCGGCGCGGAAGCCGTTGTCCTCCTGCACGTAGAGCGTCTGGGCCTGCGCGTGCTCGAAGTCGAGCCGGCCGTCCTCGTCCTGGTCCACCAGCGCGGCGCGCCAGGGCTGGATGGCGTCCTGGCCCGCGGCCACGAGCGTCGCGTCCAGCTTCGTCACGCGGGTGAAGAGGGCGGAGGCGAGCGCGTCCGAGGACTTGTAGTACGTGTAGCGGGCCGGCGGCGCCGCCGTCACGGCGGGCGCCGTGCCGTACGTCGGGTCCACCTGGGCGAGGTAGAAGGCCACGCTCTCCGCGGGCTCCTCGTAGGTGAGCTGGTACTGCCAGCGCGGCTCGAAGAGGCCCGAGGTCGCGCTCTTCGCCTTCACCGCCACCGTGGACACGCGCCTGTCCAGCCGCAGCTTCTTTCCGGAGCGGAAGTCGTCCACGGGCTTCGTCAGCGTCGCGTAGCCCAGGTCCACCTGGTACTGGAAGTCGGTGCCGGCGCCGCCGTACTGCACCGTCTTCACGAACAGCCGGCCGGTGGTGTTGGCCTCGTAGGTGAAGCGCGTCCTGCGGTTGGTGGCGCTCACCACCTCGCGCAGGAGCCACGCGTAGGTGCCCCTGGGCGTGTTCACCTGCGCCGAGCCCGCGGCGCCGCCCACGCCGTCACCGAAGTACCAGACGCTGCCGTCGGGGAGGTACGCGGTGAGGCCCGTGGCGGACTCCTCCACCCGCACCGCGGGGTTCAGGTCCGCCGCGTACCAGGCTCCGTCGCTCCCGGGGACGAGCCGGCCCCAGGGGCTGGAGCGCTCGTCCGTCGAGTAGTCGAGGTCGCCGCGCGTGCGCCAGCGTCGTATCTCCAGGCGCGTCTGCCAGCCGTGGCCCCACTCGGACAGGCCCGCGTCGGACGAGTAGGTGGGGAAGGGCGTGGCGAGCAGCTCGCCCCGGTCCGAGGGGGTGGAGAACGCGGACGCGAGCGCGAAGCCGCCGCGCGCCACGTCCGTCGCGCCGAAGGCCGTCTGCGCGTAGGTGCCGACGAGCGAGCCGCGCTGCGGGGCCTTGAGCTGCGGGGGTTGGATTTTCGCGTCCGTGAAGCCGGCGGGCTGCGCGAGCGCGAGGGGTGAGATGAGCAGAGCGGTGCTACCCAGCAGCCGCCGTAGGAGCGATTGTCGTTTCATGGTTCTTCCGGGTGAGTGATGGAGTGATGCGGTGCAGGTGAAACGGCACGGGGGCGGCAAGGCGCGGGGGCGTGCCCCCTGCCACCCCGCCGCCCCCGTGCGCTACTTCGTGTGAGCTACTGGCAGACCGCGGCGCCGGTGGCCGTGGCCGCCAGCTCCAGCGCGTCCACCTTCAGGGTGACGACCAGCGCGGAGGCCTCCGCGAACTTCTCGGGGCTCACGTTGCCCAGGCCGATGGTGAAGGTGCCGAAGGGAGACAGGCCATTGCCCGCAACGGTGGCGAACGGCTGCTGGATGTCCTGGGCGAAGGTGGTCAGCACGTCGATGTCCTGGCCGAACAGCAGGTGCGGCGCCCCGACGAGGAAGTCCGGGTTGAGCATCGCGTAGTGCTTGGAGCTTCCCGTCGCGGGGTAGGCGAACACGTCCTCCCAGCGCACCGGCACCGTCAGCCACGCCTGCGAGTCCGACGCGTTGGTGCTGCTGAAGGGCCGCACCACCTGCACGCCCAGGTTCTTGATGACGGGCATGTGGTGGTTGCAGAGCAGCGTGCCGCCCACGCCGCCCGTGCTGTAGAGGTCATCCGGGGTGAGGGTGATGAGCACCTCGCCGGAGCCGTTGAGGATGCTGTTCCACACGGCCTCGGAGCGCTCGGAGTCCGCGCTGCGCCACTGGCTGGTCAGGGGCATGCCGAAGTAGGGGTTGGGGAAGGCGAAGGCGAGCACGAGGTCCTTGGGGGCCTTGTCGCTGATGCGCGCGTTGGCGAGCGCGGTCTCGATGCTGCCGACGGCCGTGAGCGCCTTGGAGCAGAGCGCCGCGAAGTCGTCGGACCAGTCCGCCTGCACCAGCGCATCCAGGCTGGCGTGCACCTTGAGCGGCGCGAGCGCGGTGGGGTGACGCAGGTCCATCGTCGGGTAGAGGTAGTCGGTGACCAGGCTCGTCAGGGCGCGAGACTTGTCGCGCAGCTCGGCGCCGTCCAGGTTGCGCAGCCGCCACAGGGGCAGCAGCCGCAGCAGGCGCGCCTTGTCGGCGCCCGCCGTGAGGTCGTCCCCCAGGGACTGGATGTCGAGCAGCTGCAGGTCGATGGCGCGTTCCACGGTGCGCAGCTGCACCAGCCGCTCCAGCCGCGCGAGCTCCGCGTTGACGAAGGTGGTGAAGAGCGAGCCGAACACCTCCGGCATCTGGCTGGACGAGCAGCCGGGGCACTGGACCGCGTACTCCTGCAGCAGCCGGGTCTGCGCGCTGCTGCGCAGGGCCTCCAGCTCGCTGTTCGTGACGCGCCCCTGGTCGACGTAGGCGGGCGTCGCCGCGCGGACCTCGGTCATCACCGTGGCCATGGCCTTGCCCAGCGCCTTGGCGGCCACACCCGTGGGCATCAGCCGCATCGCCGTCACCGTGAGCTGGTGTGCGGTGTCGTCCGCGCAGGACCCGAAGTCGTTGACCACGAGGTAGTAGTCGGCGTCCTCCTTCACCACGACGGAGGTGCGGGGCGCCTGCAGCACCCGCACGTCGCGGAGGTTGGCCAGGTCCGAGGTCCCCGGGTTCATCGCCACCAGCAGCAGGCTGCCGACGGGCGCGTCGGGGAACGGGGTGCCCGGCACGCGCAGGCCCGTGGCGAAGCTCGCCGAGGTCCGCCCCTCGGAGCCGTTCTGCGAGGCGGACGTGCTGTCGGAGCCCTTCGAGCTGGCATTGCACGTCTCCGCGGACGCATACGCCTTGGTGCTGCTGCCGAAGAATTCGAAGCCCGCCTCGACCCTGACGCCGGCACACGCCCGGTCCTCGGTGCTCTCCCGGGTGAAGGTGGACGTGCTCGCGTTCTGCGCGGTGAATGCGCCGTTGCTGTAGCTGACCATGTAGCCGCCGGGGCCCACCTGGGCCGCCCCGCCGCCCGTGTTGACGGGCAGGAGCGTGCCCGTCGCCGGGTCCGGAATCGTCGCGCTGGAGAGCGCGCAGCTCGGCGCGTACTCGCCCGACACGTCGAAGTTCAGCAGCTCGCCGTGCAGCGCGGAGAGGCTGAAGGCCTGGGCCCCCGGCTGGTGCACCGCGAACGTGAGGACGTTGAACAGGGCGCCGGGAGCACCGTGCGCATCCGCGGCGCTGACGTTGAGCGTCTGCAGCGGCCCGCGCTGGATGTCGGTGCCCAGGGCGGGCGACTCGATGTCCAGCGTGGTGTTGAAGGCCGCCGCGATGTCGCTGAACTGCGCCTCCTGGCTCACCAGGTTGTCCTGCAGCCCGACGAGGTCCGCGTTGAGCGCGTAGAACTCGGTCAGCTTGCGCACCAGCGTGGTCTGCACGGTCTTCTGGTTCGCCGCGTTGCCCACCTCGCCCAGCACCTCGTTGATGAGCGTGGTGCGGTTCTGCGTGTACTCGTTCACCGCCGTCGTGAGCGCGTTCTTGCGTGCCGTCACCACGTCGTTGATGAAGTTGCTCTTGTACTCCTCGATGCCCGTCTTCAGCGTGTCGCGCGCGGTGCTGACGAAGAAGCCGGACTTGAGGTAGCTGTCTGCGTAGGCGTCCGCCTTCTCCACCATCTGGGCCCACTTCGCCAGCGGCGCGGGAACGCCGCCGGCGCCGCCCTCGAGGAGCTCCGGCGTGTACGAAGGCGCCCCCGTGGCGGCCACCACGGCCTGGGTGAAGGCGGCGTGGTTGACGCGCAGCAGGTTGAACACCGCCACCCACTCCGCGTGGTGGTCATAGCTGGACGTGTTCAGCTTGTTGGCGGCGCCCACCGCCGTCTGCAGCTTCGCGGCGTCGGGCACGGCGCCGAAGAGCGCGAACAGTTCGGCGGTCTCGGTGTCCACGGCGGGGCCGCAGCCCTTGAAGCGGCAGCCCAGGTCATGCAGGTAGCTGAAGTCCTCCATGCGCTCGAAGAGGCCGTTGAAGCCGTCGCCCAGCAGCATCAGCAGCGGCGGGCCGCTCATGGCCGGGCTGCCGGTCAGGACGGCGGTGAGCACCGTCTGGTCCACCAGCAGGCCCGCGTTGAGAGGCTTCGCGTGCACCGGCAGCCCATTCACGTTGAGCAGCGCATTCTCGTAGGCGACCTTCCAGAAGATGTCGAACGTCTCGCTGAGCTGCTTCATCAGCACCGGGCTGTCGGGCGCCCCCGGGAACAGCTGCGCCCGCTGCACCGCATACCAGTCGCTGATGCTCTGCAGATGGAGGCGCACGTCGGTCGTGTCCGGCACCTTGCGCTGGAGCGCGTCCCCCGCGACGTCCACCCGGTGGATGTCCGAGAGCGCGCGCTCGTACAGCTTCAGCCACATGCCGTGGTACTTCTCGCGGTACACGTCGCCCTGGCAGGCGCCCGCGCTCACCGCCGCCACCTGCGAGGCCAGGCCCACGCAGTACGGCATCTGCGAGCGGGCCGAGGCCCCCGGCACGTGCGACGACGCGAGGCGCGTGCAGAGGTCCATCGCCGCGTTGAGCGGCGCCAGGTTCAGGCCGCAGCCGGAGACGGTGGGCGGGACGAAGGCCGCGCTGCACGTGGTGTTCGCCGCCGGGTCGGACTGGTACAGGCCGCGTACGTACTGGACCTGGGCCGGCGTCATGTGGTGGCTGTGCAATTCGTAGAGCAGCTTCAGCCGGGATACGACCTCGGAGCGGAGCTGCGCGCCCCCGGCGCCCGCCGGGAGTCCGGCGGCCAGGCCCTGTAGCAGGCAGTCGTACTTGGCGGTGACCTGCGTCTGCCCGCTCTGCGCGTTGAGGGCAAGCTGGTCACACGTGCGGCAGAGCGGCTGCAGCGTGTAGAGGGGGTTGGTCTCGAAGTTCTTCGGGAGCATCGCGCCCCAGACGTTGGTCGCCGTCTGCTTCACGGCGCCCAGCGTGGTGCCGGCCGCGGCGAACAGGGGGTCCGCGTTGCAGGCGGTCGGGACGTCGTTGCCGAAGCTGTTGTGACGGCACGTCGGGTAGATGGGCTTCGTCGTGTCGTCGCACGAGTACGAGCTCGTGGCGGCGCCGCACGCGGGGTCCTCCTGGTCATTGTAGGTGGGCCAGTTGCTCAGCGTGTACGAGCAGGACCCCGTCGACGTGGAGGACATCTCGTTGCCGTTGTACGAGACGATGGAGACCCCGGTGCGGTCCGCCGCCGGGAGGCTGTTGATCTTCGCCTGCGCCGTGGTGTGGCATTGGGTGTAGCAGTTGTAGCGGGTGACCGTGGTGCAGATCTCGATGTCGGGTGTCTGCGGCTTCGGACGGCACTCCGTGGAGGAGTAGGCGGGGCACGAGATGGATTGGGAGAAGGCCTTCTGCGCGCGGCTCTCGATGCCGAACTGCGGGAGCCGGCACACCGGGTAGTGGTAGCAGGTCTTCTGCTGGTACCCGGTTCTCGCGCCGCAGGTGATGTTGCTGCCCGACTTGTTGCAGTCGAGCCCGTACTGCCACGGCACCGCGCAGACGTTGGCCGGGTCGCCAGCGGAGGTCCACGCCAGCCGGGTCTCGTCACACGCGCCGACCTCCTGCGTGCTCGTGGCGAGCTCCTCCACATCCATCACTTCTTCTTCGGACGTTCCTCCGCAGGCCATCAGCACGCAGAGGACCCCGAACAACCACGGATTCGAGCGAGGCAAAGGACGCACTCCTTTCGTGAAGCTCGCGCAGGCGCACGGCTCCCGGCACTGGCGCCCTGGGGGACGCCTTCAGACTGGGACTGAGACGAACGCCGCGACGTGCCCGGGCCGCGTGTGCCCGGGGACCTCGGCGGCGAGGTGAGTACTGTTCTCAGGGCAACGAAGCCGGCGCCGGATATTCCCGGCGAATCATTCCAGGCGCGCGCGTTGCCGCGCGCCGGCGCCTCCGGCCTCCAGTTTCCGGTCTGAACGTCAGGAGGACCTCCCGGGCGCCCCGGTGGCCAGGAGCCATCCGGGGGCGGAGTCTCTCGCTGACCTCAGGGCGCGACGACAGCCGTCTCCACCTCGGGGCACTTCACCGGCAGCTCGCGGAACCCGTCGAGCGTGTGCGGCACTTCCGCCTGCTGCGTGGCGACATCCATCAGCCGGCCACGGAAGGCGATGCGGTAGCGGCCCGGCTGCGTGAAGTCATACGCGAGCGCGACATTCACGCGGCCCTCCACGGAGGCACCCGGCGCCACGGCGACATAGTCGTCCGCGCCCGGGTTGCCGCGCTTCAGCATGGGCCCCGCGTAGGACAACTCCGTGCCGTCGCGCGTAATCTGGAAGATGTCGTTGAGCAGCCCCTCCAGCGGCGTGTGCCAGTCGAGCACGTACAGCGGCTTCGCCGTGGGGTTGGTCAGTCGGAAGACCACCTCCACCGGCTCGCCCGCCTTCACCGTCTTGGGGGCGCTCAGTGCACACTCCAGCGTCGTCGCCATGGCGGACTCCTCCTGCCTTGCCGCGGCCGGCGGCGGTGTTCCCTCGGAAGAACGTGACGCGCACGCGCCACCCATGACTCCCAGGCACAGCAGCGTCAGGCTCAGCTTTCCACGTGTCATGAGAATGGGGCTCCAGGCTCCAGAAAAAAGAAACGGGGGCGTCGCCGCCCCCGTTCCACTGCACATCATGTCACCGCGCCGCGATTACGGCAGCGACGGCGTGTTCTCGGCGAAGTACTCGTGGCTGTCCGCGTTGTCGCGGGCGTTGGTGGGGCTGGACTTCGCCAGGTTCTTGGCGGCGGTCTGGCCGTAGGCGTGGTCGTCCGTGTCCGCCACCACCGTGAAGTGGCTCATCTCGTGGATGAGCGTGCCGGCGCGGGAGTCCGTGCCCGTGTTCGGCGCGCTCCAGAAGGCGTTGCACACGTAGATGCGGTACGGCGAGTTCTTGTACACGTACGCGTAGGCGCTGTCCGTGCAGCCGCAGTCGACGATGACGGACTTGGTGTCGAAGGCGCTCTTGATGGACGTGAAGTGCGTCTTGATGGTGCTCCAGCCCGAGCTGCTGTAGGTGCCGAACCAGGTGGTGTAGCGCGTGGTGGCGCTGGGCGTGCCGCCCAGGTAGGTCACCGCGCTGTTCGCGTAGGTCTTCGCGGAGTTGAACGCCGTGGTGACGGACGTCACACGGGCGCTGGTGCAGTTCGCCGTGGACAGCGCCATGGCGTCGACGGTGCCCGGGGCGGCCTCGGCCTCGGGGCTGACGAAGGGACGGCCCTCGATGAACACCGTCAGGCTGTTGGAGCTCAGCTCCGACACGCCATCGTGGCTCGCGGAGCCGAAGCTGATGTCGTAGGTGCCCGTCTTGGACAGGTCATAGACGGACGACAGGTCCACCTTGCTCGACACGCTCTCGCCCGGCGCCAGGTTCAGGTAGTCCGTCGCCTGCGGCGCGGCCCACTTGTAGTGACGGCCGTTGTACTCCGCCGAGACGCCATTGGCGGTGACCTTGAACAGGTCCTCCTTCAGCCCGTCCACCGCCGTGTGCCACTTGAGCAGGCGCACGGTGCGCGACGAGACGTTCGTCATCGTCACGGAGACGAGCACGTTGTCGCGCGCGGCCAGGGAGGACTTCTCCACGGACAGCTTCACCGCCACATCGCCCGCGACCGCGTCCTGCACGGTCTCGTTCGACTCGAGCGCGTCACCGGCGCGCTCATCCGGCGCTCCGCAAGCACCCAGCAGGGACACGCTGGCAACTGCACCAATCCACCAATTGAGACGACTGCGGGGGGTCAGGCTCATTTCGGGGACTTCCTTTCAGCTCGGGGGGAACTCAGCGGCAGCGCGGCGGCGTCCTTCGGCGAATGCCAGCCTGTCGCGCTATTCCGTTTATATCGAGCTGAAACCAGTCCCGTCCAGGGGCCAACATATTACGTGATGTTACGCGCGCCGCTGACGCGGGTGGCTATGAGTGCGCATAGGTGACGACCATCATCACCAGCCCGAACAGCTGCACCGCCATCAGCGGGCTGACGGCGAGGACGACGACGTCGAAGAAGCTCTCATCCGGGGTCTTCATGACCTTGCTCTCCCTGCCTCGCGTGTGTCGCGTGGCACTCCTCGCTTGAGCAAGGCCTGGGCCAGCGTCTGAAACACGCGGCGCGGCGTGCATGAAGTGAAGCACTTCGCGGGTTTGCGTCAGGGGCAGCGACATCCTGGCGAGGTTTCCGCGCGCGTGCGGGACAGCGTGTCCGCGGTGCGTGTTCGCGTGTGGGACGCGGGCGTGCGGCTCCGGCATTTCGGTGCTTGAAGTGGCGTCAAGGTCGCTTCGGACCCCTAGACTGCGCGCCATGCGACTCCCCACTTCCGCCCTGTTGCTCGTCCTCGCCGGCGCGTGTGCGCATGCGCCGGCTTCCACGGAAACCCCCACCGCCGCCGCGAAGGCGCCCGTCGCGGAGCTGCCGTTCATGGAGCCGCCCGCGGCGCCGATGCCCGGCTGGCAGCTCGTGAAGCGCGGGGATGTGTTGATGCGTGAGGGCAGGCACGCCGAGGCCCTGGCGGAGTACACGCGGGCGCTGGACGCGGGGAACACGAACGACGGCACCGCGTACTCCGCCGCGTGCGCGCTCGCGCTGCTGGGGAAGAAGCAGGAGGCGCTCGACCAGCTGTCGCGCGCGGCGGAGTGGGGCTTTCGCGACGTGAGGTGGATGCAGCAGGACGAGGACCTGGCCTCGCTGCGCACGGAGCCTGCCTTCACGGCGCTGGTGGCGCGCATCCCCACGCTCCCGGAGAAAGACCCCACGGCCCATGCCGAGCTGAAGCGGATGTTCGCGGAGGACCAGGCGGACCGCTCTCCGCCGCCGGCTTCTCCAGAAGCGTGGAAGGCCGTCACGGCGCGCGACGAGCAGCGCCGCGCGCGGGTGAAGGAACTGGTGGCAGCGGGCGAGCTGAAGGAGGGCGCGGACTTCCTCGCCGCCGCGTTCATCTTCCAGCACGGCCACGCGCAGGAGGACTTCGCCATGGCGCGGGAGCTGGGCGCGGAGGCCGCGCGCCGCGGTCACCCGGGCGGCCTGTGGATTGCCGCCGCCGCGTGGGACCGCTGGCTGATGAACGCCGAGCGGCCGCAGCGCTTCGGCACGCAGTACCGGGGCGACCTGCAGACGAAGCAGATGAAGCTCTACCCGGTGGACCCGAGCGTCACCGACGAGGAGCGCGCACGCTGGGGCTTCCCTCCGCTCGCGGAGATTCCCACCACACTGCGGTAGCCGGTGTCCCATCCGGGCCCGCCCGTGCCGGGCCCGGTGCCGGGAGCGTCTACTTCGCGGCGGACGCGCCCGTCGCCGCCTCACCCTCGCGGGCGAGCGTGCGGACCAGCTCCAGCGCGCGCCGCACGTGCTCGCCCACGCGCAGCTGCGACTCGAACGCGTGGCGGATGACACCCTTGCGGTCCACCACGAAGGTGACGCGTCCGGGGATGAGCCCCAGCAGGGAAGGGGGCACGCCGAACGCGTCACGCACCTCGCCGCCCGCGTCGCTCAGCAGGACGAAGGGCAGCCGGTGCTTCGTGGCGAAGCCCTCGTGCGACGTCACCGAGTCACCGCTGATGCCCACCACCTCCGCGCCCGCGGCCACGAAGTCCTCGTACTGGTCCCTCAGGCTGCACGCCTGCGCGGTGCAGCCCGGCGAGTCATCCTTCGGGTAGAAGTAGACGACGAGCACCTTCTGCCCCACCAGGTCGCGCAGCCGCACCGGCCGGTCTCCCGCGCCCTTCAGCGTGACATCGGGGACCGCATCGCCTTCCTTCAGCAGCTTCGACCGCGCCATGACGCCTCCATCCGCCCCGGGACGTCACACCGGCGCGTGCGATCCGCTGGATGCTGAGGAGTGACTCACATGTCAATTCATTCGTGCCAGCAGGGCGTCAGCAGGGACCCAGGTGCGCCCCGGGGCGCGGCTTCGAGCCCACCTGCCGGGCGCACGGCTCTGGCGGGGTCATGCATGTCCCCTCTATCGTTCCAGTCCCGACTCGTTTAATAGGGCGCTTGCTTCCTTGCTGTACGGGCGGTGGGTCGGGGTGGGTGGGGTAAAGGCGACGGCGCGCATCGCGCATGTCTCAGTGGCATCCGATAAGGTGTGGGGGGAACGAAGTCGCTCCCCCGTCCGGCAGGCGACAGCCCTGCACGCGGCCGGACCCGAAATTCCGGGCATGGGAGCCACTGTCGTCTTACCTTTCGACACAGGAAGTGGGAGCGTGGGTCTGGGGTTCAGGGCGGAAACTTTCGCCGGAGTTGCGCAACGCGGCGTTCAGGCGTAGACCGCAAACTTCGGGGGGTTGGTCAGGAGCGGACATGGTCGGCCTCGTCGTCGCATCGCACGGGCGTCTAGCGGAGGAGCTGGTCTCCACCGCGGAGCAGATCGTGGGAAAGCTTCCCGCGGTGGCAACCTGCAACATCGAGCCAGGGACTCCTGTCGAGGAGCTCCGCGCGAAGATGAAGCAGGCGGTTGCCCGCGTGGATGAGGGGGAAGGTGTCATCATCCTCGCGGACCTGTTCGGCGGCACTCCCTGCAAGGAGTCGCTGATGATGTGTCAGCGGATGAACCTGGAGGTCCTCGCCGGCGTCAACCTGCCCATGCTTCTCAAGGCGAACTCGCTCCGCAACGAGCAGTTGTCGCTTCCGGAGATGGCCAACCAGCTGGCTTCCCATGGCCAGCGCAACATCACCTGCGCATCCGCCCTGCTTCGCGAGGCCCAGCAGCAGCCGCGAACTTGACGGGCCCGCGCGGGTCGGCGATTCGAGACTGCCGTGATCACCCTGGTCCGCGTCGACAACCGCCTCATCCATGGTCAGGTCGTCGAGGCCTGGCTGCCCTTCCTCAAGGTCTCCCGGGTCGTCGTCGCG
This sequence comes from Pyxidicoccus sp. MSG2, assembly GCF_026626705.1. Lineage (NCBI taxonomy): Bacteria > Pseudomonadati > Myxococcota > Myxococcia > Myxococcales > Myxococcaceae > Pyxidicoccus > Pyxidicoccus sp. MSG2. The sequence goes on from NZ_JAPNKC010000001.1 coordinate 7,212,152, forward strand.
GATGACGAGGCGGCTTCCAGCCCCCTCATCCGGGCGGCCATGGCCCTGGCCGTCCAGAGCGCCATCGAGGTGCAGATTCTCCCCCTGGCCCAGGTGGACTTCGCCGCCCTCTCCAAGGACGGGGTGCGCACCCTGGTGCTCCTGCGGGACGTCGCGGCGGTGCCCTTCGCCTTCGCGCACGGCCTGTCCATGGACGAGCTGAACCTGGGCAACGTGCACTTCGGCACCGGGCGCCGGCAGGTGTCCCCGTCCGTCTTCCTGGCGGAGGCGGAGCTGAAGACGCTCCAGCAGGTGTCCGAGCAGGGCGTGCGCGTGGAGGCCCGCGCGGTGCCCTCGGAGAAGCCCGTGGAGTTGCTGGACCTCACCGACCGGTGGGCGAAGGCCGGGTGAGGACGTGAGCGTCGTCTGGACCCAGGTGGCGCTCGCGGGGCTGTGGGGCGGACTGGTGGCCTTGGAGCGCAAGGCGTTCCTCCAGGCCATGCTGTCCCGCCCCCTCGTGGCCGCCACCATCATGGGGCTGTTGCTCGGGGACGTGCCCTCCGGTCTGGCCGTGGGGCTGCTCCTGGAGCTGTTCTTCCTGGGCACCGCCAACCTGGGCGCCGCGCTGCCGGAGAACGACACGCTGGCCGCCACCGGCACCAGCGCCGCCGCCGCCACCCTCACCACCGCCACCGGCGCGGGCTCCACACCGGCCATCTGGTCCCTTGCTGTATTGCTGTTCATCGGCCTGGGGCGGGTGGGGCGCCGGGGAGACCGGCTCCTGGAGGGCTACACGGCGCGGCTGGCCCGGGTGGCGCTGGCCTCGGCGGAGGCCGGCAACCTCACCCGCGCCGTCCGACAGAACCTGTGGGGCATGTGGCCGCACTTCGTGCTGTACGGCGCCCTCACGTCGCTGTGCGCGCTGGCGGGCTTCTTCGTGGAGCCCCTGCTGCAGGCGCTGCCCCCCCCGGTGGTGCGAGGGCTGGCGTGGGCCTGGCCGGCCATGGCCTCGGTGGCGGCCTCCCTCGCGGCGCAGGGCAGCCACGCCCGGCGCGCGCCCCTGTACGCGGCGCTGGGGGCGGCGGCGGTGACGGTGGCGGTGGTGCTCCTCCTCCTCCGGGAGGGCCGGTGAGCGCGTCCGAATGGCCCCTGCCGCCGTGGGTGCTGCTGCGCGTCTTCCTGCGCTCGCTCTTCCTCCAGGCGTCGTGGAACCCCAAGGGCATGCAGAACCTGGGGCTGGCCTACTCCGTCTACCCCGCCCTGGCGCACCTGTACCCGGACGGCGCCGCGCGCGAGGAGGCGGTGCGCCGCCACCTCGTCTTCTTCAACACCCACCCCTATGTGGCCGCGGCGATTGTGGGCGGGGTCGTCAACCACGAGGTGCGCATCGCCCGGGGGGAGGAGACGCCGGACAAGGTCGTGGCCTTCAAGGCCGCGCTGATGGGGCCGCTGGCGGCGCTGGGGGACGGCTTCTTCTGGCTGTCCCTCAAGCCGGCGGTGGGGGCGGTGAGCGCGGCCATGGTGCCGCTGCTGGGCGTGTGGGCGGTGCCCCTCTTCCTGGTGCTCTACAATCTGGTGCACGTGCTCCTGCGCGTGCGGCTGTACTGGCTGGGCCTGTCCCTGGGAGACAGGCTGGTGGAGGCGGTGGCCCGGGCCAACCTCCCGTCACGGGGGGCGAAGCTGCGGGCGGTGGCGGCGACGAGCGCTGGCGGCCTGGCCGCCTGGCTGTCGGTGTCCTTCGGTACCAACGCGGGAGGGGCCCGTGCGCCCTTCCTGGCGGCCGGGTGTCTGGCCCTGGGGGTGGCGTCCTACGTGCTGGTCAGCCGTCGGGTGCCGAACTACGTGGTGCTCTACCTTGCCGCGGGGCTGGCCTGCGCGGCGGGGGCATTCCTTTAAGAAGAGAGGTGGGAGTCGCGATGGCAACCGTGGCCGAAGGGACATACGAGATCATCAACGCGCTGGGGCTGCACGCCCGGGCAGCGGCGCAGATGGTCAAGGTGGCCAACCGCTTCAAGAGCGAGGTCACCCTCGAGGCCCAGGGCCAGCGGGCCAATGCCAAGTCCATCATGGGGGTGCTGATGCTCGCGGCGGCCCAGGGGACCCAGGTGAAGGTGACGTGCAAAGGTGATGATGCCGACGCCTGCCTCCTGGAATTGGCAAAACTCATCGGGGACCGTTTCGGCGAGGCCCAGTGACGGGTGAGAATGGGAACGCGGTAGAGCCACAGGAGAAGATGGGAACGTGAGCAGCCAGGCCACCCCCACCCTGAGGTTGTTGGGCATCGGCGCCTCTCCCGGCGTGGCGGTGGGCCACGCCTTCATCCTGGACCGCAAGCGCATCCGCACCCCCAAGCTCCGGCTGGCCGAGGCCGAGGTCGAGCCCGAGCGGATGCGGATGAAGACGGCGATTGATTTGTCCGACCGCCAGCTCGCCGAGCTCAAGGACCAGATTACGCGCACCGAGGGCAGCGACCACGCCCTCATCCTCGAAGCCCACCGGCTGATGCTCCACGACCCGATGCTCGTGGACGAGGTCAACCGGCTCATCATCGACGACCGCATCAACGCCGAGTGGGCCGTGCGGCGGGTGGCGCGTAAAATCAAGCACCTCTTCGACAACATCCCCGACGAGTACTTCCGCGAGCGCCGCTCGGACGTGGACTACGTCGCCGACCGCATCATCCGCAACCTGATGGGCCAGGTGGTGGACGAGGAGGTGGAGGTTCCGGCCGAGGCCATCGTCGTCGCGCACGACTTGTCCCCCGCGGACGCGGCGCTGATGGCGCGCAGCGGACGGGTGGCGGGCTTCGTCACGGACCTGGGCGGCCAGACGAGCCACACGGCGATTGTCGCGCGGGCGCGCGAGACGCCCGCGGTGGTGGGCGCCGGCCGGGCCAGCGAGCAGATTTCGCCGGGCGACCTGGTGGCCATGGACGGCATCCGGGGCGTCATCCTCGTCAACCCGTCCGACGAGCAGCTTGCCGTCTTCCGCGAGGACCAGCGCCGCTACCAGGAGACCGAGCGGCTGGCGCTGACGACGAAGGACCTGCCGGCGGTGAGCACGGACAGCTACCGCATCCGGCTCTACGGCAACATGGAGTTCCTGGAGGAAATCCCCTCCCTGCTGGCGCACGGCGCGGAGGGCATTGGCCTGTACCGCACCGAGTTCATGTTCCTGGACCGGAAGACGGCGCCGACGGAGGAGGAGCACTACCGCGCCTACCGGCAGGTGCTGGAGGCCATGGGCGGGCGCCCCGTCACCATCCGCACGCTGGATTTGGGCGGCGACAAGGTGCCGGGCAAGACGAAGCACGAGAAGGAGCCCAACCCGGCCATGGGCCTGCGGGCCATCCGCTACTGCCTGTCCAACCGGGAGCTGTTCCGCACGCAATTGCGCGCCCTGTTGCGCGCCAGCGTGCACGGCAACCTGCGGCTGATGTTCCCGCTCATCTGCGGCGTGAGCGAATTGCGCGAGGCGCGCAGCGAGCTGGAGGCGTGCCGCACGGCGCTGGGCCGCGCGGGCGTGCCCGTGGGCAAGCGCTTCCCGGTGGGCATCATGGTGGAGACGCCGAGCGCGGCGATGATTGCCGACCGCCTGGCGCAGGAGGCGGACTTCTTCTCCATCGGGACGAACGACCTCATCCAGTACTCGCTGGCCATCGACCGCCAGAACCGCGAGGTGGCCTACCTCTACCGGCCCCTGCACCTGTCCGTGCTGCGGCTCCTGAGGACCATCATCGACGCGGGCAAGGCGGCGAACATCCCGGTGTCCATGTGCGGCGAGATGGCGGGAGACCCGCTGTACACGCTCGTGCTGTTGGCGCTCGGCTTCGACGAGCTGTCGATGACGTCGGGGCAGATTCCGGTGGTGAAGCGCTTCATCCGCCGGGTGAGCCGCGGGGACGCCGTGGAGTTGCTGAAGGGCGCCATGGAGCTGACCACCGCGGAGGAAATCGAGCGCTACGTGCGCACGGAGATGGACCGCCGCTTCGCGGAGGTCATGGAGCCGCCCTCCCACCCCGGCGAGCCCGAGCCCGCCGAGCACCAGCCCACGGACCGCACCACGGGCTGACAGCCCGCCTCCCTCCCCACCGTGGGGGGAGGCAGGGCCCGCCCGCCCGGACGTGGGGCGGAGCGGGGGATGCCGGGGGCTTCCCACCATGCCCAGTTTTCCCCAGGACGCGCACACGACTCCGGGGGAGCGAGCATGTTCAATCCAGCGAACATCCAGATGGGCATGACGGCGAGGGACCGGGACGGCGAGGTGGTGGGCACCGTCATCGCCGTGGACGCGGGGGGCTTCTTCGTCGGGAAGAGTCGCTACGTCACCCGAGACCTTCGCGTGGCCTTCACGGACGTGATGGACCTGGACGGGGACGACGTCTACCTGCGCGAGGCCGTGTCGGACATGCCCGGCGTCAACCCGGAGGCCCTCTCCGATGCACGGCGGGGCGTGAAGGCCCCGGAGCGGGCCCTTCAGCACGACCTCACCGGAGGCCTGGGGCTGGAGCCGGGGGACCTGGAGCAGGCCCGCATGGACAGCGCGAAGTTCCAGGCGCATGGCCGGTACGAATTCGGACAGGGCACCACGGCGTACCCGGAGCGGGCGCACCGCGGGGACGACCTCGTCAGCGAGGTGGACCCGGCGGTGGTGGCGGTCCGGCAGCCGCCGGGGGCGGTGGAGCGGCGGGCCGCGCGGGACGAGGACGAGACGCCTCGCCGAGAGGCGCCGTCCGACGTGGACCCGAACACGCGCCGCTGAGGCGCGGGCCGCTGCCGCTCATTCCCCGTCGAGGGGCGGGGACTCGGGGTGGATGGAGGCGGCGATGTCCTTGTCCGCCTTCAGCCCGCGCCGGGAGCGGTAGTGGTGGATGGCGCGCTCCAGGGGGCGCAGGCCCACCAGGCACAGCATGGCGATGGCCATGGTGGTGGCCGCCGCCGTGAAGAAGCCCAGCCCCGCGGCCAGGCCCACGGAGGCGGTGAGCCACAGGTTGGCCGCCGTCGTCAGCCCCCTCACCTGCCCGCCGTGGCGCAGGATGACGCCCGCGCCCAGGAAGCCGATGCCCACCACCACCTGGCTGGCGATGCGGCCGATGTCACCCCGCGTGCCCTCGGGGGCGCCCGCGCCGAGCACCACCTCGATGAAGACGCTGGCGAGCGTGAAGCAGCACGAGCCCAGGGACACGAGGATGTGGGTGCGCAGGCCGGCGTCCTGACCGCGCACCTCACGCTCCAGGCCCAGCACGCCGCCGAGCAGCGCCGCCAGGGCCAGCCTCAGGGCGATGGTCGTCTCGTCCACGAGGGACGAGCCTACTCACCCAGCTCTATCTTCTCGTCCTTGTCCGCGTCGTTCAGTTGGGGATTGGGCAGCGTGTCCAGCGTGGCCCTCAGCAGCTTCGCGGAGGGCACCACGTAGGGGCGCACCTCTTCGCCCAATTCCTCGACGTACTGGGCCACGCGCTGCTCGTAGTCCTCGTCCTTGGAGCCCCAGCTCCCGCCGGCCTCGGCGGCCCAGACCTCTTCGCCGTCGCGGCAGCGCGTCAGCCGCGCCTTGACCGAGGCCTCCGCGCCGTCGTCCTTGCCCTTGAGCGTGATGCTCGGGTCCAGCCAGAGCACGCCCTCCACGCCCTCCACGCACAGGCCCTTGAAGGACGTGTCCCCGGGCCGGTCCTGCAGCGCCAGGTTGGACTTCACGATGAAGTCCCGGTTCTGGTTCACCCACTGGCGGGCCAGCAGGCTCCACAGCTCGCCCACCGCGGGGATGCCGTTCGGCAGCGGCTGCGTCACCACCACCAGCCGCTTCACCTGCTGCTTGTCCACCTGCTCGTAGTCGGGGCGCACCCGATGGCTCTTCACCGTGGAGCACGCGGACAGCAGGCCCAGCCCGAGCACGGGCAACAGTCGCTTCGTGTTCATGTCCCTCTCTCCCAGCCCCCTTCGTGCGAAGGGGGCCTCCTTCAAGCACACCGTGGCTTTCAGGCCGCCTTCGTCTCGCTGCTCGCGTCGCCGCCGGACGTTCCGCCCGTTCCGGACGCCGCGCCGGCCTCGCGCTGCCGGCGGTCATGCATGAGCTGCATCACCGCGGCCAGCACCGTGAAGGACACCACCAGCGTGGTGATGAGGCCGATGCACGCCACCAGGCCCATGGACCGCAGGCCGTTGTGGGCGGCGGCCAGCAGCGCCGCGAAGCCCGCCACCGCCGTCAGCGTGGAGGACGCCACCGCCGCGCCCACGCTGCGCAGCGCCACCAGGGGCGAGGTGCCCTCCAGGAAGCGGTGCAGCAGGTAGAGGCCGTGACTCACGCCGAAGCCCAGCAGGATGGGCAGGATGATGATGTTCATGAAGTTCAGGCGCAGGTCCGTCAGCGACATGATGCCCAGCATCATCGCCACGCCCACGCCGAGCGGAATCACCGACGCCAGCGCCAGCTTCGCGTTGCGGAAGTCCAGGAAGTGCATCAGCAGAATCCACAGCGCGGTGAGCACCACGGTGACCTTGCCGTCCCAGAGCACGATGCTCGCCAGCTTCGCGTAGAGCTGCGTGGCACCCGCGGCGCGGAACTCCTTCTCCGCGGTGGGGCCTGGCGCGTCCCAGGCGTCCTTGTCCAACAGGCCCGGCGAGTACGTGGCGCGGATGGAGCGCGTCTCGTCCGCGAACTGCATCATCTTCTTGCCGTCGAGCAGGTCCACGCCCGAGTAGATGAACGTGAGGTAGCCCTGGTTCTCCGGCTGCGCGGTGGGCAGGTTCTTGAACTGGGCGGTGTAGTTGGCCGGCACGCCGTGGACGTCGAAGGGCTTCGCGTCCAGCACCTTCTTGAAGAACTCGGCCTTGTCCTGCATCTCCGGCGGCAGCGCGGCGGTGGAGAAGCCCTCCGACTCCAATTGCGCCAGCTCCGCCTTCCACTCCTCGAGCACCTTCGCGTTGGCCTCGGCCGTCTTCGCGGGCGGCACGAAGGTGAAGATGCTCACCACCTGGTCGATGGACGGGTACTTCTCCGGGTGCTGCGTCAGCTCCCGGTAGACCCCCTCGGCCTGGTCCAGGTCCTTGGTGTAGATGGCCATCGGGTCGCTGGAGATGTTGAAGCGCTCGTTGATTTCGTCCTGGAGCACCACGGAGGACATGCCGTCCGGGATGAGCGCGCGGGTGTTGTAGTTGAAGCCCACGCCGTACTTGAGGCGCTCGAGGAAGCCGAGCTTCACGCCCTTGGGCGCCTCCGCGTCCAGGCCCGCCCAGGGCACCGCCGCGGCGCAGATGAGGGCCACCGCGAGCGAGCTGACGGCCAGCACCAGGCCCGGCTTCGGGATGCGCAGCTCCTTGCCGGTGGTGGTGGAGGTGTTGGGCGGCGGCTTCATGATGCCGATGAGCTTCCGCGGCAGGTCCGGGTTGATGCGGCCCGCCAGCGCCAGCAGCGAAGCGCTCCACACGAACAGGGTGAGTCCGAGGATGAGCGTGCCGCAGCCGGCCAGGAAGCCGAACTGGCTGAAGCCCCGGAACTCGCTGACCATCAGCACGAAGAACGAGCCACCCGTCACCACCGCGGCCACCGCCGCGGGGCGGCCCGCGTTGACGAAGGCGTCGCGGATGGCCACGTCGTACGTCTTGCCCGCGCCCAGCTCCAGCCGGGTGCGGAAGATGAAGTGGATGCCGTAGTCGATGCCGAACCCCATCAGGATGCCGCCCAGGATGGAGGTAATCATGTTCAGCTCACCCACCGTCGCGTAGGTGAAGCCGAGCGTATAAATCGTCCCCATCACCGTGCCGCTCACCACGATGAACGTGGGCGCCAGCTTCCGGAAGAAGACGATGGTGATGAGGAAGATGGCCACCAGCGCGATGACCGTCACCGGCTGGAGCGAATCTTCAATCGCGAACGAGTCGTCCACCGTCGTCTTGTAGGAGCCGGTGAAGCCGTAGGCGATGGTGGTCGCGCCCTTGCCGTCCTTCGAGCCGTCGCGCTTGAAGGACTCCTTGTCGTAGTCCTCGACCAGCTTCACCTTGCCGGGCTGGGCGGAGTACGCGTCCAGCTGGAGCTGGAGCTTGTCGAGATACGCCTTCGTCTTGCCGATCTCCGTGGTGTCCCACATCGGCTTGATGAGCATCAGCACCATCTTCTTGTCGGTGGAGATGTTGTAGTCGTCGCGGATGCTCTTCTTGCCGACGGAGGAGTACTTGTCGACGAGGTCCTGCATGTCCAGCTCGACGGGCTTGGAGGCGCCCAGGTCGATGAAGAACGGGTTGCTGCGCTTCAGCTTGTCGCGCAGGAACGCCATGATGCGGCGCTTGCCCTCGACCAGGTCCTCCGTCTTCACGAAGAGGACCATGTTCTGCTGGATGAACTCGACGGGCAGCTTGTAGGAGACGTTGCGGACGTTCTCCTTGTCCGCCTCGAGCATCTTCGCGAGGTCATCCGCGGTGCTCTTCATGGCGGCCTCGTCCGAGGAGCGCAGGGCGAGCATCAGGAAGCCGCTGCCGCCCACCATGTCGATGACCTGCTTGACGTCCTTCACCTCCTGCAGGTCCTGGGAGATGAGGTCGAGCTGGTTGGAGTTGATGCGCAGCTTCGACGTGCCCCAGGCGGACAGGCCCAGGAGGGCCAGCAGGACCAGGAGGACTGCCCCGGGCCGGCGAACCAGCAGGCCGGCGAAGGCGAGGGCGAAGCGAGAGTGGGAGTTCGGGTTTCGGGCGCCGCTCATGCGGCGGCGACCCTACCGGCAAAAGCCCCCGTCAGGAAGCAGAGCCCGTCAGCCCGGCCGGTCCCCGGCCGCGGGCCCGCCGGGAATATTTTGTCATCCGCGTGTCACGGCGGGGGGCGGCGTGCCGTTTCAGGGCGAAGGCGGCGCGGACACCCGGAGCACGTCGGGGGCGGTGTCCCGGGGCGGCAGGAGGAAGGAGCGGGGGGCCTTCACGAGGTGGGCGGCCACCGCGCGCAGGAAGGGCAGGGCCTCGCGGGTGGGCACGTCTCTCGCGCGCAGGGCCACGCCCAGGGCCAGCGAGAAGGAGACGGTGAAGTTGAGCAGGCCGGTGAGCGCCATGCCCGCCAGCGCGGCGAGGAAGTCCGGCTGGAGCACCGCGCCCGCGCCCAGCGTCCCACCGGCCAGGGCCAGCGAGCCGAGCACGAAGGTGACGTGGCGCACGTCCAGCGTCACGCCAAAGAACTTCCCGACCACGGGCACCAGGGCCAGGAGGAAGCCCAGCGTCACGTTGCCGCCCAGACCGGAGGCGGCGTGCTGGAACCCGGAGGCCAGCCGGCTCGCTCCGGCCTCTCCCAGCAGCCGGCGCAGCACGCGGTGGTGCGCGAGCGCCTCCGGCAGCCGCCGGTACACCACGAAGTTCTCCAGCCACCCGCCCGCCACGCTGCTCAGCCACAGCAGCACGCCGGTGAGGGCCGCGAAGACGAGCGTGCCGCTCTTCCACGGGTGCATCGAGGCCACCATGGCGTGGGCCTTCGCGGGCGTGAGGAAGGTGTGGCCCGTCACCCCCTGGTACACCAGGGCCAGCGCCAGCGCCGCGGGGGCCACGACGCCGAGGTTGCCCGCGAAGGCCGCCAGCTGTGAGCGGGTGATGCGGGGGATGAGCTCCACCAGACTCGCCAGTCGCTCGCCCCGCGCGCCCTCGCCCACCGCGCCCGCCAGCGTGGCCGCCGTCACCGACGGCTGCTTGGTGGCGAGCGTGAAGCCCAGAACCTGGATGAGGACGAAGCCCAGGGCGTAGTTGAGGCCGGTGCCCAGCGCGAGGAAGAAGGGGGCCAGCGCCAGTCCGGAGAGGACGAGCTTCATCGCCACCGCCACGGCCGTCACCAGCCCGCCGCCCGCCGCCGAGTGCACCATGGCGTGGAACTCGGTGCGGGTGCTGGTGATGTAGTGCTCGCCGGAGTGGCCGGCGCGCTCGATGATTTTTCGCGCCAGCATCCGCACGTTGCGCTTCGCCAGCTCCATGACGGAGCGGTCCGCGTGCGCCCGCCGCAGCAGGTCCACCAGCAGCGTCATCGCCTCGCGCCAGCGGGGCTCGCCGCGCGGCGCGCCCAGCACCCGGGCGATGGCCTCCATGCGCTCCAGGCTCCGGCGGATGCGCTCCAGCCGGTACACCAGGTCCACGCTGACGCCCGCCTCCTCCAGGTGGCGCGACACGCTGGACACCACCTGCCGGCAGTCCGCCACGCAGGTGGAGAGGTCCTTCAGCGTGTCCTGCGCCGCGTCGCGCGCGAGCACCGCGTCGCAGACCAGGCGCAGCCGCAGGAAGGGCGAGCCCCGGAAGGACGTCTCCGGGCTGCGGTCCCTCACGTCCTCGGCCGTGCCCAGTCCGGCCGTCTGCACCGCCAGCAGCAGCAGCGCGTCCAGCATGTCCGCGCGCACGCGGGCGGCGGGCACCGGCTCGGGCGGACGCGCGTCGCCCACCAGCGACGCCAGCTTCGCGAGCAGCGCCGGGGACAGCGAGGCCAGCCAGTCCGCGTCGGCGGGCACGGGGAACAGCCGCAGGAGCAATTCGGACAGCTTTCCCGGCTCGGGGGGCGCGGGTAGGAGTGATCGCGCCAGCCGGTCCGAGGCCTCGGAGAAGAAGCCCTGGCCCGCGGGCAGTCCCACCTGCGCGAAGAGCTTCAGCCCGCGGCTGCCGTCGCACACCGCGGACACCAGCCGGGTGACGGCGGCGCGCATCGCGCTCTCGCCCTCCATCACCCGCACCATCAGCGTGAGGCGGCTGTCGGCGGCGGACAGCGGGGGCTCGTCGGCGTCCACCAGGGCATGGGCGGGGATGCGCTCGTGCAGCCACAACATCCACCGCTCCACCCACTCCAGCCGTGCCTCCAGCCCACCTTCGGGCACGTCGCACAGGAGCCGGTACAGGTCCCGGACGGCGGGGTTGCCCGGAGCGCGGGGGGCGTACTGCACGCAGAAGGCGTCCACCTCGCGGGCGGACGGGCCGGTGCTGCGGACAGGTGTGGGCTGGACGGGGGCGGGGGCGGTCATCGGCCAGTCACTCGGGGGGAGTGGGAGCCTATTCGATGACGCGCCGCCCCGGAACCCTTCCGGTGGCCGGGCGCCTGGTGGCCCGGCCGCCGGGTTCAACGGGGACTACTTCTTCTTCACCTTCGCCAGCTCGGTGCGCATGCGCGTCAGCAACAGGTCCCACCCACCCTGGGTGAGCAGCGGCTGCACCTGCGAGTCACGGATGTCCTGGAGCATGGAGGAGCCGAGCACCGTCACGTCCACCACCTTCCACGCGGCGGCGTCCTTCGTCAGGCGGTACTTCAGCTTCATCTCCTGCGTCTTCAGCGGGTGCTTGATGAAGATGGTGGAGGCGACGGTCGCCTCGTTGCCCTTCACCTCGGCGGGCTCGTAGGTGATGGAGTCCAGGTTCTTGAAGTTCTCCCGCACGCGGGGGAAGGCGATGCCCGCGAAGAGGCCCTGGAACAGCTCCACGAACTCCTTGCGCTGGGCGTCCGTGCCCTTGGCCCAGGCGTCGCCGAGCAGGAACTTCCCCTGCTCCTCGCTGCCGAAGAGCTTGAGGGCGGCCGCGTCGCGCTCGTAGCGCACGGACTGGACCACCGTCTTGACGGGCTTGGCGACGGCGTCGTCCTTCGGCGCGGCGAGCGCGGGGACGGCAAGGGCCAGGGCGGCCAGGAAGGTGACGGTACGGAAGCGGGCGTTCATGTCGGGCGGTCCTCCAGGAGGGAATTCGCGTGCTGCCTGTTAGCGCAAGGGAACGGCTGGCGCCCGGTGAAATTCACCGCCTCCTGGGGACCGGGCGTGCGGCGGGGGCCGCCTGCCCGCAGGGCTCGAATGGGGCGCGTAGGGTGAATGAAGAGGACCCGCCAGGCGTTTGACTCCTCTAGGACACGACGTTTAGTGTCCGGACCCTCGCGCACAGTCCCGCGCCAGTTCAGAGACGACATGCCTACCGACTATTTGTTCACGTCCGAATCCGTCACCGAAGGCCACCCGGACAAGATCGCTGATCAGATCTCCGACGGTGTGCTGGATGCCATCATCGCCAAGGATCCGCAGGCGCGCGTCGCCGTGGAGACCCTCGTCAAGACGGGCCTCGCCATCGTCGCGGGCGAGGTGACGACGAACTGTTACGTGGACATCCCGCGCATCGTTCGCAGCACCATCTGCCGCATCGGCTACACCGATAGCTCCATGGGCTACGACGGCAACACCTGCGGCGTCATGGTGGCCATCGAGGGCCAGAGCCAGGACATCGCCCGCGGCGTGGACAACAAGAAGGACCAGGGCGCCGGCGACCAGGGCATGATGTTCGGCTTCGCGTGCGACGAGACGCCGGAGCTGATGCCCGCGCCGCTGCACTACGCCCACGCGCTCACCCGCCGCCTGGCGGACGTGCGCCGCAAGCAGCACGACTGGATCCGCCCGGACGGCAAGAGCCAGGTGACGGTGCAGTACGTGGACGGCCGCCCGGTGCGCATCGACGCGGTGGTGGTGTCCACGCAGCACGCCGAGGAGGTCTCCAACAAGAAGATCCAGGAGGCCATCCGCGAGGACGTCATCGCGAAGGCGCTGCCCAAGAAGCTCATCGACAACAAGACCAAGTTCTTCATCAACCCCACGGGCCGCTTCGTGGTGGGTGGCCCCATGGGCGACTCGGGCGTGACGGGCCGGAAGATCATCGTCGACACCTACGGCGGCATGGGCCGTCACGGTGGCGGCGCGTTCAGCGGCAAGGACCCGTCCAAGGTGGACCGCTCGGCCGCGTACATGGGCCGTCACATCGCGAAGAACGTGGTGGCCGCGGGCCTGGCGAAGCGCTGCGAGGTGCAGGTGTCCTACGCCATCGGCGTGGCCGAGCCGGTCAGCGTCATGGTGGAGACCTTCGGCACCGCCACGGTTCCCGAGGAGCGCATCGCCAAGGCCGTGCGTCAGGTGTTCGGCCTGCGTCCGCGCGAAATCACCGAGTACCTGGACCTGCTGCGGCCCATCTACCAGAAGACCGCCGCGTACGGGCACTTCGGCCGCTCCGAGAAGGAGTTCACCTGGGAGCGCACCGACAAGAAGGACGCCCTGCGTGACGCCGTCGGTTCGAGCCGCCTGAAGGCGGTCTGATTCCGTCAGCCGCTGCTGGCTTGAAACCGCGCGCCTGTCCCGAGAGGGGTGGGCGCGCGTTTTCGTTCCGGGGCCTCTAGAGCAGCCCCTGTGCCTTCAGCGCGTCGATGGCGGAGGCGAGCGCGGGCGGAGGCGACGGCTTCTTGCCCGGCGGCGACTGCACGGCGCTGACGAAGACGTAGTTGCCGCGCGGCGAGGCGACGTGGCCCACCAGCCAGGTGATGTTGCCCTCGGGCTGGGGATACGTGCCCGTCTTGCAGCTCAGCACCGCGCCGTCCTTCCACGGGCCGCCCATGTTGATGCCCTCGCGGATGCTGGCCACGGTGTCCGGGCCCTGCACCAGCGTGGCCTTCACGGCCGCGAGGTTCTTCGGGCTCACGGGCAATTCGCCCCGGTACATGCGGGCGAGGAAGTCGAGCTGCTCGTCCGGGGAGATGCGCAGCGGGCCGCCCAGCCAGAAGCGGGTGATGTCGCCGGAGGCGTCCGCGGTGCCGTAGTGGAAGCGCTTCAGCCACTCCTCCATGCGCTGCTTCCCAAGCTGCTTCGCCGTGCCCTGGAAGAACCAGAGCGCGGAGCGGCGCATGGCCGTGTCCATCGTCTGGTCCTGGTTCCACATTTCGACTGCGTGCTTCGTGCCGTCCCACTTGCGCACCTCCGAGGTGCTGGAGACGACGCCCGTCTCCAGCGCGATGAGGGCGTGGGGCACCTTGAAGGAGGACGCGGGCACCAGGCGCTTCGCGCACTTCTCCGCGTCGTTGCGCGTCACCGTGCCCGTCGCCAGGTCCATCAGCAGGAAGCAGCCCGGGTGCGCGGAGGCGGGCTTCTTCGCGGGCTCGGCGGCGGAGAGCGTGGAGGCGAGCGTGGTGAGCGCGAGCAGCGCGGTGCGTGCGAAGCGGTGGGGTTGAAGCATGCGGGGCTCCTTGGGACTTCGTGGGCAGTGGACCTGCGGGGCGGGGCCTGGAGCAAGGTGTGGGCCAGCGTGGGTTGCTGTGGAGGGCGTTGGAGGCCGTGGCCGCTCGGACACGGGGTCGTGGGTCTCCGCCCGCACGCTGCCGCCGTGGGATGAGCCGACATGGGATTGCACCTGTTTCTGCTTCCGCGAAGCCGGAACCGCGCACCGGGCAAGTGAATGTCGCGGCTGCGGGGGAAGCGGCGTAGTTTGGGCGCGGGAAGATTCGTGGGCGCCGTCGTTGGGTGGGCGTGGGAAGCCACGGCACACAGGCAGGGAGTTCGGAGCTGGTGGAGGACAAGCCTCGTTCGTGGAGTCCGTGGCAGCGCCGGGCCGTGCTCATGGTCCTCGCGGCGGCCGCGGGAGTGGTCGCGGCAACGGTGGGCCTGCCGTCCCTGCGGAGCACGGCGCGTGAGTCGGTGCCTCCGGCCCTGTTCCTGGCGAACGCGCCCACGCGTGCGATTGAAGCGCGGGTGAGCTACCCGGGGGCGGACGTGCACCGCCCCTACGGGCCGATGCGCTCGGGTGATGCGGGAGCGCCGCCGCCCGCGCCGCTGCGCGAGCTGGCGCGGATGGAAGCGGAAGGGGACGTGCGCGGGCTGGCGGCGGCGTACCTCGTGCGCGGCAACATGCAGCTGGCGGCGCCGTACCTGGCGAAGGCGGGGGATTCACCGGACGTAGCCAGTGACAAGGCCGTGCTCGCGCTGGACCGGAGGGACTCCGCGAAGGCGCTCGAGCTGCTCGAGGGGGCGCTGAAGGCGGACCCGAAGCATGCGCAGGCCCTGTGGAACCGCGGGCTGGTGCTGAAGGAGCTGGAGCTGTGGGCGCTGGCGGCGCAGTCGTTCGAGGCGGTGGCCGCGCTGGGCGAGCACGGGTGGGCGGGGGAGGCGCGGGCACGGGCGGAGTCGCTGCGGGGACGGCTCGTGGACCACTGGCGCGAGTACTGGGATGTCTCGGAGGCGCTTGCCACCGGCGAGAGTGGCGTTGCTCCGGAGATGCTCCAGTCGCGGCCCGGTCTCTTCCGCGCGAGCTTGTATGAGGCCATCCGCGCCGCTCCATCGGAGGAGCGGCTCAAGGCACTGTGGCCGCTCGCCGAGGCGTTGGATGTGCGTTACGGAGAGTCCTCGCTCCGTGATGCCATTCGCTGGGCCGAGGCCCGGGACTTCCGCCGACGTGGGCCGCTGGCCGCGCGCTACCTGGAACTCCATCGCACGCATACCGTCGCTGGCGGGCTCCCTGCGTATCTGGAGGCGCTGTCCCAGGCTGGAGAGCGTGACCTGTACATGGGCGCGCTCCTTCGCGAACGGAAGGTCCAGGAGCATCTGGACTCCTTTGCGGAACTCGCCGCGCAGGTGGGGGACCCCTGGTTCCTGCTCATCGCTGAATATGAGAGGGCGCTGGCGGCCATCAACCGGGGGGAGTTCCTCCAGGCAGAGCAGTTCCTTCTGCATGCGGTCGAGCGCTGCAAGGCACATCCGATTGGTTACAGGTGCATTCCCATCGAGTCGCAGTTGGGAGACCTCTACCGCCAGCTTCATCGCCTGCCTGAGTCCAATCAGCACACGCTGGCGGCGCTCAAGGGCTATCCAGGGGATAGCCGCTGGAGCGAGACACAGCACCTGCTGCAGCTGGGGCAGAACGCTCGTTATCTCGAGGATGTAGCGCTGGCGCGGGCCTATCTCGAGGAAGCGCTCGTCCGAAATCCGGAGGACTGCCGCATCCGCCACTTCGTCCGTGCGAACGATGCCTTGGCGTTCATGGGGAGGTTCGCCGCCACGGAGGCGCGTGCGAGCATGGCCCAGGCATTGGCGTGCAAGGAGCCGCTTTCCATGGCGGGAGCCAAGACGTTGGCGGACCTGGCTCGCGTACTCCCCGATGCGGAGCAGGACCAGCGCCTGCTGGAAGGACTCGCGGCCAGGCGGAGCCAGGGCCAGCTCTCCCCGGGAGAGTTGGCGCTCGCGACGCACATCGAGGGTCGCTTCTACGTGGAGCGCGAGCGGGCGCGGGGCGAGGAGTTGTTCCGGCGCGCCATCGCCCTGGCAAGGGAGTTGCCCCGCTACAACGTCGATGCGCGCAAGGCCCGGGCCTTCAGCTACGCCTCCCTCATTCTCGCGGCTGGGAAGGCCGGTGAGTTCGAGCGGGCGCTCGCACTGTTCGGTGAGGAGCTGGGTGGAGAGATTCCCCGGAAGTGCGTGGTGGCTGTGACGGTGGACGAGGAGCGAACGTTCATCCTCACGCTCGGACCGGACGGACGGACGTGGGGCCACTACGACGCGAGCCGCGCGACACCTCTCGGTGAGGACGTGCGAGGGCTGGTGCCGGAGGCGCTGGTGGCTCCGCTTCGTGCCTGCGAACGAGTGCACGTGGTGGCCCGCCCGCCACTGCACGGTCGCGCGGGTCTGCTACCCGCCGACCTGGCATGGTCCTACTACGTCCTCCGGCCGGCGCTGCCAACGCCCACGTCTGGACCGGTCCGCCGTCTGGTCATCGCAGACGTGGCCGCGCCCAAGGCCCTCGAGCTTCCGTCGCTCAATGCATGGGACGGGGCTACCGAAGAGGGAACGACGCTTCTCTCCGGGACCCAGGCCACGCCCTCCCGCATGCTGGAGGCCATGGAGTCGGCCACGGAGGTCGAGGTCCACGCCCATGGGTTGGTGAACCCGAACCTTTCCGAGGCTTCACTGTTGGTGCTCTCGCCGGAAGAGGGGGGACGCTACGCATTGACGGCAGGAGAGGTTCAATCCCGGCGACTCCGGGAACACCCATTGGTCCTCCTGGCCGCATGCAAGGCTGCACATGGCGCCCCGTGGATGCATGAGCGCTTCAGTCTCCCCGTGGCGTTCATCGAGGCAGGAGCGCGCACGGTGCTCGCCGCCACGGTGGACGTGCCGGATGCCCAGGCGGGCGCGTTCTTCAATGCCGTCCGGGAACGCATCCGGAGTGGAGTGAACGCCGCCATCGCGGTTCGTGACGTTCGCATGGAGTGGATGACGCGGGACCCGGAGAGCTGGGTCCATGCGGTGCTGGTTTTCGATTGAGGATGGGATGCGCCCATCCAGAGGTTGGAGGGGGAAGACGATGATGAAGCGATTGCTGCTGTGTGCCTTGCTGGCCGGTTCGCTTTCGGGTTGCCGTATCTTTGGGGAGCCCCGGCCCACGCCGGACACGTGCCCTGAACCCGGACCGGCACCCAAGCCGCCACCGGTGTCGACGCTGCCTCCCGGAGGCACGTTGCCCAAGGGCGCGACCCAGATTGTCGGTGTGCTCTGCCCGGAGACGGGGGCCTTCGCTGCGGCCGGCGTGAACGTGTCGGGCCAAGCCTTCACCTATCTTGTGGCAGGCGAGCGCGCCGCGCGGGAGTCATTCCTCAACAACGCGTACAGGGCGGGAGTGCCCGTCGTGCTCTACACGGCTCCCGTGAAGTTGACGAAGGGGGCGGGCCCGGCGACGAGCGCGACCGTGACTTCGGGGGCAACTTCGGGCTCAGGAGCCGACGCGACGACAGCAGACCCGTGCGAGATCGCGAACTCGATTGGAGATCCTCCGCCGACTGACCCGAAGGACAAGGGCGACTCCAATCCGCGTCCGATAGACACCCTCACCAGCCTGGCATGGGCAACGGCTACCGCGGTCGATGGTGTGAGCGACCCAGCGGCCGCATCCAGCACCCAGCCGGCTCCCGGGACGAGCGTGCCCCGGTAGACTGATGAATGCAGGGCCGCCTTCCTTCGGGGAGGAAGGCGGCCTCAGCTACTCCGGAAACGTCGCCAGCGTCAGTGCCTCCGGAGGCCCCTTCACATCCTTCGGCAACACCGTCACACCGGACAGGTACCGCCAGCCGGTGCCGTCATGTCGGAAGTCCGAGCGCTCCACGAAGGACTGCTCCTTCCCCTTCTCGAACACCTTGGCGAAGAACAGCACCTGCGCCAGTCCGGACTCATCCGGAGCCTTCCGGTCCATCACCACCAGCTTCGGGAACTGGTGTCCCTGGGCGTAGGTGCGCAGCCCGCGCAGGTACTCCTCCTGGGGACGCGCACGGTCCGGGTGGTCCGGGTGCAGCGTCTTCCACAGGTACGCGACCTCCCGCAGGGCGAAGGCGCTGTAGCGGCTGCGCATCAGTCGCTCGGCGTCGGGCGGCTCCGCCTCACCTCGGTGGAACGGGGCGCAGCACTCCTTGTAGCGGAGTCCGGAGCAGCAGGGGCACGGTGGGGCAGGGGGCATGGCGCGGCGTCCAGCCTACCCCGGGGGCGTGCCCGTGCGTGTGGGCCCGCACAGTGACGGACGAACGCCCTTGCTGGCGGGGGAGAGCGGGCATACATCCGGGAGCCTCGCCCCTATGAGCCTCCTCCAAGCCATCGTCCTGGGTCTGGTCCAGGGCCTCACCGAGTTCCTCCCCATCAGCTCCACCGCGCACCTGCGCATCGCGCCGGAGCTGTTCGGCTGGAAGGACCCGGGAGCCGCGTACTCCGCCGTCATCCAGTTGGGCACGGTGGCCGCCGTGCTCATCTACTTCCGCAAGGACATCGTCTCGCTCACCGCGGCCTTCTTCCGCGGCCTGGCGCGGCGCGAGCCCTTCGGCACCCTGGAGTCGCGGCTGGCGTGGTTCGTCCTCGTGGGCACGCTGCCCGTCGGCATCTGCGGGCTGCTCTTCAAGAAGCTCATCGAGAACCAGTTCCGCTCGCTCTACATCATCTCCGGCAGCCTCATCGTCCTCGCGATCATCCTCTTCCTGGCGGAGCGGTTCGCCTCCCACAAGCGGACGCTGGAGGACATGCGCTGGAAGGACGGCATCATCATCGGCCTGTGGCAGGCGCTGGCGCTGATTCCGGGCTCGTCGCGCTCGGGCACCACGCTGACGGGCGGCCTGTCGCTGGGCTTCAAGCGCGAGGACGCCGCGCGCTACTCCTTCCTGCTGTCCATCCCCGCCACCACCCTGGCCGGTGTCTTCGAGCTCAAGCACCTGCTGGAGGCCACCGAGCGGCCGTCTGCCCTGTCCCTGTGGGTGGGCACGCTGGTGGCGTTCGGCTCGGGCATGGCGGCCATCGCCTGGCTGTTGCGCTACCTGCGCACCCGCACCACGCTGGTCTTCGTCGTGTACCGCGTGGCGCTGGGCGTGCTGCTGCTGGTGCTCCTGCAGATGGGCAAGCTCGCGCCGCGCTCCGGTTTGGAGAACCTCGACCTGCCGAAGGAGCCGGGCACGCAGCAGATTGAAAAGCAGGTCACGGACTAGGGAAGGGTGCCGTCGTGAGCGTGGAGGTGCTGTTCCAATCTCTGGAGGCGAGGCTGTCCTCTCGGCCGGCGCGTACGGTGGACCTGCCGGGGCTGGTGCTGCGCGAGGCCGCGGTGCTGGTGCCCGTCTTCGAGCGGGACGGCGTGCCGCACGTGCTCTTCACGCGCCGGCCCGCCAACCTGCGCACCCACGCGGACCAGTACAGCTTCCCCGGCGGCGGGCGCGATGCCGAGGATGCGACGCCGCTGCACACCGCGCTGCGCGAGACGGAAGAAGAGCTGGGCATCGACCGGCGGCGCGTGCGCGTGCTGGGCATGCTGGACGAGGTGCCCACCATCTCCCAGTACCGCGTGCGCCCCTTCGTGGGCGTCATCCCCGGTGACGGCCAGTACGCCCCGAGCGCGGAAGAGGTGGCCTTCATCCTCGAGGTGCCGCTGGCGAGCCTGCTGGACCCGGCCATCCTCCGCACCGAGCGCAAGGAGGTCTTCGGCTCCGAGCGCGAGCTGTACTTCTATACGTACGGCACCCACGTCATCTGGGGCGCCACGGCGCGCATCCTCCGTGACTTCCTCAACCACGTGACGCAGGTGTCCGAGCCGGCCCGCGCGCCAGGCTGAGTCGCTAGAACTGCAGGTACACGTACGGGCGCGTCTCCACCGAGGACAGGTGGCGGATGCCCAGGCCGAGCAGCACCAGGGCCACGGCGCGCACCGGCACCGGCATGCGGACGAAGAGCTCCGACGACACGGTGTAGAGCCTCAGCGGCACCGCGTGGAAGAACACCGCCGCCGCCAGCATGCCCCACACCAGCGGGCTCACGTTGGCGATGCCGGGCACGCCCGCAATCATTCGCACGTAGAACTCCCCCGCGTGCGTCATGTCCGGCGCGCGGAACACCACGCGCGTGAGCACCACAATCGTGAAGGTGGCCAGCATGCCCAGCGCGACGCGGGGGATGCCCGGCGACTCCGGCTTGCCCACCCACCACTCCCAGCAGCGGGAGATGCCCAGCGCCACGCCGTGCACCGCGCCCCAGACGGCGAAGCGCCAGTCCGCGCCGTGCCACAGGCCACCCAGCACCATCACCGTCATCAGGTTGAAGAGCACCCGCGGCTTCGACACGCGGTTGCCGCCCAGCGGCCGGTACAGGTAGTCCCGCAGCCACGTGGACAGGCTCAGGTGCCACCGGTTCCAGAACTCACCGATGTTCTTCGCCAGGTACGGGCGGTTGAAGTTCTCCGGGAATTTGAAGCCGAACAGCGCCGCCACGCCCAGCGCGATGTCCGAGTACCCCGAGAAGTCGTAGTAGAGCTCGAAGGTGTAGGCCACCGCGGCGACGATGCACTCGGCGGACGCGTACTTCTCCGGCGCGCCGAAGACGGGGTCGACGATGGCGCTGCCCAGCACGTCCGCGATGACCAGCTTCTTCACCAGGCCCACCGCGATGCGGAACAGCGCGTGGCCGCCCTGCTCGGGGGTGAGGCTCGGCGTGTCGCGGAAGTGCGCCATCAACTCCGACGCGCGGACGATGGGGCCGCTCACCACGCGCGGGAAGAAGAGCATGTACAGCAGGTGCTCGATGAAGGAGTGCTCCGCGCTCGCCTTCCCCCGGTACACGTCCACCGTGTAGCTGATGGCCTGGAAGACGAAGAAGGACAGGCCCACCGGCAGCAGCAGGTGGAAGGGCTCCGTGCGCACGCCGATGCCCAGCGGCGCCAGCAGCGACACCACCGTCTGCCGCAGGAGCTCCAGGTACTTGAAGCCCGCCAGCAGCCCCAGGTTGCTGACGATGGACAGCGTGACGAGCGCCTTGCGCGCGCCCTGTGACTGCGTGCGGGCCATGCCCTTCACGCACAGGTGGTCCACCGTGACGCCCGCCAGGAAGATGAGGAGCGGGAAGGGCGTGAAGACGGCGTAGAAGTACACGCTCGCCAGGAGCAGCACCGCCATGCGCCCCCAGTACTGACGGTGCACCGCCCAGTAGACGGCGAACACCACGACGACGAAGGCGAGGTATTGGAGGCTGTGGGACAGCACGTCAGTTGTCCTCCACGCGCGCGGTGGGCTGGGCCTTCTTGTGCAGCTCGTAGGCGGCGAGGAAGTCGCGCACGAAGGCGCCCGCCAGCCGCGCGTAGCCCTCCTGCGTCAGGTGCACACCGTCCGCGTGGCCCAGCGCCGGCTCCGCGCGCTGCCAGCGCAGCATGGCGCGCTCTCCGCCCATGGCCGCGCGCGGAGACCAGTACGCGCAGCCCGCCTCCTTCGCCACCAGCGGCAGCGTGTTCAACACCGAGGCCAGCGCGGGCGCCTCGTGCCACTGGCCATTCGCGTCCTGCTCCAGCCGGTCCGTGGGGCCCAGCAGCAGGCACTCCGCGTTGGTGGCCTTGCGCAGCCGGGCGATGAGGGCGGGGTAGTCGCGGCGCAGTCCCTCCGCGTCCAGGTCCGCCTTGCCGGCCTCGTTGGTGCCGTACCAGAAGACGAGCAAATCCGGCCGGCGCGAGGTGAGCTGCGCGTCCACCGCCGCCGCGTCCATGTCCCGCAGCGTGAAGGCGGTGGCGCCGGGCAGCCCCAGCGCGTCCAGCACCACGCCGGGCGTGTCCTGCTCCAGCGCGGCGCCCAGCACGGTGACGCCGCCCTCGGCGGGCGCGGACACCTGCACGGTGTGCGCGGGGCCGCTGATGGGGAAGGAGCGGATGCGCACGGTGGGCGCGGCGAGGGGCTCGGGCAGCGGCGCGTCCGGCGGCACCGGCTGGCCGTCCACGAGGATGTCCGGCGCGCCCGCGTTCGGCACGTCCAACGTGTAGAGGTCCAGCCGCCCCGCGGGTGTCTTCGCGTCCGGGCAGCCCTTGCAGAACTGGATGCGCAGCTTCGCGCCGGGCGCGCCCACGGCGCGGATGCCGGTGAGGCCCCAGAGGCCGCCGGGGGCCGCGTCCAGCGCGTCCTCCACCGTCCACTCGCCCTCCAGCTCGCGGGCCACGCGCGCCGTCTCCAGGCGCGGGGACGGCTTGCCGGCGGCGATGAAGCCCCGGCCCGCGTCGCCGAAGCGCTTCGTCAGCACCTCGCGCACCGCGTCCGTGAAGTAGTGCGAGGCCGTGTGCGAGGCGCCGAGCTGGGAGATGCCCACACGCACGGACTCGCCGGCCTCGCGGCGACCCAGCCGCTCGAAAGTCTTCACCAACGCCGCGTCCGCGCCTTGCAGCCCGGGCGGGTCCGCCACGGCCACCAGCGGCGCGTGCGACTTGGCGAAGGTGCGCTGCAGGGACAGGTCGAAGAGGTGGCCCAGCAGGTCCGAGCCCTTCACGCGCGGGTGGACGAGGTCCTCCAGCATCAGCCCCTCGTCCAGCCAGCGAATCGCGGAGCCCTCGCCGCCCATGGCGGTGAAGGCGTCGTAGAAGGCGCAGCCGCCCGCGCGGGCCTCCTCGCGGAAGATGTCGCCCACTTCCTTGGAGCCGCGGCGCGGAATCACGTCGCCGCTCAGGGTGCGCACGCCCGCGTCGATGGGGGACATGACGAGGCACGCGGAGTCCGGCACGTTGGTGCGCACGCGGGCGATGAGGTCCTTCATCTGCTGGCGCACCTGGTCCAGCGTGGTGCGCTCGCGCGAGAAGAAGAAGGCCTCGTTGCCGCCCACCATCAGCACCACCAGCGACGGCTTGCGCTGGCGCAGTTGCGCACGGAAGGCGGCGGGCTGGGCGCGCAGGTACACCTCCGCCATGCCTCCCAGCAGGCCCACCGTGTCGTAGACGATGCCGGGCGTGCCCGTCTCCAGCGACACGCCGTGCAGCTCCACCTTGCCGGACGTGGTGAGCGACAGCGTCTTCGCGCCCTCGGGCAGCAAGACGCGGGCGAAGGCCGCCTCGGACTTCGTCTTGGAGAAGCCGCGCGTCTGGATGCGTTGCACGGACTTGCCGTCCACGGACAACTGCACGGAGCCGCTGGCGGGCTGGGCGAGGAAGAACAACTCCGCCACCCGCGAGCCCTCCACGTCATAGCGCGTGCTCTGCGCCCCGCCGCCGGAGGTGAAGGCCACGCCCGTCCAGCCCACCCTGTCCCGGGGCCACTTCGTGTCGACGAGCCGCGCGATTTCCCAGCCGTCCGAACCGCGCCCGGAGCGCGTCCAGCGGCCGGCGCTGGCCGGACGGGTGATGAAGAGGAAGCCCCGGCCGCCCGCGCCGAAGCGCTCCTGGAGCCTGTCTCGCACCATGTCGGTGATGTGGTCGGACGCGACGAGCGAGTCCCCCAGGTGCACCACCCGCACCGGCGTGCGGCGGGTGTCGGCGCGCAAATCCGCCAGCGCACGGGTGAAGGGGGCGAGCCCGTCCTCCAGGCAGGTGCCGTCCGGGGCGGACTTCCGGCAGTTCAGCTCGATGTCCACGTGCTGGGCGCCCATGCGCTCGCGCAGGGCCTCCAGCTCCAGCGCGCGGGCCAGGGTGGGGGCGCTCAGCTCCTCCAGGCCGATGCCGGGCGTGGTGGGCACCAGGGGCAGGGCGGGCACGGTGTCCGCCACGGACGTCCCCGCGTCGGGCTCCTCCTCTTCGGGAGGGAGGGAGTCCGCCACCGCCGTGTCCACCGGGGGCGGGCGCGCGGGCTTCTTGCCCGTCAGCGACGGCGGCAGGACGAGCGCCACCAGCTTCGGCCCGAGCGGGCCGCTGCGTTGCAGGCTCGGGACGGGGCGGAGCGACTCGGGCACCGGTGCCAGCGACAGCCCCAGCGCCAGCGCGACGGTGAGGAGGAGCGTCAGCCCGGTGGATCTGGCCTTGAGGAAGTCCAACAGCGCGGCATGAGACTGGCTTTTTGGGGACCGGTCAAAACTCTCACCTACATTCGGAGTCTCCCCGGGCGGGGAGCAGGCAGGCTGCCGTGAGGCGCTCCGGGCCGGGAAGAGGCCCCGGCGGTGCGTTCCCCTTTTCCCGAGAGGCCGAAACGGTATGGTGCGCCGCCATACCAGGAGTTCGATACCCGTATGGCCCTCTATCCCGTCATCATGGCCGGTGGCTCCGGCACGCGTTTCTGGCCCCTGTCCCGCCAGGCGCGCCCCAAGCAGTTCCTGCCGCTGGCCTCGAAGCAGCCCCTCATCACCGACACCTCCGCGCGCCTCAAGGGGCTCGCCTCGGTGAAGGACACCTTCATCGTCTGCGGCCCGCTGCACGCGAAGGCCGCCGCGAAGCTGGTGAAGGGCCTGCCGAAGGCGAACCTCCTGGTGGAGCCGGTGGCGCGCAACACCGCCCCCGCCGTGGCCCTGGCCGCCGTGCAGGTGGCCGCGCGCAACCCGAAGGGCGTCATGGTGGTGCTGCCCTCCGACCACCACGTGGCGGACGTGCCCGGCTTCAAGCGCACCCTGGCCGAGGCCGCGAAGCTCGCCGAGGCGGGCCACATCGTCACGCTGGGCATCAAGCCCGCGCACCCGGAGACGGGCTATGGCTACATCCAGGTGGGTGAGGCCCTGGAGGGCGGCGGCCGCAAGGTGCAGGCCTTCAAGGAGAAGCCCGACCTGGAGACGGCGAAGGGCTACCTCGCGTCCGGTGACTACCTGTGGAACGGCGGCATCTTCCTCTTCCGCGCGGACGTCATCCTCGAGGCCTTCGCGAAGCACATGCCGGAGATGCAGAAGGGGCTGGACGCCCTGCGCAAGGCCGCGGGCAAGCGCACCTTCGCGTCCGTGCTGAAGAAGGTGTTCCCCAAGCTGCCGTCCATCTCCATCGACTACGGCGTCATGGAGAAGGCCTCCAACATCGCCGTGATTCCCGGCGACTTCGGCTGGTCCGACGTGGGCTCCTTCGCCGCGATTCCCGAGGTGCGCCCCGCGGATGCCAACGGCAACGTGGTGTCCGGTGACGCCGCGGTGGTGGTGGACTGCAAGAACTGCGTGGTGCTCGCCGACAAGCGCCCGCTGGCCGTCGTGGGCCTCACCGACGTGGTGGTGGTGGACTCCGGCGACGCCGTCCTCGTGGTGCCCAAGGACAAGAGCCAGGACGTGCGCAAGGTCGTCGAGGCCCTCAAGGCCCGCAAGCTGACGAAGTACGTGTAGTGCCCCGAGCGACTCCCCACGCCTCGCGCTTCACGGCGCGGGCGTGTGGAGGACCTCGACCTCGTCGAGCTGTGCGCCGTCGAAGAGCTTCCTCAGCGCACGCGCCGCCTTCTCCTCCGAGACGTGCCAGCGGACGCGCGCGCCCGTGGCCAGCGCCGCCTGCTGCTGCCGCCGCGCCCCCTCGACGAGCGCCTTCGCGCCCCACCGCGCGAACCAGGGCTTCGGCGTGAAGTCGTCGTTGAAGCGACTGGCGAAGCCCGGCCCCCGTGCCTCCAGCAGCGCGCCCTCCGCGACACCATCGAACCGCGTGGCGTCCTTCCGCCCCGGCTCGCCCAGCCAGTACGCCTCGCTCGCGGAGTGTCCGGACACGTGCTCCTGGTAGCGCGCCGCGCGCGGGGACAGCAGCTCGCGCGACGGTCCCCACCGTCCGGGGCCGCCCACCGGCTCGGGCCGACGGCGGGGCTCCGACAGGGACGCTTCCAGATGCAGGACGGCGGCCGCGCCCGGGCCTTCGCCCAGCACGGTGACGGCGCGGCCCACCGGCACCGCGACGCGCTCCACCACCAGCGTGCCGTCCTCCGCGAGCGACACCACCGGCACGCGGTGCGCCTCCCAACCCCGGCCCAGCGCCGCCAGCGTGCGCGGGGTGCCCACCACCGTGCCCCAGGTGGACAGCAGCGCGGCGCTCAGCTTCGACAGCTCGCGGACCTGCTCTCCGCGCGTCAGCTTCCGGAAGCGCTCCAGATACGCGGGCGAGGACGTGACGAGCATGGCGAGCCCCTCGGGGAGCTGGGCCAGCGCGGACAGGCTGTCTCCCGGCTGCGTGAGGAGCTGCCCCAGCGCGAGCACCAGCTCGATGAAGGTCTCCTCCGCGCCGTCCTGGGCCACGGCGTCGTCGCGCACCTCCGCCAGCACCGGGCTGTCCCAGCCTCGCTGGAGCGCGGCGTCCACGGGCCGCCACACGCCCGTGGCTCCCGAGTAGAGCGCGCCCACCACGAAGCCTCCCGCGCGGAAGGAACCCTCCCTCCACTGCACCTCGCCCACGCGCTGGCGCGCCGCCCCCGTGAGGGCCATGGCCAGGGTGCCATCCGGACGCAACACCGCGAGGCGCTCGTAGCGCTTCACGCGCTCCAGCAACTCCGCGCGCGACACCTCCTCGTCACCCTCCACCACCTCGCGCAACAGCCGCGAGGCGACGAGCCGCGGGCCGAAGCCCGCCACCGTGACGGGCTGCTCCAGCAGCGCGCCGAACAGGGCCGACGCGTCCTCGGGCGACAGCGGCGCCGTGTCGGGCAGCCGCTCGTGCGCGAGGGGCAGCCCGGCCCGCTGCAGCACCTGCACGAGTGCATCGCCGCGCACCAGCTTCTGCTTCACGGTGCTCGCGGCCAGGCCCGCCCGGGCCGCGGCGTCGCCACCTTCGGCGGTCGCTGGCTCCTCCGTCGGCGTGAAGGCGGGCGGCGACGCGGAGCGGTAGCGCAACGCGCTGCTGTCCATTTCGCTCAGCGGCATCTCCTTCAGGTTCCAGGTGCCGCAGCCGGTGACGGCCAGGAGCGGGATGAGCAGGGTGTGGGACCGGCCGCCAGGCTTGTGGGTGCTACAGCCGCGACGGCCGGGGGGACTGACGAACATGGGGGACCTCCCGTCAGTACCGGAGTAGCAGGCGGGGGTGACAGCCCTCGGAAGCGCCGGCATGGCGCCGATGTACGCGGGAGAATCTTCGCGGGCACCCCTGGAAGATTTACGGGTGCGTTCGGACCCGCACACCGGCGCTTCTCGCTCTCTCGGGAGGTTGTCCTGTCCATTCGTGGACGAAGGGGGGCTGCACGAAGGTTGCAGAGCCGACGCCGCCCGCCCCGCTTTCCGGGGCGCAACGAGGGTGGCTTCGATGGCATGCAAGCACTGCGCGGTGGCTCATCCGTCCGGGACTCCCTGCCCGGCCGAGCAGGCCACCTCCACCACGTCCGCGGAGGTGTCTCTGGAAGGGCAGCGGCACGGGCCGCTCGTCCTGAAGCGCCGGCTGGGCGCCGGGGCCCTGGGCACGGTGTACCTCGCCGAGCACCTCCCCAGCGCGCACCGCTTCGCCGTGAAGGTGCTGCACCCGCACCTGGCCGCGCGGCCCGCCATGCGCACCCGCTTCTACGCGGAGGCCCGCGCCCTGCGCGAGCTGACGCACCGCCATGTGGCCCGCGTGCTCGACGCGCGCCCCGGCCCCGGCGGTCTGCCGTGCCTCCTCATGGAGCATGCGAATGGCGAGCCCTTCTCGCGCCTGCCCATGCCGCTGGCGCCGGTGGAGGCCGTGGAGTTGCTCGCCCAGGCGCTGGAGGGCGTGGAGGCCGCGCACGCGCGCGGGCTGGTGCACTGTGATTTGTCCGCCGACAACCTCGTCCTCACCCGCGACAAGCGCGGCGAGCGGCGGGTGAAGGTGCTCGACTTCGGCGCCAGCGCCATCCTCAGCGCCAGCCTCTCCCGGGAGGAGCGCGCGTGCGGCATGGTGGTGGGCTCGCCCGCGTTCATCGCGCCCGAGCAGTGGTCCGGCGAGGCCGTGGATGGTCGCGCGGACCTGTACGCGCTGGGCGTGGTGGGCTACCTGCTCGTCACCGGGCGCCTGCCCTTCGGCTTCGGCCGCGTGGGCGAGCTGACCCCGCCGCAGCCGCACCTGCTCAACCCCGGCGTGCCGACCGCGCTGTCCGCGGTGCTGCTGCGCGCCCTGGCCCAGCGCCCCGACGAGCGCTTCCCGGATGCCCGCGCCTTCCGCGCCGCGCTCGCGAGCTGCCTGACGTCCGAGGCCGAGCCGCGCTCTCCGTTCGCCGACGAAGAGGAGCCGCTCGCCGACATCGAGGTCGTCGTGGACGAGCTGGCGGAGGGCCTGCCCGCCGGGGTGTCCGCGCCGTTCCCGAACACGGGCGTGCCGTGGGACATCCTCCCGCATCCCATTCCCCTGCTGGCCTCCATGGCGGCCCCGGGAATGAATGCCAGCATCTCCATCTTCGGGCAGCCGGTGCCCGCGGATGGCGCCACGCCGCTGCACCTGGCGCTGCGCGAGGCCGCGCATGGCGCCGCGCGGGTGCTGGAGGTCTCCGCGCCGTGTGTCCCCGCGCCCGCCGGGCTGCGCGTGCGCGTGGGGCTGGACGCCGCGTCGGGGCTGGTCTCCGTGGACGCCGGTGACGTGACGACGGATGGCTTCTTCGCCGCGTCGCTGGGGACGCTGCCGCCGCTCGCCGCGCGGGTGCCGGTGGAGCTGACCTTCGCCGGGCGCACGGTGGTGTGCGAGTGCGACGTCGTCCGTCACGTCACCCAGGACGAGGCCCGCATCTGGAACGTGGCCGCCGGCATCTTCGTCCAGTACGCCGAGCGCGGTGAGCCGCTGCTCCAGTTGCTGGCGCAGGCGCTCGCGAGCGCGCAGCGGCCCGCCCCACTCCGTCCGGACGCCGAGCTTGCCCGCCTGTTGTCTCGCGCCGCGGGCGTGGCGAAGGACCCGTACGCCCTGCTGGGCGCACTGCCGCACGCGGACTTCGACGAGGTGCGCCGCCGCGCCAGCGCCGCGCTGCGCCGCCTGGATGGCTTCCGCCAGCGCAAGCTGCCCGTGGAGCAGCGCCGCGCGCTGGAGTCGCTGCGCCAGCGCGTGGAGGCCGCCCGCCGCACCCTGGGCGAGCCGCTGAACCGCGCGGGCTTCGATGCCGTCCGGCGCAACCTCGCCGGGCTCGCGCGTTGCGTCGACGCGGGCCTCACCGACGAGGCCGTCGAGCCGCTGCGCCGCGCCTGGCTGGCCGCCCGTCCCGAAGCGGAGGCCCGCGCGCGCACCCTCTTCACCCAGGGCCACGCGATGGAGGCACAGCGCGCCCTGCGCGCCGCGCTCTCGCGCTACTCCGAGGCGCTCGCCCTGGACCCGCTCAACGTCTCCTGGCTGCGCCACTACCGGGAGCTGCGGCGCGGTGTGGCGTCCGTGACTCCTTCCCTGCCCTCGGGGGCGCTTGCCTGAGCGGGCCGCCGCCCGCGTCGGGGCAAAGCCTTTCCCTCTGGAGTCCCCGTGCTTCGCCTTTGCTGGCAAGACGCGGGCCAACATCCCTGGCGTGCGACTTGCTCTCACATCCAGGCGACATGAAACGCTTTGCCCTCCTTGCTGGATTGATGCTGCTGCTGGGCGCGTGTGGAAGCGCGTCCTCGAATCCTCCAACGCCAGACACTCCGCCGGACGACTCGGGCCGGGACGAGCGGCCCGGGTCTGATTCAGGCACTCCCGATGCGGGGGCCCCGGACGCCGGCACCTCCGGTGAGGACGCGGGGAGGGATGCGGGGACGGCCGACTCGGGCACGCCGGACTCCGGCACCCCCGACTCCGGCACTCCGGACGCGGGCCCCACGAAGCCGCTGCCGCCGGACTGGCCGGCCCTGCAGACCTCCATCCCCGAGTACCGGCTCACCGTGGCGCCAGAGCATCTCCAGGCGCTGAACGACAACATCGAGAACCGGGACTACGAGGTGCCGGCCTCCTTCGCGGCGGACGGGCGCACGTATGCGGTGGACCTGAGCTACCGCGGCCGCTCCACCCGCTACGAGGTGAAGAAGCCCTGGCAGGTGCACTTCGACAAGGCGGACCGCTTCCAGGGCGTGAAGCGCATCGAGTTGCTCGCCGCGTACAAGGACGGCGGCTACCTCACGGAGAAGCTCTGGTACGACACCGCGGCCAGCGTGGGCCTGGAGGTGCCCCGCGTCCGGTACGTCCACCTCTACCTCAATGGCCGGTACGAGGGCGTCTACGTGGAGGTGGAGTCCATCACCAAGGACTTCCTCGCGGCGCACGGCCTGGACGACGACGGCGACATCTACCGCTGCGGCATGCATGACTGTGAATTGCGGCCGCCGCCGAAGCAGCCGTACATGGAGGACTGGGAGAAGAAGACGAACGAGAAGGAGCCCTGGGACAGGCTGTGGACCTTCCTGGACGGACTCAACCGCACGCCGCCGGACCGCTTCGAGGCCTTCGCGCGAAAGAACGTCGAGCTGGACGACTACATCACCTGGATGGTGTTGGACGCGTTCATCGTCAATCACACACACCAGGACGCGCGCAGCTACCTCGTCTACAGCCGCGAGACGGGCCGGTGGACCTTCGTCCCGTGGGATTTGAACAACGCACTCAGCCTCTACAACCGCACGACGCCGCACACGAACCAAGGCGTGAAGAAGGACTACCCGCACCCGGGCTTCAGCGGGTACGACCGCAAGGTCTACGAGCTCTATGTCCACCGCCGGGATGACCTGGGCTACACGGACATGCGGCCCACGTGGAGCACGCTGACCACGCGCATCCTCAAGGACCCGAAGCTGCGCGCGCAGTACATCCGCCGCATGCGCGAGTTGCTCGACACGCGCCTCACCGAGGAGCAGCTGGGCGCCCGCATCGACGCGATGCACGCCCTGCTGGCCCCCTTCATCCTCCCGGACGGGGGCGGCCACGTCGCGGACCCGTACGTCAGCCCCGCGCACGCCGCGGAGAGCGCCAACTACCTGCGCCGCTTCGTGCGCGAGCGCCGCGCCTGGCTGCTCGCCCACCTGGACGCGCTGGAGAAGCGTGGCCAGGGCCCCCTGGTCATCGACCGGGTGGGGCGCGGAGCCTCCGGCGCCTGGTGGGTGCAGCTCTACAACCGGGGCAGCGAGCCCGTGAAGCTGGACGGCCTGCGCCTCTCGGCGGACACCCGGGTGCCCTTTGCCCCCCAACTGTCCCCGCAGACGCTGGCGCCGGGGGCGTACGTCACCTTCGGCCTCCCGGTGGACCCGGCCCGGACGGAGGCGGGCCTGTTCGACGCGGCGGGGATGATGGCCCTGGACCTCTGGTGGTTCGCCCCGCTGGCCCCGGGGGAGGCGTACGGCCGGGAGCCCCGGGGGGCGGAGTCGTTCAGGAGTCAGCCCGGCCCTTGAGGCTTGTGCCGCCCGGCCCCGTGCTCGTGTAGAGTCCGCCGCCCTCTGCCATGCCCTCTGGCATCCTGGGGGCGGGGACACCTTCATGAACACGCATATCTTTCGCGAGTACGACATCCGGGGTCTGGTCGACAAGGACCTCACTGCCGAGGTGGTGGAGCTGCTGGGCAAGGGCCTGGGCACCATCATCCGGCGTCAGGGCGGGCGCTCCATCGTAGTGGGCCGGGACTGCCGCGAGTCCTCCACCCGCTTCCGCGACTCCCTCTGCGCCGGCCTCACCTCCACCGGGCTCAACGTGCTCGACGTGGGCGTGGTGCCCACGCCGCTGACCTACTTCGCCGCCAACACGCTGCCGGTGGACGGGCTCGCCATGATTACCGGCAGCCACAACCCGCCCGAGTACAACGGCTTCAAGATTGGCGCGGGGAAGACCACCTTCCACAGCCACGAAATCCAGGCCCTCCGCAAGCTCATCGAGGCGAAGGACTTCGAGGTGGGCGTGAAGAAGGGCCGCGTGGAGCCCTACGACATCATCACCTCGTACAACCACTTCATCCACCAGACGGTGAAGATGGGCCGCAAGGGGATGCGCATCGTCATCGACGCCGGCAACGGCACGGGCGGCGCGGTGGCGGTGCCCCTGTTCGAGGCCATGGGCTTCGACGTGGTGCCCCTGTTCTGTGAGATGGACGCCACGTTCCCCAACCACCACCCGGACCCGACGGTGGTGGAGAACCTCGAGGACCTCATCGAGGCGGTGAAGCGCGAGAAGGCCGAGGTGGGCATCGCCTATGACGGCGACACCGACCGCATCGGCGTCATCGACGACAAGGGCAACATCCTCTGGGGCGACCAGATCATGGTGCTCTTCAGCCGCTACGTGCTGAAGGAGAGCCCGGGCGCGGCCATCGTCGGCGAGGTGAAGTGCAGCTACACGCTGTACGACGACATCGCGAAGCGCGGCGGCAGGCCCATCATGTGGAAGGCGGGCCACTCGCTCATCAAGTCGAAGATGAAGGAGGAGCACGCGGAGCTGGCCGGGGAGATGAGCGGCCACATCTTCTTCAAGAACCGCTACTTCGGCTTCGACGACGCCATCTACTCCACGGCGCGCCTGCTCGAAATCCTCACCAACGAGAAGCAGCCGCTGTCCGCGCTCCTCTCGGACGTGCCGAAGACGTACGCCAGCCCGGAGCTGCGCTTCGACACCAAGGAGGAGAAGAAGTTCGAGATGGTGAAGCGCGCCACGGAGACGCTGCGCGCGGCGGGGCACGACATCATCGACGTGGACGGCGTGCGCGTGACGTTCCCCGACGGCTGGGGCCTCATCCGCGCCTCCAACACGCAGCCCATCCTGGTGCTCCGCTTCGAGGCCAACACCCCGGAGCGCCTGAAGGAAATCCAGGCGCTCATCGAGGGCACGGTGGCCAGGGTGCAGAAGGAAGTCGGGGGCTAGCGCATGGCCGGCCCGCGCATCCTCGCCGTGAGCGGAAGCCTCCGGACCGGGGGCTTCAACCGCAAGCTCCTGGAGGTCGCCGTCCAGCACGCCCGCTCGCTCGGGGCGGAGGTGGACGTGGTGGACCTGAAGGCGCTGAACCTGCCCTTCTACGACGGGGACGTGGAGGCGGCGGGCCTGCCGGCTCCCGTCACCGAATTGCGCGAGCGGCTGGGCAAGGCGCAGGGGCTCCTCATCTCCAGCCCGGAGTACAACTCGTCCATTCCGGGCGGGCTGAAGAACGCCATCGACTGGGTGTCCCGTCCGCCGGGGCGGCTGTTCCACGAGAAGTGGGCGGCGATGATGGGGGCCACGCCGGGCGTCTTCGGCACCTCGCGCATGCAGCCGCACCTGCGGCAGGTCCTGTCCTCCACGGGGGTGCACGTGCTCCCCGCCCAGGTGCACCTGCCGAAGGCGATGGAGGCCTTCACGCCGGAGGGGAAGCTGAAGGAGGAGGCGCGGCAGAAGGAAGTGGAGACGCTGGTCGCGGCGTTGGTCTCCAAGCTGAAGGGCTGAGAAAGGAATGTCGCCGATGCCGACGCTGGGAATCGACCTGGGAGGGACGTTTGCCCGCGCCGCCGTGGTGGACGGGGGCGGGAAGATG
Organism: Pyxidicoccus sp. MSG2; assembly: GCF_026626705.1. Lineage (NCBI taxonomy): Bacteria > Pseudomonadati > Myxococcota > Myxococcia > Myxococcales > Myxococcaceae > Pyxidicoccus > Pyxidicoccus sp. MSG2. The sequence goes on from NZ_JAPNKC010000001.1 coordinate 7,245,410, forward strand.
CTGGCTTCCGCGAAGGTGGCCCTGGCCGAGCGCAGTCCCACCGGGGTGGTGGAGACCATCGCCCAGGCCGCGGCCGCGGCGGTCAAGGGCGCGGGCGTCCCGGTGAGCTCGTGCGGGGTGGGCGCCGCCGCCCAGATTCACAAGGACTCGGGTGTGCTGTCGGTTGCTCCCAACCTGGGCTGGCGCAACGTGCCCCTGGGGCAGATGCTCACCGCGCGGCTGGGCCAGCCGGTGCGCGTGGTGAACGACCTGGCCGCCGCGGCCTGGGGCGAGCTGCATGCCGGTGCGGGGCGCGGGGCGAGTGATTTGCTGGTGGTGTTCGTGGGCTCGGGCGTGGGCAGCGCCATCATCGCCAACGCGAAGCTGCTGGACGGCGCGGGCGGGGTGGCGGGCGAGTTGGGCCACATCAAGGTGGTGCCCGGCGGGCGGCGCTGCGGCTGCGGTGAGCTGGGCTGCCTGGAGGCGTACGCGGGGGGCCACAACCTCATCACCCAGACGCGCGAGCTGCTCGCGGCCGGGCGCTCTCCGAAGCTGGTGGAGTTGACGGACGGCGACCCGGCGCGGGTGACGCCGGTGACGCTGGAGCTGGCGGCGGAGGCCGGCGAAGACGCGTCGCGCGAGGTGTACGAGCGGGCCGCGCAGTTCCTCGCCCTGGCGGTGGCCAACCAGGTGACGGTGCTCAACCCGGCGCGGCTCATCCTGGGCGGCGGCGTGCTGACCCACTGCGTGGGCATGCGGCGTCGTGTGGTGGAAGGCGTGCAGAGCTGGGCGTCCCAGGTGTCGCGCGAGGGACTGCTCATCACCGAGTCCGAGCTGGGCGACGACAGCGGCATCATCGGCGCGGCGCTGCTGGCCGCCTGAAGGGAATCCGGTTCATGTCCGAACTCGCGGGTGTGGTGACTTTCAGGGGCAAGCCCCTGACGCTGGTGGGTGAGCAGGTGAAGGTGGGGGACAGCGCCCCGGACTTCACCGTCTTCAAGGGGCTCAACGACGCCGTGCGGCTGTCGGACACGAAGGGCAGCGTGGTGGTGTTGAGCGTGGCGCCCAGCGTGGACACGCGCGTCTGCGCCATCCAGTTGCGCACCTTCAATCAGCAGGCCACGGAGCTGGGGCCGGACGTGAAGGTCTGGTTCGTCACGCTGGACCTGCCCTTCGCCCTGGGGCGCTTCAGCGCCGCCGAGGGCATCCAGAACGTCACCGTGGTGTCGGACTACAAGGACCGCGAGTTCGGCCAGAAGTACGGCGTCTACATGAAGGAGCTGGGCCTGCTGGCGCGCAGCACCTTCGTGGTGGGCCGGGACGGGAAGGTCGTCTTCCGGGAAATCGTCCCGGAGATGACGCACGAGCCGGACTACGACGCCGCGCTCGCCGCGGTGCGCGCGGCGCTCTGAGCAGGGCCTCGCTCCCGTGAGGCGCGCGAACCGCGCCGGGAGTCCGGAGTGGGGCGGGGTGGCGCACGCGGCCCCGTCCAGGTGGGAACTGCCGTCGGCCGTGGCCGCTGCGCCTCGGTCAACGTGCGCGTCACCCCCTCCGCGAAGTCATCCAGCCTGCCCGTCTTGGGAAGGAATCGCTGGACGCCGGGGGCCCGGGGATTGCCGGACGAGCTGTGCATGATGATGGGAAGGCCCTGGAACTCCGGCGCCTGCGCCAGCGCACTGCACAGCATGACGCCGTTCATGCGCGGCATCATCCAGTCCGTCACCACCAGATCCGGACGCCGCTGGTGGGCCAGCTCCAGTGCCTGCTGCCCGTCGCTCGCACGGACGACGTCGTGGCCCATCAGCTCCAGCACCTCGGAATAGACCTCGAGGACTTCCGCTTCATCATCAACCAGGAGAATGGTGCTCACCGCGTTGCTGCCCCTTTCCATTGAGGGCCGACCTGCACCGCTTCGCCCCTCACTTTGTAGACCCCCGGACCGCTGCACTGTGATGGCCGCCGCCGGGGCCCGCTCCGGGTTTCTCCGCGCCGTCACAAAGGCGCGCCCGGAACTCCCTCCTCCCGGGAAGCCATTGCCGAGAGGGATTCGCTTGCAAGTGAATGAGAGAAACCGATTGGAAGACGAGATTCAGGCGCTCTGCGGGAGCGGGGAGCTGAATCGGGCTGTCGAGCAGGCGCTGCGAGGTTATGGGCCGGAGCTTCGCCGGATGATGGGCGCCATCCTCCGGGATGACGCACAGGCCCATGACGCCTTCAGTCTCTTCTGTGAGAGCCTCTTGAAGGGGCTGCCGGACTTCCGTTGGGAATGTTCCTTCCGGACCTGGTCGCAGCGCATGGCGCGCAACATCTGCTACAAGCTGCTGAACGCGCCCGCCGCCCGGCATCCGCACGTCGGCCTGTCCGCGATTTCCGCGCGGTCCGCCCGGCGGGCCTCCTCCACGAACCCGTGGCAGCGCACCACCATGAAGGCCCGCTTCCGTGCCCTGCGCGAGCGCCTGGACCCCGAGCAGCAGCGCCTGCTGGTGCTCCGGGTGGACCAGAAGCTCTCGTGGCCGGACGTGGTGCGGGTGATGGCGGATTCCCAGACGCCGCTGACGAGCGAGATGACGGCCCGCCAGGCGACGGCGCTGCGCCAGCAGTTCCAGCGGCTGAAGGCCCAGCTGCGCACGCTGGCCATCCAGGAAGGACTGATTTCCCTCGCAGACACGCGCGCGTAGCGGCGAGCGGGGACGTCCCGGTGGACGCTGGACGGGGCTTGCGCGAGCCCCGTCCTCAGTTCGCGGCATGCCCTGCGTTCACTCGCGCCTGGAGCCGCGCGACGAAGAACGGGAGGACGACGAGCGCGACCGCGCTCCCGGTCAGCAGGAAGGCGGGCAGGCGCTCACCCAGCAGGGCGACCAGCAGCATCACTCCCGCCGCCCCCAGGAGCAGCTCGGGCCGCGGGTCCTGCTTCGGACTCTCGCGGGGGACCGGGGCCGAGGTGAGCAGGATGACCCCGAGCGAGACGAAGCAACTGGCCGTGGCGGTGCAGAAGAGCCACCGCGCGGCGCCCGTGACGGCCTGGTCGGGCGGAGAGGCGATGACCCCCTCCGCGCCGGCCCCGCTCGCCGTCAGGCCCATCGTCAGCAGCAGATGGAAGTACACCCAGGCGTGCGCCGAGAGCCGGCCCCGGCGCACGGTGGAGTGGCTCACGTTGTCGAAGTAGAGCCACCACATCCCGAAGGCGAAGAGGAAGGACAGGACGGCCGTCAGCACGGAGGCGGCGGCCCAGTGCTGCCCGGCCACGCCGCTCACCACCGCGACCAGCGACTCGCCCAGCACGATGATGGTGAACAGACCGAAGCGCTCGGGCAGGTGCGAGTGGCTCAGCGGCATCGACGCCTGTTGGGCCCGCGCGGTGAGCGGGGTGGCCAGGTCGATGACGATGCCGGCCGCCCAGAGGGGGATGCGGAGCGGGAGCGGGACGAAGACCGAGGCGAGCCACGGCAGCACCGCGAGCGAGAATCCCATCATGTACCTGGCCGCCAGGGGCCGGGCGGCCGGGATGTGCCGCCAGGCGCGCGCGTACTGGAGGACGAGCAGCAGCCGCAGCACGCAATAGGCCAGCGCGAAGCCGGGGGCGTTGACGCCCGTCCCGTCGTGAAGCTGCACGGCGAGCGCCGCCACGGCCAGCGTCTGCAATGCGAGCAGCAGCCGGTCGGCGGTGCCATCCGAGTCGAACCGGTCGGAGTAGACGGTGACGCCAATCCACGACCACCAGACCGGGACGAAGAGGCATGCGAATGCAGCGGCCCCGGCCAGCGTCGGGGTCTGCTTCAGCTCATGCGCGAGCCGCGCGATGGCCACGACGTACACCAGGTCGAAGAACAGCTCCGTCCAGGTGACCTTGCGCTCCTGATGGGCGCTCTCGCTGGAGCGGAGCACGGGGGCCTGGCGTGGGGGCTCTGCGTGTGGATGCACCTGTCACCTCCCGGTGGTCTCCATGGAGCCCCGGGACGGGCGGTGTGATGGCCGAGCGGTCGGACGGAGGCAGGCAGCCGTCACACCCCTGGGGGCGGTGGCTCCATGGGCCTGCCACTGCCTCATCCACCCAAGGAAGGTCTCATGTCTGTTTCCGTCCAATTCGAGTACCGCACGGGGTTGAAACGAGAAGTCTTTCGAAACGTCCGACTCACCGGGAGCTGGGACGCGGGAGGCCAGGCCTCCGACACGTGGTCCGTCATCCCCATGGAGCCGGCCCTCGCGGAGGATGGCTGCCCCTGCTTCCGCGCCACCGTGACGTTCGACGCGTCCCAGGTGGGCAGGGAGTTCAGGTGGGGCGTCATCGCGGACGGCCCCGGCGGGGTGGACGCATGGGCCATCCCGGCCGAGCGTGGGGACACCGTCCCGCCCGAGTCCGTCCGCGCCTTCGTGCTCGGCGCCGAGCCCTCGTGCGAGCGCTACTTCCTGACGCAGGGCCGCCGCCTCGGTGCCCAGAAGCACTTCCTCCAGGGCGCGGCCCGGCCGCTGGCGCGCTTCGCCGTCTGGGCTCCCAACGCCAGGCAGGTCGAGGTGGTCTTCGGGACGCAGGAGGGCGGCTACATCGCGGATGACGGGACGGGCCTGTCGCCCACGCTTCCGGTGCTGCCCATGGTCCGCGGGCCGGGCGGTGTCTGGGAGACGGAGCCCGACGGCTCCGGGGCCCTGGCCTTCGAGCAGCTCCGGTTCCAGCCCTACATGTTCCGGGTCACCAAGGCCGACGGACAGGTGGCCTACAGGACCGACCTCTACTCGCGCTGCCAGTTGGGACGAGGGACTGTCGACCCCCTGGGCAAGCCGCATCACGGAAGCCGGAATGAGGTGAACGCCACCGTGAGCTGCTCCGTGGTGGTGGACCCCGACCAGGTGACGAAGCACTTCGCAGAGCCGCGGTGGCCCGAGCAGGAGTTCCTCCCCGAGGAGGAGTTCTGGCGTGACGAGTTCCGCCCCGGCCGGCCCGTGCCCACCCGGGTGCAGGACCTGGTCATCTACGAGCTGCACGTCGGAGCGCTCGGCTTCGGGAAGGACGCGGTGGGCACCCTGACGGACGCGGTGGCGCTGCTCGACCACCTCGAGTCGCTCGGCATCAACGCCGTGGAGCTGCTCCCGATGTCCGAGTTCGGAGGGCTGCCGAACTGGGGCTACGCCACCACGCACTACCACGCCATCGAATACGCGGGCGGAGGCCGCGACCAGCTCAAGCACTTCGTGCGTGAGTGCCACCGCCGCGGAATCGCTGTCATCATGGACGTCGTCTACAATCACTACCACCCCGACTCCGAGCGGGCGGAGTGGATGTATGACTCCAACGTCCACACGGAGAACCTCTACTTCTGGTACGAGGGCCGCCCCGAGGACTACCCCGACTACGAGCGGGCGGCGACGCAACCCGGCTCGACGGCGGCGCCAGGGCACGGGGGCTACATCGACAACCAGTCGACCGGGTACGCCCCCCGCTTCCACGAGGAGGCGGTCCGCGCGCTCTTCACCAGCAGCGCCGTCACGCTGATGGAGGAGTTCCACATCGACGGGTTTCGCGTGGACCAGACGACGTGCATCCACAGCTACAACGTGCTGCACGCCAACGGGCAGCCTGCCTCCGGCCCCAACATCGCCGGGGCCCGGTTCCTCCGGGAGTGGTGCCGCACGCTGCGCCTCATCCGCCCGGGGGTGATGCTCATGGCGGAGGACCACTCCGGCTGGGACGCGGTGACGACGCCGGTGGGGGAGGGGGGCCTGGGCTTCGACGCCGCCTGGTACGCCAACTTCTACCATCACCTCATCGGAGGCCCGACGCGGGGCACGGAGTTCGCCAAGCTGCTCTGGACCTCGGGCAGGGGAGATGGCTCACCGCTGGCCATGGGCACCTTCGCGGGCGTGCTGGCCCGGACGGGAAGCAAGACGGTCGTCTACCACGAGTCCCACGACGAGGCCGGCAACGGCGAGGGCACGCGGCGGACCCTCGTCGTCGCCGCCAACGGGGCGGAGCTGCGGGGAGAGACCCTCCGAGCCGCCGAGGCCCGCTGCCGGACGGTCTTCGGCCTCTCCGCGCTCTCGGCGGGAACGCCCATGTTCCTCATGGGCGAGGAGGTGGGCGCCGCCAATGACTACCGGTACGACACCTTCGTGAGCCAGCGTGAGGACCTCCTGGGGCTGCGGGAGGGCAGGGGACAGCACCTCTTCCGGTACTACCAGGAGCTCATCCGCCTGCGAGGGGCCTCGGAGGCGCTGCGCTCACGTGAGCTCGAGGTCCTCGCCGTGCACGACGTCAACCGCGTCCTCGCCTTCCGGCGCTGGAGTGGGACGGAGGAGCTCCTCGTCGTCGTCAGCCTCAACGACCGGCCGTTTTCGGACGGCTATGAGCTGATGCACTCCCGGCTCGGCGGGGGCGCCTGGAAGGAGGTCTTCAACAGCGACGCCGAGCGGTATGGGGGAGACAACGTCGGCAACCTTGGCGGGACGCTGGTGCCCCGGGGAGACGCGCTGCGAGTCGTCCTCCCCGCGCGCGGGCTCGTCATCCTCCAGCGCGTCGCCGTGAACTGAGGCGCTGAAACGACAGAGGCCAGGCTCGGAGTTCCCGAGCCTGGCCTCTTTCTTCATTCCAACGCGGCGGCTGCTACTGCCCGCAGCGGCGGTCGGCGTCCGGGTCCAGGGGCTCGCGAGGGAGCACCCAGTCGATGAGGAACGGGCCTGGAGTCGCGAGGGCCAGGTCGAGCGCGGGGCCAATCTCCTTCACCGTGCTCACCCGCGCGGCGGGCACGCCCATGGAGCGCGCGAGCTCCACGAAGTGCAGCGTGGGGAAGGCCAGGCTGAACGAGTTGGGGAACGGATGCTCGGGGATGCCGCGCTCCTTCCAGTACTCCAGGAGATTGGCGTCCAGCAGCCGGTAGCCCCCGTTGTTGCACACCACGAACTTGGCGCCGATGCCGTGACGCACCGCCGTCCAGAGGGCCTGGATGGTGTACATGCTCGCGCCATCCCCGGTGAAGCTGATGACCGTCTTGTCCGGGTGGGCCAGCTTGACGCCCAGGGCGCCCGGAATCCCCACCCCGAGGGAGCCGCCTCGCGTCTGGAAGTAGTGCCCGGGCCTGCGCGCGGGCAGCGCCCGGTTCACCTCCGGCGAGGAGGTGATGGCCTCGTCGAAGATGATGGCTTCGTCGCCCACCCGCCTCGCCAGCTCCCGCAGGAAGAGCGCGGGCATTGCGTCGTCGCCCGCACCGGCTTCCCGCGTCCGGACCCGCTCCTGCTCCTCCCGCGCGCCGCGCAGCCGCCCCTCCGCGGCCGCCCGCCGTGCCGGTGTCAGGACTTGCTCCAGCGCCTCCGCGAGCGCCCCGAGCGTGCGCTTCGGGTCCGCCACCAGGCCCAGGTCGACAGGGAAGTTCTTGGCAATCTCATACGCGTCGAGATCGACATGGGCGACCCGGGCGCCCGGCCGGAAGACGCCGGACAGGGCGGGGAAGACTTCGGGGAACACATACGTGCCGATGATGAGCACGGCGTCCGCCTGGGAGACGACCGCCGTGCTGTCCTTGCCGAACATGTGCCCCAGCAGGCCCCGGTACAGGGGATGAGCGGCGTCCATATTCACCTCGGAGCTGTTGGCGCCCCACACCTCGGCGCCGAGCAACTCGGCCACGCGGGCCAGCTCCGCCTGGGCCCCCGAGGCCTTCACTCCGTCCCCGATGATGAGCATCGGCGCGTCGGCCTCCGCGAGCATGCGTGCGAGGGCCTCCACCGCCTCCGGCTCCGGCGCCGCCCGGGTGTCCAGCCGCGGCGTGGGGAAGACGCGCTCGTCGTTCAGCGCATCGAGCACGTCCATGGGCAGCGAGACGAAGACGGGCCCCATGGGTGGCGTCGAGGCAATCTTGATGGCCTTGCGCAGCACCCGCAGCACCGAGCTCGGATGGACGACGCGCGTGGCCCACTTGGTGACCGGGCGGGCCATGGTCACCAGGTCGCAGGCCATCTGCGCGTCCATGGCGTCATAGGGGAGTCCGGCCTCCCCCGCGAACACCACCAGCGGGGAGTTGCCGCGCTTCGCCTGGTAGAGCATCCCGATGCCATTGCCCAGCCCCACCCCCGAGTGGAGCTGGACGAAGGCGGGCCGCCCGGTCGCCCGCGCGTGGCCATCCGCCATGGCCACGGCCACGGACTCCTGGAGGCCGAGGATGTATTGGATTCCAGGCACGGCGCGCATCGCATCGAGGAAGCCCTCCTCGACGGTGCCCGGGTTGCCAAACAGATACGTGGCTCCCTCCGCGACGAGCTGCTCGAGGAGGGCAATGCACCCTGTTCTCTTCATGGTGTCTCCTCCTTTTGTCTGTGATTGCATTACCAGCCCCACCGGCGCAATCCCTGCTCCAGCACCTCGACGAGCTTCTCGCCCGTCAGGGTGGAGTCCGGGGTGGAGCGGCCGGTGATGAACGGGTAGTCGACGATGACCGACCGCTCCTTGCCGAAGTTGCCGTGGTACTGCCCCTCGGGCCCCGTCGCATCGCGGAGGATGAACTCGAGCGGGTACGGCGGCGGGCCCATGTTGAAGTCGGTGCCCACGAAGCCGGTGCCGTCCTTGTAGTCGTATTCCAGGCAGTGTCCCGTCACGTGCTTGTTGCGCAGGATGCTGCGCCGGTCCTCCACCTCCCGCGCGAAGGCGAGGCAGGTCACCGCGTAGCACTCCGCGGCGATGGGCTTGCCCAGCTTCAGGAAGCCCAGGATGAGGTCGTGCACGCGCTGGTTGTTGGCCAGGTCGACGATGGGGCCGCTGCCGCCCACCAGCAGCAGCGCGTCGAACCGCTCGAACGCACGCAGGGCCTCATCCCGCTCGCGGTAGTAGGCCTCCAGCGCGCGCACCAGCACGGGGTGGCTGAAGTAGGGCCGCTCGGGCAGCAGCGCCGAGAGGTTCAGCGGAGCATCGAAGAGCCGGGACTGCTCGCTCGGGTCGGGGCCGACGTCGTCGAGCCGGCGCACCGCACGGGCCATCTCCGGTGAGGTCACCGGACGCCCGAGCGGCGGGTCGACGTAGCTCGCGTCCATGCTGGGAGGCAGGGCCACGGGGCGCCGCCCGTCCGGCGTGGCGAACTCGACGCGGTAGCCCTGGCGGGTGAAGACCTCCAACGGGCCCACCAGCTCCTCACCCCAGTAGCCGTGGCCGGACAGGACGACGAGGATGCTGCGGGGGCCGCCCGGTGCGGGCTTCGGCCCCCGGGACGTGGCGGCGGGCCGCTGGAGCGCGGTGGGAGGGCCCTCCGGAGGCTTCCCGCTCACGAGCAGTTCCT